>JBNMNB010000221.1:0-12343 GCA_051270635.1 Verrucomicrobiales bacterium | reverse complement strand
CTGAAAGGCAATACATCTCCCTTTGCGAGGTATTGGCAACGGTTGATCGCCACAGTCATTTCCTGGACGAGTTTCAGCACTGGCAACAACAATACAACCGTTCCAAACCCTCCAAGGGAACCTTCATCGCGGCTATTTCGGCCATTGGCTGTGACATCGGCACAGGAAAGATTTTGAAAATCTCAAGGGACGTGAACCCCTCGGAACTGGAGAACACGGTCAACTGGTACTTTTACCCCGAGGGGCTTCAAAGCGTGAACGACCGGTTGATGCGCTTCATGGATCGTCTGGAACTGGGCAGCGTCTATCGACGTTCAAACGACACTCTGCATACGTCCAGCGATGGACAGCAGTTTGAGGTTCGAGGCGATTCACTCAACGCAAACTACTCCCACAAATATCCAGGGAAATCCAAAGCAGCCAGTGTTCACAGCTTCATCGACGAGCGCCATCTGCTTTTTCACACACTGGTAGTCAGCGCTGCCGAACGCGAAAGCGCCTGGGTCATCGATGGCCTCATGCACAACGATGTGCTCAAGAGCGATATCCACTCAACCGACACACATGGCTACACCGAAGCGATCTTTGGCGTCATGCATTTGCTCGGTATTTCCTACGCTCCGAGAATCAAAAGCTTCAAGCGCCAGAAGCTCTACCTTTTCAAATCCCATAAGGACGTCGATCGGTCGTCATGGGCAGTCACACCATCGGGCTACATCAACGCCGAACTCATCGAAAAGCACTGGGACGACATCCTCAGATTCGTCACCACCATTAAACTGAAGGAAATTTCTGCCTCAGATCTCTTCCGCCGTCTCAACTCCTATTCCAAAGAGCATGCTCTCTACACGGCACTCAAAGCCTTCGGGAGAATCTTGAAATCCATCTTCATTCTCCGCTACATCGATGATCTCGAGCTTCGCCAAGCCATCCAAAAACAGCTCAACAAAGTCGAGAGTTCCAATCGCTTCTCTCGCGAAGTCTCGGTCGGTCAGGGGCGCGAAATCATCCAGGCTGACAGGCAAGAGCAAGAGATCGCCCAAGCCTGTAAACGGCTCGTCAAGAACGCGATCGTTTGCTGGAACTACCTCAATTTGACCCAGAAAATCGCCGAGGAAGGTGACCCCGAGAGACAAATTGCCATGTTGCAGTCGGTCGCGGCCGGTTCCGTGGTCTCTTGGCGGCACATCAACCTCCTTGGAGAATACAATTTTTCAGAAGAGAGCCTTCGAGATTCCTTCGGAATCAAGCCCCCAAAAATCCTCAACATTCCAGCCGCGTGATTCTGGGAAAGAAAATAGGCCCATGTCACTGTGGTTACGCCGCTTACGGAAATCTCTGTGGAACTTTAGGTGCCTTTGCGGCGTTAGACCCCACAATGTGCGAGTAGCTGCGTCCACGCCCGATGGTACGCCGAGCGCGTCGTAGGAGCAAGTTGCCGCTCCTGGGCGGCGGCGAGTAGCCGCTCCAAAAGGGTCGATGGGGATTCCACTGGCATTGCTACCAATGCTAGCCGGTCACCCATGGAGCACAATAATATTTATTATTGTTCAGCTTCCATTGTTCGGCAATCGAGGGTGATCGTATTGTCTGCTCCCATTTTCTCGAATGCAGTAGCGATGCGATCCCATGTTCTCATCATGCCACCAGGCTGCTCAGAAAACGGTGCAGCAAAATCATTCCCGGCAGCGGTCAAAAAAACCTTCTTTCCAAGTTTCTCGATCAAGCCCTTGGACTCAGCCCAACTCAAGGACGCAGCCATTTCCTTTTGCGCTGGGATGGCGTGATTGATCCCATCGGCTACGGCTTCGATGTCCCGAAGCTTCACTCCCTGTTCTGCATTCGCAGATGCGGATACGGCATAAAAGATCCAAGAATAGGTTTGGGCTTCGGTCATTTCTTAGCAGCGGTAGAATCCGCTACCAACGCGAGCCACCCGTCGCTACCGCACAATAATATTTGTTATCGTGCATCTGTGAAAGCTGTCCTATGGAATTCGAGCGAAGCAGCGACTATACAGCGTCCTTTGAAGGATCTAGCCGACGTGCCCAGATATCGAACGGGAAAATGGTTCCTTCCCCACGAACCAAATTGCGAATTGCTACATCTGAAAGAGCAATTTGTAGATCGCGACTATACCAGGTCAACGGACTCCTCCACTCAATGAAACCGAACTCTTCAAGGAACACAGATCGCTCTTCTGCAGAGACCGGCTCCCCGACAAAAAGGGGTTGCGTAGTTTCAATCCCAAACTCACTGACTGCAGCAAGCTGATTCTCTATGTGGAACAGAATGTTTTGAAGATACAAGCGCTCAAGGTATTCACTTGGGGACGCCTTGCGGTTCTCCATCAGAACCACGGGTTTACCATCCATCCCGTCCTGCTCGAAGGTCTCTATTGTTTGACCAAAAGGACCTTGGTTGGAATACTCCGCCGTTTCGTAGGTAAGCCGTCGAACTTTATTCTGTTCGAACCACACAAAATGCTCTGTGCCTCGAGCATCATCTGGAGGCAGTTCCCCTAATCGATATTCGGTCGCAATTCCATTGTCATCGCCCCACTCAACTAGCCGTGCGACTTCATCAGCAAACTCGACTCGTGGGTTGAAGACTGAACGCCGCTCGCGGCCTGTAGCCGGACAACTTGAATCTTGAATTCCTCTAACGTAATGGATTGCCGCCTCGAGTTCACGCGTCGAATCGCCTCCTTCTGGCGTAGCAAGCTCTTCGAAATATCGGTTGCGGAGTTCATCAAAGTTCATTGTAAGGGATCTTCGACTCTTCGTCTAGCTTTTGAGCGAAGTCTACGTGCCAACGTCTCCGGCTACAATCCGTAGGAGAAAACACCTGAGGAAGACGATACCGGACGGGATTTCAGGAATCCTCCCGATTGTCGAAAGGGCAACCGAGCTATTGCACAATAATAATACTTAATACATCCGTAACATATTGATAATTCGCCATTTACCGTTGACCATCAATTACAGTGCACAATAATGGTTATTATTGTGCAATAGCGTAGGGGGCTGAAAATCAACGGCAAAGGCCGGTATTCATAGGCTCAAACTCTCAAACGCCCCTCCCCTGCCCCGTTGGCGATGCGGTTTTTTGAGTGTTTTGTCGCGACGGAATCAGGCTATTCTTTTGAGCATCATGCATCTGCCTTACCGCCTCAGTCAGACTTGAGGACGACTAGGGTCGAGCAACGTAAAGGTACCTAAAGTTCCATAGCCCCCCATCGGCAGTCTCCTTTTGTTGAGAACATCCCCCACCTGGGAGCCGTAACGCCTGTGGCTCCGCTAAACTTGACCAGCTACCAATAATTATGATATACTGGTAGAAACCAAAGAAGGAGTTTTAGAAAATGGCAAAGAACACAAGCGTTGAACTCGGTGAAGAAATCTCAGGTTTCGTTTCGGGCCAGGTGAAAGCTGGCCGCTATGGCTCGGCAAGCGAGGTTATCCGCGCAGGACTCCGGTTACTTCAAGATGAAGAAACCAAGATGGCCGCTCTACGCGCTGCCTTGATCGAAGGAGAGCAAAGCGGCGGGCCAGTGTCTTTTGATGTTGATCGATTCATCGCGGCCCGAAAGGGTCGGTAAATGGCAGAGTTTTTTCTTCGACCCAAGGCGGTCACAGACCTTGAAGAGATTTGGGATTACACCGTCGATGTTTGGGGAGAAGAACAGGCCGAACGATACGTGCGGATGATCAACGATGATTTCGTTGAGCTTGCTCTTGATCCAGAACGCGGTCGACCTTGTGACGACATCCGGGAAGGATACCGCAGGCACCGGGTAGGGCATCATGTGATCTTTTACCGCGTCATGGATGCTGGTGTTGATGTGGTGCGCGTTCTCCACGAACAGATGGATTTTCCCCGCCATCTCTGAGACGCAACAACGTAACGCCTACCTTTTCTCTAAAAGGCAGAACTCTTTTTTCAGATGCAAGTTTTTCATGTTTACGCGTATAATGCCTTAGCGATACAAATTTCAAGAATGTGGTGTGTACCTGCGCTAGTATTTCTTTAAAATAAGCAGCGTTTGAGAAACCCGTGTCCGGATAAATTTTGATATGCTTGTCAGAACAACAACTCAATGGGTGCTCGACGGGGTTTCCTGCGGAACGAACTTCATCAAGTGAACTACACCCAATCTGAACCCATTCGAAATCGGAGCAAGTCCCTCTCACAATTGATCTCGTCATTGCCCCGATTCCTGTCGTCATGCGACAATCATCCGAAAGAAGTAGTACTTTTATCATGGGTTTTTTTCGCTAGTCCCCCAAAAAATTCCTCCTCCGGGCCACGCACTGTGGGGTTCACTCGCCAGATTTTCAATTTCATCAAACACGCCCGGCTCTTGCCGTGCCAACCACTGCAAAGCCGATTGCTCTGAAACGCCAGATGCAATTTCAACGAACTGCCTTCGGTCTTCATCACTCAATCGCTGAAGGATTGGAACGATAGCTTTCGAGGCTTGTGTAAACGGCGCGATAGCTTCTCGCTCAACTTTAGCAGCCTGAACAAGGCGCTTGGGATCTTCATCAAACACCTGTTCTAGATCCTCTATTCCAGAAAATTTTCTGTATAAGCCCTCCTCTTGATCTAAATAAAAATCTCGCTGCCATAGAGGCACATCATCGCTGATACTTAGTCTCTGGCTGAGATCTAGTAGCAACAGTCCCAACTCGGCGTCCTGAGAGCTTAGCGTTTCAATCTTCTCCAGAGACAGAGCATTTGCAAAAATCGTACCTGGATCAGCCAAGTCACTTTTTGAAACAAGTGCCCTTGAAAGAGCCTGTTCTTTAGAGCGTCCTACCTCTTGAAGAAGACTAGCCTGTGTTTCAACCAAATCAGGCAAATCCCCATAGCTGTTTTTCCCGTATGCCTCCTTCAAATAGGCTGCTGCCTTCTCCCTGTCACCACTAGCCCACACTTCAGATGCAAGCATAATATCAGGAAAGGCATCATCTGGAGCAGCTAACTTGTAGCTCTCCAGAAGCTCCTCTTTACCCAATCCAAGAGCCTTGCGGTGCTTTAAAGCTGCTGCAATAACCAAAGGATCATCGGGCGCTTTTTCGAGCGCCTCAATCAAGAATTCCTCCGTCCGTCCCGATGTTAACATTGCAAGAGCGACCAACGTTTGCGGACTCCGTTGATGCCGCTCGAGCAACAAATCTTCTTCTTGTTCTGTGAGAACAGGGCAATAAGAATTCAGCCAGTCACGGGCTTCATAGTAGAATGGACTGATCAATGGCGGGCCTGTTCGCTTCGCTGGAACCTCTTTCTCTTTGGTCGTCTTAGGTTGAGTTTTAACTGACTCTGGAAGTGGCTGTGATTTTACCGATCCGTTCGCCAAGGCTGTTTTGGATGAACCGCTGCTAGATGACGAATACTGTGTATATCGGAGGATGGCGCAAGCGATCAATAGCACGCCAACTACCAAGATTAGCTTCCACTTATTTGACTTCTCCATTCCCCTGCTGTTGCATTTTTAAGGCCCGCGCGAACAGCTTGTTCACGCGGGCCAGTCAGAAGTTTTGTTCAAGGACAACTGGCGAAGGCGCTCACCGAGCGGACTGCTGAAGACGACATGCATAGCCGTTCCATCGTTTACTAAATGCGGTATATAGCAAGACTTGAGTTCGTCGATTCATGCTTTTTGTCAGGTCGTTGTTCCCGGTTTTTGGGGACGGGGCCAGGAAGGCGGAGCCGTTGCCTTCTCATGGGTTCACATGGTATAACAATTCTAGATTAAAGTTCGATCCGTTCGTCACTGTCCGTTACGAGTTTGCGGTTGCCGGTGACCTTTGAACGATTGCCTGTGGTGACGATCTGAATCCTCTTGCAATCGTTGAAAGAGGAACCGGCGCAGTGTGCCATGACGGCCTGAGAGACCCTCAAACGCACTCAACCTCTGTCCTGATTTTGGACAGAGGTTTTTCTCTTCTCTACCATTCCTCTGCAAGCTGAAGGCTGCGTTTATCGCCACGAGTTGGCTCAGATTCCATTCTCTCTCTCGCCCTCTGGTTTCGATGTCGAAACTTTCCTTCAATCAATTACTACTCTTATGAACACACATACACTCTGTTGTGGTAGATGAATTATCTGTACACTCCATCTTGAAGTTATCCACATTTCGCTTGCCAAAGCGCCACACGCTCGCCAAAAGTTCTGTATAATTATAGAATCCTGATTTTTAACAGAGATTAACCACTTCAAAAATGCCAGCACCAAGATCACCGTTCTCAAAAAGAAATGCCGGGGTCGTGTTTGGGTCTAACGCCGCAAAGGTACCTAAAGTTCCACAGGGTTTCCAAAATGTTTCGGTGTTGGGCGGCGGCTCCAGAAGAGCCGCTGACGGCGTTTCGAGGTGTCTTGAAGTCCCATTGTCCCGGCAGTTTGCAGCGCCCGTGAAGCGATCATGGGCGATTGTAGGCGGTTGGGGCATGAAGTGCAGACATCCGGTGGCAAGATCTCGAAAGACGTTGCGTTGGGTGATGCTGAGAGCATTGCCGATTCGGAAGCGGAAAGGCCTCAAAAATCGATGGAACGCGGTTTTGACCGAGCCTGAGCGTTACGACAAGAGGTCTCGGGTGGAGCCGGGAGAGCAAAAGTACCAGCCCCAAGATTTGCGACGTTTCAGATCAACGATTCTTGGGACAAGAAATCAGCCCATCTCACTCACTTTACCTCACTTATAAAAATTGCTGTGGAACTTTAGGTACCTTTGCGGCGTTCTACCCGAAAGACTATGGCCTCTCCAAAGCCAGCATTTACCGATACCTCGATGAAAGCGATGCTTGAATGTTCGATCGCCAGGACAGTTTTCAGACTCAGGATGCGACTTTTTGGGGGTTGTGCAAAATCCCCGACTTCCCACTGGCCTAAACACATCAGATGTCTTTGCGGTGTTCTACCCTAGGTGCTCACGTGGCTACTCCGCATCCAAAACCACCTGCAGGCGGAACAGGCCCGCCGATGCTTCCGCGTAGGTCTTGCCAGAACCAACGTTCACCGTCTCCAGTCCACCGACCGGAGGGGATGCCTCCAAAGTGACGGGAGCCTCGAATTCCCAGGTTTCCTGCCCAGTGCTCCGTCTCGCGAGCGGCGTCCAGCTTTGGCCGTCTTCCGAGGCCTCGATCACTACGGTGACACCAGGCGGAAGCGTGCGCGGCACTTTGAAGACGAAGGCCGCACTGTTCGGCTTGCGGTCAACCATGGGCACTAAGCCCCTCGGGTCGGCGGCGATCAGGCTATCCAGTGGCACGTCCCACAGGTAGTGGAAAACGTTGGGAAAGCCCTCGTGGTTCGCGTCGGCAGAGGGATCGGTCGTGGCCGGGTAGCCGCCTGCCGCCAACCAATCCGAGAACCCGCCAGTCTCGACCGGTTCATTCACGGTCACCAGGAAGCTCGCGCTCGCTTCGTTTCCGGCAGCGTCACTTGCAGTGTAGGTAACCGTCGTTGTTCCCACTGGGAATTCCGAGCCCGATACAGGGGAGCCGACGAAGGAGGTAACGCCTACGTTGTCACTGGCCGAGGGCTCCGTCCATGTCGCCACGGCGCTTGTCTGACCTGCGATAGTCACCAAAGAAACCTCTGCCGGCATTCCAGCAATCACCGGCTTTTCCCCATCGGCGACGGTGACTGTGAAGGACGCCAACGCCTCGTTTCCAGCGGCATCGATCGCAGTGTAGGTCACTTCCGTGGCTCCGACAGGAAAGACTGCGCCTGGAGCGTGCGTGGAACTCAGGGAGGTAACGCCTACGTTGTCAGTTGCAGTCGGAGCGGTCCAGTTCACGACCGCCGTAGCCTTGCCCGCATCCGTCAGCACCACGATGTCGAGTGGCACGCTCGCGATGACGGGCGGCTCTCCATCGGTCACTGTAATATTGAAAGTGGCCGTAATCTCATTGCCCGCGGCATCTCTCGCGGTGTAGATCACAACCGTTATGCCGATCGGAAGGGCCGCGCCGGAAGGGTGACTTGGCGCGAATGAATCGACCGCCACGTTGTCCGTGGCCGTCGGTTCCACCCACTCCGCCACAGCCGTCGCTTTGCCCTCGTCGGTAAGCATTGTCATGCTGATCGGGAGTCCCGAAATGACCGGAGCCTCCCGATCCTCCACGGTCACAGTGAACGAGCCACTTGTTTCATTGCCGGCGGCGTCTGATGCCGTGTAGCTCACAATTGTGTCTCCCAGTGGAAAAGTCGCGCCGGGACTCTGGGTCGAGCCCGTCGCCGTCACCCCGACATTGTCCGTGATCGTCGGTGCGCTCCAGTTCACGACCGCCGTCGCCTTGCCGGCATCTGTCGCCTGCATGATGTTTGCGCTCAGACCGCTGATGATTGGGGCTTCCGCGTCGCGAATGGTCACGGTGAACGATGCCGTCTTCTCGTTGCCTGCCGCGTCCCGCGCCGTGTAGATCACCGTCGTCGCTCCCAGCGAGAATTCCGAGCCCGATGTGTGCGTCGGCGAAAACAAAGTGACGCCCACGTTGTCGGATGCGGACGGCTCTGTCCACGTCACGACGGCAGTGGGCTTTCCCGCATCGGTCAGTTGATCGATGTCTGTCGGCACACCGGTGATCAACGGTGTCTCTTGGTCCGCCACCGTCACGGTAAACGCCGCCGTTGTTGCATTGCCCGCCGCATCTGTGGCGGTGTAGCTAACCGTCGTCACACCGACCGGAAACGCGGTTCCCGACGTATGACTGCCTGTGAAGGTCACCACGCCAACGTTGTCGCTCGCCGACGGCGGCGTCCACGTCGCCACCGCCGTCGCCTTGCCGAGTTCGGTAGGCAGGGTGATGTTTGCGGGCGTTCCCGTGATCACCGGCGCTTCCGCGTCCACCACCGTCACGGAAAAGGAGACGCTCGTCGCGTTGCCTACAGCATCCCTCGCCGTATAAGTCACAACAGTGCTGCCCAGCGCAAAGGTAACTCCGGGTGCATGGCTGCCCGTCACTTCCGCGAGTAATACGTTGTCGGTCGCCACGGGCTCGCCCCAACTCACCGCCGCCGTGGCGAGACCGGGCGCTGTGCCCATTTGAATATTCGCAGGAACTCCAGAAAACACCGGGCCTTCCAGGTCGCTGATCATCACGGAGAACGAAGCGCTTGTGCTGTTGCCCGCAGCGTCAGTGGCGGTGTAGGTCACCGTCGTAACCCCGAGGGCAAAGACAGTTCCCGACGGATGCGTCGAAACGAATGTCACCACTGCGACATTGTCGCTCGCTGCCGGTGGCGTCCAGCTCACTGCAGCAGTCGCCACTGCGGTGTCCGTTCCACCCGAAATGTCCGCCGGAATGCCATTGATCACCGGGGCTTCTGGATCGCTCACCGTCACGGTAAAGGAAGCACTCGTCTCGTTGCCTGCCGCGTCCCGAGCGGTGTAGGTCACCGTCGTCACTCCGACGGGAAAGGCGTTGCCCGGCGCATGTGTCCCGGTGAAGGATGTGACGGCGAGGTTGTCGCTGGCAGTAGGTGCAGTCCAGTTAACGGCTGCCGTGGGCAGGGCCGCGTCGGTCGTTGTGACCACGTTCGCGGGAACTCCGCCAATCACAGGAGCCACCCCGTCGATGACAATTCGCGCTGCGGAGAACTCGGAGGTGTTGCCCTCGAAGTCGGTCGCCGTCGCCGTGACCCACCGTCCAGGAACAACGTCGACCGGCAGCGTGACCGAGAAGCTCGCATTGCCAGTCGTGGCGCTGGTAGTCACCGTCGTTGTCCCAAGATAAGTCTCGCCCTCACCGTAACCGGTAGGATCCAGGTCGGCGTTTGAATAGAAGTCGAGCGTAAAGATCTGGCCCGGTTTGCTGCCGAACGATCCCATCACCAGAGTACCGCCACTCAAAGCCGTCGCCGCTGTGACGGTTGGGAAGTTCTGCAGATTGTTCGACCCAGTGTCGGCGTCGAGTCCGTCATTGGGAGTGATGCCTCCAGGGGAAAGGTCGATCCCCACCAACGCAGGCTGGTCCAGACCAGTATCGTAGATCGAGTTGCCACGAATAGTGTTGTTCCTCGCGACCTGCAGCACCCCTTGCACCGTTACGGCAACGCCTGACGATTGGCAGTGGGCAATGGTATTCGCGGCCCCAGTTTCCGGTCCGCCAATAATGTTGTTCGATGAATTGTGGATCTCAATGCCACTTCCATTCGCCAATGGTAGCGTGCCCGTTTTGTCCGTGCCCATGAGATTGCCCTGTACGCGCGTTCGAGCCACTCCCGATCCGTTTATCTGAATCGCAAGGTCTTCGTTGCCGGAAATGACATTGCCAGCTCCAGGTTCCACGCCCCCGATCAGGTTGTCGAGTGAGTCGTCAGCCAAGTAGACGCCTACCCTGTTACCCAATGCCACCGTTCCTGTAACGTCGGTGCCAATGTAGTTGCCCTGAAGCTTGGTTTCCGAACTGCGGATGTCCACGCCAAGAGTGGTGTTTCCTGAAATCACATTTCGGGCCCCTGGCGTCGTGCCGCCGACCAGCGCGTTCGAGGTAAGATACAACGCAATTCCGATAGCTTGTTGATTCAAAGCACGGGTTCCAGTGATATCAGTACCGATAAAATTGCCCTGAACGATAAAGTTCCCTGGTCCGACGCCAATGATGCCACCGTAACCACCGTTGCAAGAAATGATGTTCCGGGCTCCAGGAGTGGTTCCGCCAATCACGTCAGATTGGCTTAGCACAATCCCTTCCTGGCCGTTACCGAGAGGTTCAGTTCCGGTCACATCGGTGCCGATCAGGTTGCCTTGCACGACCTTGCTTGAGCCACTCAGACGCAGTCCGCTAAATTCGTTGCCTGAGATCAAATTCCCTTCGCCTGAACCGGTACCGCCGATCGCGGAACCTGCTCCGGTTAGGGGCTCATTGCCCCCCACCATCACGCCGGACTGATTCCCGAGTTTCACCTCACCTGTCACGTCCGTTCCGATCCGGTTGCCCTGAATGACCAAACCGCCCCGACTTACGGAATAAATCCCAAAGGCCGCTCCCGTATGCCAGACTTCCGCACCGGCCATCCGGTTTCCGGAGACCAGGTTTCCAGCTCCCGGGGTGCTACCCCCAATGAGCGTCCCAATCACTTCAAAGCCATCTTGCGATCCGATGTTGAAGATCCCATACTCAGTGTTTGGCAAAGCTTGGGTACCCGAAGCGTCCGTACCCACGAAGTTGCCTTGGATCACGTTGTCCCGTGAAATCCCGTTGACGCCGGGGTCGATCTGTACGCCGACAACGTTGCCGGAGACGAGATTGCGATCTGCCGGAGCAGTGCCACCGATCCGGTTCCCGTCCGAGCCTGCTTCACATCCTGCGTGGCCATTGCCGCGGGCAATAGTACCAGTGACGTCGGTGCCAAGAAAATTGCCTGCGACGACGTTCCCGTTGCCCACGTCCAGGAGGATGCCAGTGTCCGGAAATCGGTTGATGCACAGTCCGCGCACCGTGCTCTGTCCGGCAGAAATGTACAGGCCAATCGCGTCCGGGCCGGCAAGGCTCCCGTCCAGCTCGATCATCAATACCGCGTTGTTACCCAACGTGAGCGTGTTCGGACTGGCACCGGGCTGCGTGTAGCCGTCGATGACCACCGGGTCCGTGACTTCCAGCAGAGTGATTTGCTGAATCCGATGCGGCCCAGCGCCTGGGATGTTGAAGGCCACGGTGTCGGGCCCAGCATTGACGTTGGCCTCCGAGATTGCCTCGTGGAACGAGCCGGGGCCGCTGTCGTTTGTATTGACCACTGTGAAGACAGCAGCTTGCGTCTCCCCCGCAATCAACAGGGTCGATAAACACAGGATTGGTAGGATGGCAGTTTTCACTGTTTGATTCTTCATCAAATGAAGCCGCTGGGCATAAAGATTACTGGCCTGGTAGGAGAAGTTTGATTCCGGACTCATGGGGCGGCCAATTGGGATAGGGGGGTTCTCAGGGGGAGGAGGGGGCGCAAACTTTCGCTGTGAGGCGGTATATTCGGCAGTTAATTGGCGGAACGGATCAAAAATGATGACAAATTACGCAGCTATGAGAGGACAAAATGGTTTTTTTTGTGCTTCACTAGATAGGGAGGCGTGCCTGCGCCGTCAAGGGTCTAACGCCGCAAAGGCACCTAAAGTTCCACAGGGTTTCCAAAATGTTTCTGTGTTGGGCAGAGGCTCCAGAAGAGCCGTAGGGAGCGTTTCGAGGGCGCCATTGTCCCGGTAGTTTGGAGCGCCCGTGAGGCGATTGTAGGCGTTTCCCGGCGGTATTCGAGTTCGAGCGGTCCGAACATGCTTGTCAGGTTAGAATTCGAAAATCAGGTTCGTGGCTCCATGCCACGAATGAACATCCTCAACGCCCTG
>JBNMNB010000220.1:0-12466 GCA_051270635.1 Verrucomicrobiales bacterium | reverse complement strand
GTGATCAGAGGCTAAGTAACAGGTGACGCTCGCTCGAATCGCTCGGACTGAAAATCGAAATCTGGATTACGTTCCTTGAGCAAGTTGAGCAGCCATTCTGATGGCAGCATCACCAGCCAATCGCCTTGCTGATCCTGCGCTAGTACACCACCTGTGGGAACAGCGATTTCGGGTGCTTCCGTTGACGGTGCCGCCTTATCCTTGGGTCGCAACCAGACAATCGTATCCCACGGAGCGGTCTCGATTCGGCAATCTGCTTTGTATTCCGTTTCCAGGCGATACTTAAAGACTTCAAATTGCAATGGTCCAACTGCCCCTAACAAAGGCACACGTTGCAGGCTTCCGTGCACTTCATACGATTGCGCCACGCCCTCTTTCAAAAGTTGCTTAAGCCCAGCCCGGAAGCGTTTATTGTTAGCCGTATCACTATTGATTATGTAGGCGAAGCACTCCGGCGTAAAGCGCGGCATCTCCTTGAACTCAATCTTCGGATTGACCGAAATCGTATCACCAATCAGAAAATCGTAGTTTCCGACCAGCGCAAGAATGTCGCCTGCGCAGGCCAGATCCAGCGTTTCTCTATCCTGACCGAACAATCGCTGCGAATTGGACAAGCGAATGCGCTTTCCCGTGCGCGCATGCGTCACCATCATATCGCGCTCAAACACACCCGATACTATGCGGATAAACGTCGCACGATCCCGATGTTTCGGGTTCATATTGGCCTGGATCTTGAACACAAACCCGGCAAAGTCTTCCTCCGCAGGATTGATCTTTTGATCACCCGACATGCGCGGAGTCGGCGCTGGCGCGAGCTCCAGAAACCGCTCCAGCATATGCTGCACACCAAAGTTATTCATCGCGCTACCGAAGAATACCGGCATTTGTTTGCCAGCAGTCACCGCTTCCATGTCGAGCGGTTCGGTCAGGCCTTCAAGGAGCTCGATCTCCTCAGTCACCGCATCGAACAACTCAGGTTCGAGTGCCTCGCGCACGGTGTCGTCCATGACGTCCTTCACTTCAATAGGAGCGCGATAGGCCCCATGCGGCGTCCGCTCAAAAAGGTGCACCTGTCCCTTCTCTCGATCGAACACACCGCGGAATCGTGGGCCATCGCCCAGTGGCCAGGTCAATGGCACCGGCGGCAATCCAAGAACGCGCTCCAGTTCATCGATCAAATCCAATGGTGATCGCGCAGGACGATCGAGCTTGTTGATGAACACGAAAATCGGGACACCTCGTCGCCGACACACTTCGAAAAGTTTGAGTGTCTGACTTTCGATACCCTTACCAGCATCGACGACCATCACAGCGGCATCGACAGCGGCGAGAACTCGATAAGTGTCCTCCGAGAAATCTTTGTGCCCGGGAGTGTCCAGAAGATTCACGCAGTATCCTTCGTATTCGAACTGTAGCACCGTCGACGACACCGAGATCCCCCGCTGCTTCTCAAGCTCCATCCAGTCACTTGCAGTCGATGACTGAGTCTTCCGCGCCGTCACGCTTCCCGCCAGGTGGATGGCACCGCCGTAGAGCAGCAGTTTCTCAGTCAGCGTCGTTTTGCCCGCATCCGGGTGAGAAATGATCGCAAAAGTTCGCCGCCGGGCGATCTCGCTAGCGTGTGCTGAGGCAGAATGATTGGTCGGTGCAGTCAAAATGGGCAATATCCGTTCGACTGTTCCTACCATCGGACACGGGAGACTCAACCGCAATCTCCCGCGTCGTCGGCCTCAAGTTTGCACCCGAACCCCGAAATACCTATTAATTCCCCGGCAATCATCATGATCACGTAATGTCTTAACCAAAGTGGATTCCCACCACCGGAGCAGGGTTATTCGAACCACGAGTGAAGTGGGAAAATTCCCTTGTTGTCGGAATCGCATTGTATAACATCACCGAAGTTTGCCGACAACGATCCAGGAATACATCAGCGCGTGGACTTCAGGAGTCCGCCCTTTCATCGACGGTCGCCGTGTCTTTGTAATCCTTGATCCTGCCGTCGAAGCATCCTTCGGAATCATCGCGAAACTGACGTCACTGGGCTCAGCGCGAAGTGTGACACCGTTCACGGATTTTTCGCCTAATCCATCATGGAATTCGCTGGGTGCCATCATGAAAGTTGCTCGATACGCCAATGCGGAGTGCGTCCTCGCAATTGGAGGTGGCACGGCGATCGATCTGGCAAAACTGTTAGCGACCGCTCTGCAAATGGGAGGGATCGATCAATTGTGGACGGCAACCGAGGCTGGCCACGAAGTGAATTTCACTCGCTCTAACATTGGTCTCATGGCAATTCCAACCACTGCTGGAACCGGTGCGGAAGTCACCCGATTTGCGGTTCTTTATCGCGAAGGAATCAAACACTCGTTATCGGGAGATGCATTAAAGCCGGATACCTCGATTCTGGATCCTTCGCTTCTAGCCAGCCTCCCGAAATCGGTAATGGCCGATGCTGGACTCGATGCGGTCTGCCAGGCGATGGAGTCCCTGTGGAGCGTTCGAAGCACCCCGGAGTCCGAACTCAATGCCCACGCCGCGATTGTTTTGGCGATCGAGCACTTGGAATCGGCGATCCACTCGCCCCGTGACGTTTCTATGGCCGGCATGCTAGTCGCGGCACACCTTGCTGGCAGAGCCATCAACCTGACAACCACCACCGCTCCTCACGCGCTCTCCTATGGCTTAACATCCTTGTTCGGAATTCCCCATGGTCGAGCGGTCGCTTTTTTGTTTGCTCCTGTTTTCAGGAAGAACGCGAGCATGTCGTCCCGTGAATGCCAACATCCCGGCGGCCCTGAATTTGTCAGCCAGCGGCTCCAGGAAATCGCAAACCTGTGGGGACGGACCAGTCAGGAATTCCCAAGTTTTTGGAACAACTACCTTTACGAAAAACTGCAGATTCCACATTTGGATTCCAGCATCTCCCCTCTTCAACTCGACCAGCTCTGCGAATCGGTAAACGCGAATCGATTAGAGAATAATCCCAGGGCATTCTCAGCGCACGAAATCAGAGACGTCTATCATGGTCTCGTAGATGCCAACTCCTGATCTCACACATGACTTACAATGCAACAAAATGGCGAATGCTTCTCGCGACCATGGCCTGTTACCTTTGCTATTACACCGGGCGGCAAACCTTTGGTTTTGCGATTCCCGGAATTGAAGCAGAGTTGGGACTAACTAAGACGACTCTCGGCTGGGCCAGCGCGGGACTACTCTGGGCCTATGCCATCGGGCAGGCGATCAACGGACAACTCGGTGACCGCATTGGAGGACGGCGAATGATGCCACTGGGAGCGGTGCTTTCCACCGGCCTCAACTGGATCGTCAGTTTCGGACAAAGCACCATGGGAATTGGCCTTCCCTGGCTGATGAACGGCTTCGCTCAATCGATGGGCTGGGCACCAGGCAGCCGATTGATATCGAATTGGTGGTCGGGAGAGAAACGTGGTCAGGTTTACGGACTCTATGTCTTTTCCGCTGGGTGCGCCTCAGTGCTCGCCTACCTGACTTCGAACACGATTCTCGAGATGGGCTTGAGCTGGAGGTGGATCTTTCGCGGCCCGGTGCTCTTGCTCTTCGTTGTCGGAATCGCATACTATTTCGTCGCCAGAGATCGTCCGAGTGACCTTGGCTTCGATGACCAGGATGGAGAGTCTGAAGAAGACGAGGCCACCAGCGCCAACGAACAATCTGAATCGCCACTCACCAGGTATAAAGCAGTCCTGTCGAAGCCTCGATTCCTGTTCGGTTGCGTTGCCATTGGCCTGCAGAACCTGGCCCGTTACGGATTGTTGGTCTGGGTGCCGGTGCACTTTCTAGGAGAGCACTGGAAAGAACCCGGCGGCACCAAGTGGCTCAGCGTTTTCCTCCCCGTCGGAATGGCAGTCGGCGCATTCGCCAACGGCTGGATCTCCGATCGCATTTTCAATGGCAACCGCTCCAAAGCGATAGTGTCATTCCTGATGTTGGCGTCGATCAGTTCACTGGTGATGTGGACGCTTCCCATCAATCACCCACTCGTGATTCCAGCGTTGTTCACGACCGGGTTCTTTGTCTACGGCCCACAGGCAAGTTTCTGGGCATTGTGTCCCGATACTTTTGGAACCCACCGCGCTGGCACGGCAACTGGGGTCATGAATTTCTTTGCGTATCTTTTCGCCGGCACAGGGGAACCCATAATCGGATGGTTGATCGACTCACAAGGGAACACCTCCATCGTCTTTGTAGTGGTCGCTGGGGCCACAACGATCAGCGGGCTATTCGCCCTCATGATCAAACGATGACGACTCTCCAGCTCGGAGCGCGGAATCGATACTGTGTCGGTGTCGGGTGGCTCACTTCCACTATCACCATTGGTAATGAGAATTTCTGGTTTCAAATCCAAAAGATTTCCTCTCCCATTGTTCTCGTCAAGATCAGTGGGAGGTGATTCGCCGATCCGATTTGCTAGATCGATGGTCTTAATGATTACGTATTTGCCGAAGCCCGAGTTCTTGCCTTCTCTGTGTTCCTTCCGTCGAGCAAACGGTCGGGCTACGATGATGTAGACGGCCCTTCTGTATGGACGAGATGCCGCCGCGCCAACATACTCCGCCAAACGTCACGAAACCCACGCGCCACACATTTTCCTCCATCGTAGTCGCTGCAATAAAGAAGCACTTCCCGCCAAACAATTTGGGATTTGGGACGACGCTCGCCGTCCTTCTAATGGGCTTTTCACCAATGGGCTCTCTGCCAGATCGGAGATATCTTAGATTTTGTAATTGTCCGGTTCTTAGAAATCTGGCACTATTTTTCCCACAGACGACCCAGCCTCAACGGCGAAATCGTCCAATTAAAAACCCTGTTAACTATGATACCAAAAATCCTAAGGACGTTGCTCGCCCTCATTGCAATTCCGCTGATCCAGTCAGCGCTCATAGCCCAAGAGGCCTCAAGACCTCCCAAAGTGCTCTTCATCGGCAGCGGTGACGAAGCAGTAAATGGCGCGGACGGCGCTGTTTACGATATGATGATCGAATGGTGGGGGGGAAGAAAACGTAACCTACCTACAATCGGGTGCATCGACTCCCGAGGATGCCGACGGCCAGGATGTCGTTGTGCTGTCGTCAACACCGGGCTCCGGCGATATTCGTAATAAATTCCACGATGTAGAAGTGGGAGTTGTCAACTGGGAGGAGGCACTCGGACGTACCACTGGACAGGGAGAAATGGGCATCACCACCGGAAATCGGCAAAAATACACACTGTCGGAAATCGAGATCGAAGAAATCTCTCACCCTGTCACGGCTCCCTTTGATCCTGGGACTTTTCAAATCTTTGAGAATGCAGTTGAATCCTGGGGTTCCCAGTGGGGACTTGATCTCGATTCTACCGATCCGTTGGAAGATGGGCTTCTCGCACCAGGCGCAGTCATTCTCGCTAATATTTCACGAGAGACGAGCGAAGATGGTGGATTCGCATTTCGCAACGCCGCAATTGTCGCTGTCGATACAGGTGATGAAATTTGGGAAGCAGCGGGAGAGCCCATACCGGCTCCCGGTCGACGGCTTATGTTTCCTACAACGGACAATTCGGCATCAGAACTCACCGAAGACGGTTGGATTCTCCTCAAGCGATCGATTGAGTGGACAGGCGGCGTCCTTGAAGCGGCCACCGACCCAGCACTTCTTGGCCACTGGCCACTCACTGAAGGTGAAGGTGAAGAACTGAATGATGCGGCCGGCAAAAACGACGCCGCTGAATTTGTCGATGGAGAGTGGATCGCCGCAGCCGATGGTGCCAATGTGCCGAGCTTTCTTTCAGCTGCCAGTGTTCCCAGCTTTGATGGTTCAGCCACTTTTGCGCTTCTCGCAGAAGACATTTTTCCGGTTCTCGACGACGATACACCTTTCAGTATCGCGTTCTTCTCAAATCAAGCAGGTGATGGTACCGGAGTGAACAATATTGTTCTGGGTAATCGCTACGATACAGAGGGCGTTGATTTTGCCCCCAGGGAATTCGTTAAATTTACTCCAACGAAATTCGAATTTCACGAGGACGGCAATGGCAACCAAAATGTTGCCTACGATGAACCGATTCCCTCAGACGAATGGACGCACCATGCGATCGTTAAAGATGGGCTACTTTTCACCTACTACCGAAATGGGGAAGAAGTAAATAGCCGCGAGTATGATTCGGAGACCTATCCGTTAAATCCACTTCCTCTATTTATCGGTGGACAGCAGCCAGGCGCTGGCGGTGAAAACTGGTCAGGAGCGGCCGCCGACGTCGGCCTCTGGAGCCGCCCGTTATCTGCAGCCGAAGTTGCGACGGTGGCCACAAGTGGAATTGGTTCACTAAATCCCACTAATACAGTAACAGGCCCAATCTTTGCACCGGAAGATCCGATTAAGGGAGGTCAACTCAGCGCAGATGGGACGCAGTTCGTTCTTGGAGTTGCAGGAACCGAGGCAGACATCAATAACTGGCCGGAGGGCGAAGCTCCAGAGAACTCTATTAATGCCACAGCTCAAAAATATCTCAATTTTGGAAAACTGAATACAGGTTTCCTGATCACTCCTGCAGTAGGAGAGTCTGTGGCCAATCAGCTTAAACTATGGACAGCAAATGACGAGCCCCCACGCGATCCCGCGACGTTCGCAATTTACGGATCCAACGAAGAGATTGGCGATGAGGGGCCATTCGACTTGAGCAACTTCAAGATGATCGTGGCCAGTGATTTGAGTTTGCCCGATACACGCAATGACACCGACGAGCTTCTAGAGGAGAATTCTCAGGCAATCGTCTTTGGAAATTCCTCCAAATACAATTCTTACCTGGTCATTTTCCCGACCGTGAAGAATTCAGAAACAGCCAACAGCATGCAGATCGCTGATGTGCAATTATCCAACATTGGAAACGTACAGTTGCTGACAGTGGCGCGCGTGAAATCGACTAGCATTGGACTCACCTTCGAGGTAACCAATGCAGACGGCAGCGTTCTCGATAAAGTGTCGCTGAAAGTCACTGTTGATGACGTGGAAGTAGAAACAACAGTGGAAGACATCGATGGAGGTTTCATGGTGACTTATACCGCAGATCCAGGATGGTTACCTGGCTCAAGTCATACATACTCGATTACTGCCAAGGACATGAACGGAGGCATTGCCAACCGTTCCGGTGCTGGCGAGACGCAAGTCAAAGATGCATTGATGCCATTCAATACACCACTCGTCGGGCCAGAGGGAACTGATGGAATGTGGGCAGTTCGTTACATTTGGGGGGCAGGAACTATTAGCACCTCCACCACAGCGATTGATATTATCCAACGCGCCGATGATCCCGACTTTGAGGGTCAGATCTTCGACACGATGTCAACAACAGCGAACCTGAATGATGCAGCACGCTGGTCTGAGTGGGATGACTACCCTGATGAAGTGCTCGATGCCGGCGGTGGAACGGAAGACTTCATTGTTTCCTACAAGGGAACCTTGCGGATCACTGAAGCGGGCGTTTACACCTTTGGCGTCAACACTGACGATGGCATGGGACTGAGAATCTTCGGTGCCGAATTCACCAGCCTAACTGGCGCTGGATCCCAGATTGACGAAGTACAACCCAGCGCCGTCGTATTTACAGGCACATCCGGAAACACAAATACCCATGCTGTTGTAACACTGGCGGTGGGCAACTATCCGATCGAATTCTTCTGGTTCGAGCGTGGCGGCGGCGACAAGGGCGTGTTGTATTTCGCCAAGGGGGATCATGGATCCTTCGAGGACCTGGAGGAAGGAGAGACTCTCGGTGAAGACAACTGGGTGCTAGTAGGAGGCGAACACCTCGTCGGCCCTGCAACATTGCCATTTCAGATCATCGATTTGGTGAAAATGGGTAGCACAGTGACGATAACCTGGGAGTCGAAGGAAAATGTCGAGTACGTTATAGGTAAGTCCACTGACTTGGTGGATTTCCTGGAGCTAACCGATGGCTGGCCGAGTGAAGGCCCCGAGACTTCCTACACCGACGAAGACGCCACAGAGACTGAAGTCTATTACAGGATCCGCCAAGATGGCTAACTAACAACATCTTGTTTCATATCTCGCGGGGACAAGCTTCGTGCTTGTCCCCGTTTTAGTTTATTGACTGGGCCTTCCTCCCACCGATCTCGAACGAATTTCAATCTTGTAATTCTGACCGATGCTCACGCATCATTGTCTTGGCCATGGACGTTCGCAGTTTTATTGAAAGTGACAGGGAAGGTTTGCAGCAGGTTTACATCGAGTCTCGGAAGGCAGCATTTCGCTGGCAGGATACCGCACGCTTCCTGCCCGGCGATTTCGAGAAAGATACTGATGGTGAAGCGATATGGGTCGCGATCGAAGAGGGCATACCTGTTGGTTCATCCCAACTCTCTTTGACGTGGAATTGGGTCAGCTCTACTTGCGAAGGCCCTCGACAACATTGGTCGGCCTGCGAGACTCAAGTGTGGGGTTTTGAATTGCAAGGCATTGGCATTTTACCATTCTGAGGAATGGGAAGCGGTTGGTGAGAGTGACGGCAACCATGGACGTTATGTTCTTCTGGAGCTCAAGACGGAAAAGTAATTTCCTATGACAACATGGCCCCTTCAAGACGCCAAGAACAAGCTTAGCGATCTCCTGGATCGAGTGCATCAGCCCGATGGGCGCAGGCTCAACGTGATGAACAGCCTGAAGCGCTCACTACACACTTGCGCTGTCGCGCCTTCCGATGACGGAAACTTTTCCTGCTTTAAAGCTCATCGACTTCTCTGTCAGGGTACAACCGATCAGCGCACTCAGATGGCCGGTTCGGTTCAACTGCAATGCTGGATGCAGGACGCACTCACCATTGATCGTAATTTTTGGAATGCACACTTTGCCGATTACATCGACATCAACGCAGACTTTCACGGGAGCAGAACGATCGAATGGCGCGGAGTCGTAGTAGCCGATGACTCCAACATCATTGATCAGATCAATCATGGTTCCTTCTCCCAGCGAGATCGAGACCCCGAGGCCCGGGCATTCTTCAGAAATTGCCAGCTTTTCGGTTTCCATGAGGCCGACGAAGAGGTGCTGCTCGTGGTTCGCATCGTGCACATCGACCTCAAATCTCAGATCACTGCGCTCATGCGGCATTTCCACAGTCTCCACTCTCTGAACTGAGAAAAGTTCACCATCGGCGGAATACAAGAGGTTCGTGTTGTGCATATGCGCAGTGATGTTGTGGGTTCGGATCTGAATGAAATGCTTCTTAGTGAAGACGACGGGAATCATAAGGCTTTTGGAATTCTCGCGGTTGCTGGTGATGTCTCCATTATCTTTATAATTAAAAATATGGAACTTCTAGTTTACTCTTTAAAATATAGATTCGCAACTATTTGAACCTAGTTATTATTGAAGTTCCAATAATTAGAATACTCAGATCATCACCATTCCCCAACTTAAATTACTGCAACTCAGTAATAATGAGCCCTTTACACATATTTCAAATGGATAGCGGCCAATTTCAGAAGGCATTTTTCTCTGGCATCGCCCTCCGTTGAGCTGCATGAATGGCTCCAAGATGAATGAAGCAACACCTCCATGGGAGGAACTGGCCATCCCTGCGGGCGATTTCGAAGGATTTATATTCGATCACGACGGCACGCTCAGCCTGTCCATGCATGTCCACTTTGACGGTTGGCTGTATGCCTATGCGAAAAATGGTGGGAACTTTGAGCTGACGCGAGAATTTGCGCAGTCATTCGCCGGCGTCGGCATGCACGACACGGTGCGAAAAATGAATGAAATCTTCAAGGTGGACATGGACCCCGAGCAGACCGTTCGCGATCAGGAATCCTATTACCTTTCGCACCTGAACGATGTGGTTCCGTATGCTCCTGTCGTCGAATTCGCTCGCAACATTTCTCAGACCCATCCGGTATCAGTCGCCTCTGGCGGCGTAAGGGACACGGTGATCAAGACGATGGAAGCGATCTCGATTCGCCAGATATTCCCAACGATTATCACTCAGGAAGATGTCACTCGCAGCAAGCCCGCACCTGACATGTTCCTGCTCGCTGCCGAGCGCATGGGCGTCGCGCCGGAAAAGTGCCTGGTCTTTGAGGATTCAAAACTGGGAATCGCCGCCGCTGACGCGGCCGGCATGGCAAGTGTCTTCGTCGAACCTGCCGATCCATCCTGATGAACTTCTCCGGTATGAAACGACGATCCCGTGCTCCTTTCCTGCTGGCGCTTCTTCCACTTGCCATCATTGCACTTGTTTCTTATTGCAGCTTTCTTTTCGCCCAGGATCGCGGTGGTAGCAAATCAGGTACACTCCCAAAGGGTTTCATGTATCTCAGTGACCGCGCACCCGGCATCGCGATCGATCTCCGCTATGCCAGTAGTGACAACTTCACCGGCCGCCAGGTCACGGGCTACGAAAGCAGACGCTGCATCGTTTCAGAGCAAGCCGGCGTGGCATTGATTGCAGTTCAGGCTGACCTCAGGCGTTACGGCTTTGGACTTAAAGTCTTCGATGCTTACCGGCCGCAACGTGCCGTCAATAGCTTCGTGCGATGGACGCGGACTCCCGGTGACTACCCCGCAGTCAAGGCCCGCTACTATCCAGACATCGCAAAAGCCGACTTGCTCAAGGAAGGCTACATCGCAGCGAAGTCTGGACACAGTCGAGGCAGTTGTGTTGATGTCACCCTTGTCCTGCTGCCGGGCTCAGGTGATGCCACTGCCAGTGAACCAAGAGAACTCGACATGGGCTCCCCTTTCGATTTTTTCGGTCGCAAATCGCATTCCGAGTCGCGCGCCATTACTCCTCGCCAGCGAATGCATCGCCTGCTGCTCCGCACCATCATGGAAAAGCACGGCTTCAAGCATCTGCCGGAGGAATGGTGGCATTTTTCACTGAATGACGAACCGTTTCCAAAAACATACTTCGACTTCCCTGTGCGCTAGCGCTGCCACGCGAACGAGCAGTTGAGTTTTGCCACGAATCAACGACGTTCGCTGACAAATGAAGCACTTCCTTTGCTATCTGATAATTACTTGGCTCAGCCTCAGCTTGATCAGCGCGTGCCAGGCACAGGTCGCTCCTGCATCATCCGGCTGTGATAATTCGCTGCATGCGCTGACCACCGAGGCATCGAACAGGCTGGCCAGACAGTTTCCTTTTTTAGCCAAAGTTCCCCGCGTCCGTGCGAGCTCTGGTGACTATGTGATTCTGGTGCACGGATTCAGCTGGGCCAAGCCACCGCTGCGCACCCTGGGGCGTAACCTCCATAAGGAAGGTTTCCACACCATCGAGATTCACTACCCTATCCGCAGCATTTCCATGCTCGAAGTGGTGCAGGACTACATTCTGCCAGCAGTGAAAGAACACTGCACCGATCCTGAGCGCCGCATTCACTTTGTCGGTCACTCCATGGGCTGCATCATGATCCGAAAACTTCTCAAGGAACATGCCTTCGACCAACTGGGACGTGTCGTTTTGCTCGCAGCCCCTAACAAAGGCACCGAGATCGCGGATATTTTCAGCAAGACTCCTGTCATTGGTAAAATGTTAGGCGAAGCGGTCGAGCAAGTGGGAACCGAGCCCGAAAGCGTACCCAACCAACTAGGGCCGGTAGATTATTCGCCCGGCATCATCATGGGAACTCGTAGCGATTTCCCCATCTTTCCAGAAATCATCCCAGGTGACGATGACGGCGTCGTCCGCGTCGATTCTGGCCCTGTGGATGGCATGGCAGAACTCATCACGTTGCCAACGACCCATATCCGCATGCCCAGCACCCGCATCGCATGTGCACAAACTTCTCATTTTCTCAGAACTGGAAAGTTCACATCCATTCCTTATCCAGCCAGAACGACCTGGCTCACCTTTTAACGGATTCGACTATCGGGCTTGGATGTACGCCCCTCATTCCCTGAAGGAAAGAACGGAGGACTGACGCGTTGACGTGACGGAGCGGATACCGTAAACCAGCGTTTTAAATGCTGTCAGCACCATGCTGATGAATCCCTTTTTTGCTCTACTGATGCCTACCCCCAAGCCACTCAAGCCCTCACAACTGCATCGTGACTGCACCGATGCAGAACTCCCCTTCAAGTCGACCTCCGAGCTGAAAGGTCTGCAACAAGTTCCCGGCCAGCGGCGTGCATTGAAAGCAATCGAGTTCGGCATTCGGATGAAGCGCTACGGCTACAATTTGTTCGCAATGAGTTCGACAGGTTCAGGGAAACACCGCGTGATTCGCCGCTTCCTTGAAAAAAATGCGAAAGCGGATCCGGCACCGAACGATTGGATATACGTCTCTAATTTTGACACCGAATATCAGCCCCAGTCGATCGCCATGACTGCCGGCACCGCCGCGGGATTTCGTGATCGGATGAAACAACTGATCGACGACTTGAAAACCGCCCTGCCGGCAGCATTCGAAACTGACGAATACCGCGCACAGAAA
>JBNMNB010000219.1:0-12650 GCA_051270635.1 Verrucomicrobiales bacterium | reverse complement strand
GTTCGAGACACATTCGATCCATCCCTCGTGCTGCTTGATGATGCCGGAGCACATCGACAGGCCGAGCCCCGTTCCCTTGCCCTGCTCCTTGGTTGTGAAAAAGGGCTCAAAGATTTTTGCTTTTTGAGCTGGAGTCATGCCGCAACCGGTATCGGATACGGCCAGGACGACGTAGTCGCCCTCCTTAGAATCAGACTCGGGATCCGAAGCTTCACCCAAACCGACTGTCCTGTTCTCGGTGCGAACAGTTATGGTACCGTCGCCACTAATAGCATCCCTGGCGTTCACACACAGATTCATCAAGACCTGCTGAATCTGGTTGGAATCGACTCGAAAGGATCGTCCAGCATCAGAACTTTGCCTTTTAAACGTTCGTCGAAGAGTAGCTCGAAACTGGGTTCCGGATTTTCAATCTTGTCCTTGCGATAGGCGACCAGCGTGCTCCCCCAGAGGTAGGGAATCGAGAATCGATTGCCTTTGTCGGTAGCTATAGCTAGATCGACAAATTTTTTGTCCAGGTTTCGCATTCCCGGCAATGCGCTGTGGTCCAATTCTCGCAGCAACTGGGTTTCAGCGAGCCGTATAACAGAACTATTATCGAAAATCACGACATCATGTTTGTCGGAAGACGCTCTGAGTTCACCAATCAGTTCCTTGGTGTTTTCGAAGGTTCTCATATTGACCTCAATACCGGTGCGTTCAGTAAAGCCCTCAAGAACCTCTGGAGCTACGTAATCTTCCCACGTCAGCACATTCAATACTTCACCTGCCGATCGCTGGATGCCACCAGTTGACGACTGTTCCTTGCCCTCCTGGTCTCTGCTGCTGCAGGCAAAGGTGATCGCTGCTGACAGAATGAGGAAGACCTGCACGGTGGTATTCTTTATCGTAGTTTTACTCATATTAATAAATATCAGATATTTATAATAAATATAGATTACCGAATGATGGCTTTCAAAGGGAAATTTACCTTATTCCGGCCCATGATTTTCATGGCTCAAAATGCATCGATTTTTGGGAACGCGAAATCGATGCATTTCCCTCTCCATAAGGCACGTAAGAAATTGACTGTACAATGATGCATCTGTTACTGTTACGTAGTTTGGTCCGCCTAGCACGCCAGGTTCATCACTGAAGCGTGGTTAGTGCTGCTGCAGTTGTCCGGATCGACGATGAGATTTCCACATAGAGGACACGGAGCTTCATAGCCTGGGTAATCCTCCTCGATGAGCTTCAGGTGGCCATCACACTGAGGGCACACAAAAATCGGGAGGAGCCAGGAAACGGAGAAAACCGCAGAAGGGACAGGCGGTGATTCTACTCCTGACCCGCGCGATGTTGTAACATCCTGACATCTGGCAAAAGCAAGGGCTTGAAGCAGGGCGCTCCAACGACTGAATGCTAAGCCACGGCCAACTTCGCCGTTGTCTCTCTCAAGGGAGCAAGCCACTCGAAACCATTTGCGCTTAAAAGTAGGGACAATCTTACGGCGGCTGCCGCAGGCCATAAGTTTGTTAAAACGACGTTGGGATCGAAACATTGCAAAGAGAGATTAATTGTTGGCAAAAACTCTGCACTGACTTGCCGCATCAAGCGTGGCCGGAATTTTGGCGAGATTTTGTGCATAGCGCCTGTGGTATACAGAGGGATCGTTCATAAAATAACAATAAATGAAATAATTATCATATAAAAGTGAAGTTTGTGAAATTTCCTTCCCAAACGAAGAACACTGAGAGATCGGCCGTATCGCGCTTGTTCTCTACAAACAAGGACCCTCCATCAGTTGTATCCGGTGCCTATCAACGCCTCCCTGAGGAGGGTCCGACACATATCTGCTCAGTGAAAACTGTGTGCTACCGGTTTGCGACGCGAATTCGAAGGTAACTTCCCCGCTCAGACGCATAAACAACTCGCTGACTTACAAAATCCACTTCGTCAGTAATTGGGATCTCTGATTCTAGAGTGACACCCGAATCGGACCAGGTTTGGAGGTCATTCGACTGCTCAATAACAATGGAGAGATCGGGTACTGGGTCCGATGGCCTTAGAAACTCGATTCCGAATCCGGACAACAACTGAACGGGCTGCGGAATACGATCAGCCCCATCAAAGATCAGCGGATGGGAGCCGAGCGCGCATTCGACAACGTTATCCATTCCATCCCGATCAGGGTCGGATGTTGACGCGGCTTCTTCACCGCGGGATTTTCGGAAGAACCGAGCTTGCCAGGCCGCAAAAGCTGCCGAGCGCGTGTCCAGTACGAGATCCCACGGATCGTTAGATGCAGTCCCGGAGGTAAGGATCTCCTGCGATGTTCCTCCATCCATGTCTCCTCGGCTAACCAGATTTTCGCCAATGCCTGCCCCGGCATTGGTTCCTGTGTCAGCCCAGTAAATTTTTCGCGCTACGATGTCGAGCACCATGCCATGGGGTGTATCGAGGCCGGTGTAGACGTCCTCAATTTGCCCGCCTTCAACATCGCGGCGTTGAATTTTACCTTCGTTGCGGCTGACCCAGTAGAGTTTGTTCTCAACGGGATCGAGCTGAACTCCCCGAGTCTGCCCGCTAATGCCGCTCACCAGGTTCTCAATTTGCGAACCATCTGACAAGTTCGCCCGCATGATGTTTCCGGCGCTAAAGTCTCCCCAATAGAGTTTTCCTGCATTGAGATCAAGACTCAGAAAATAGGGTGACTCAGTAGCGACCACTGTCTCCAGCGCACTGCCATCGTAGTTCGCCCTCTGGATAAGATCCGCATTGCGATCGCACCAATAGACCTTTGATGCCCCAGGATCGACCTCAATGTCTGCCGGAAAGTTGAGTCCCGACGCGATTTCTTCAACCGTTCCCGGAGATTCCAGTGGAACGCGAAAGACTTTGTTGGAGGAATTATCACAGAAGAATAAGAGGCCAACATTGAAATCGACGGCGATGCCACGGAACTGATTGCCACCAGGCACTTGATCGCCATCCAACAGGAGTTGCGCATTGCCGCCATCGAAGTCCGATTGGAAGATCTGATTGGTGCCGCGATCAATCCAATACATTTTCCCGCTAGAGTGCGCGGGCTCCTCTTGTGCCTGGCAACTAAGGGCTCCCATCCATCCAATGATCAACCACACTGCAAGCTGGAAACCGTTGGCATACAGGATCAGGCGCTGGAATCTCTTGAATCCAAAATCGGTACGAATGGAGGAGCAGCAGGTCATGGGAATTGCGGTAACTTACTTGATCGAATCCGCGCGAGGCAAACCTTTGGATGCTGGTTAAACAAATGAATGCTCTGGAAATTCTGAAAAGTATTTGAATTCTCGTTACGCAAGTTTAATACTTTTTAATATGTAAAATACAGCCGGTCGCCTGAGTTGGATTATTTTCTCTGCGGCTGCCCTGACACAACCTGCATCCTCACTGACAATTTCATAGAATCTCCGACTGGAAGCAATACCTGAGAGACCACTATCGCAACACTCTTACTGATCGAGTCAGGGTCTCTCTGCTTCCGTAGACGTCCGTCCCGCACTCAATTCCCAAAATCTTCTCGTCATGGGTTCGCACTGCCTGCCAAAATTACTAATCGCCATTGCCACCGTCGTATTCGCGACGGCTGGCTCCACTCTCGCCAGCCAGATCAACTGGCGAAGCCCAATCCTTGCGATCAATGCCACCAGCAGTGGTGCCGCGATGGACGCGTCATTCGACTTTCAATTAGGCACCTTCGCTTCCGGCTTTCAGCCTTCTGCTGACAATCTTGACGAATGGTCCACGCACTGGAGTGAGCTCGACACTACCGAATACAATGCAACGACTCGCTTCTTTTCCAGTTCGGTCTTGCTGACATCAAACGATCCCTTTGTAGTCGGCACCAGTGGATACTTCTGGGGACGCAACGGCAGTGACAACGAGTGGATTCTGCTGCGTAGCGTGCGATGGCGGTGGCCGGTAGCCAACAACGGTGTTGCCTTTCCTCTTGAATGGGAGATCGACCAAAGCACCGTCGCGATTCTGGGCGAAGTCAATGGCGAAGGCTTTCTCATGAAGAGTGCGCGCGTGGATTCCGGCAACGGAAATGCCGCAGATCAGTGGCTTGCTGATCACTTTACAGTGCAGCAGCTGGAAGATCCGGCAATCAGTAGCTGGAATGCTGATCCTGATCTCGATGGCGCCACGAACCTTCTTGAGTTCACCACAGGTGGTGCCCCATTGAAAACCGATGCTCACACTTCGACAGTGGCGTGGGATCGGACTTCGGAAGGTGGCTATGTCCTGCGTCTACCGATGACCGAGGATGCTCGCCAGCTGGTCGCGGTCAGGATGCAGTTTTCCACTTCAATGAAGAACTGGCTGCCACTCCCAGCCGAGGGATCCATCGATTCCGGTGGGATCGTTTTCAATGTCACTCCAGGAACGACCGCGCTCTACTATCGGGTCTATGTCGCGTTTCAGTGAAACTTGATTGATCAAGCTTGTCTATTGCAACTATGCAACTATGCGACTATTGCGACAGAGGAGATGGTGCGGACTCGACGATTTCTCCATCGTAGGCCCTTGTCGGCTCACCTAGGCTGGCCTTCGCTCCAATCAGAAGCATATTGTCCAACCCGGAGCGTTCACGTTGTGCATGATCAACTTGATCTGCCCAGGCGAGTGCGCCTTCTGCATCAGTGACGCTGATCGCACGCGCCAACCCTTCTGCAGCAAGCGAATAGAATGCCTCCTGCGGATCCAACTGCGCTAGAAATCCGCTGGCAGCCTCTGGATTCGTCTTCGACCATTGAAAGAAGGTCTGCATTAGCGCCTTCTCTCGCATTTTGTCCTCAGGCCTGGACGACAACCAATTAAGCGCCGCGAGTGGATCTACTGCGATCCAGCGCTGGCTGATCCGCGACACCGCATCTGAAAGATTAGAAACAGCATCAGGGTTCAACTGAGCTAACCAGGTCGCAGCTTCTCGAGGGGATTCGATACTCTTTATGACAATGTTAGCAAAGGACACTTGCGCACGGCCCGAGGGAGCTGACTCCACCCAGGCCTGCGCCGCTGGAAGATCTGATTCAGCCCACGCATCCAGAACGGCTCCTGCAGCACGAGAAACCAGCGCATTCTCCTCTTCAAGAGCAGACTTGATAGCCGCCGCGCCATCCAGTGCCCCCCATTGTCGATAAAACTGCGGCATCCATTTTTTCCATTCCCCTGGCCCGGCGGCCAGCAGCAACTTGCGTACTTCTGCTGGCGCGAAGTCGTGCAGGGCAGACACTAAATCTTCCGGCCTGTCGATTCTCGATGGCAAAACGGGGGCTGGTCGCAGCGGTACTGAGTGCTCGGTGGCGGTGGCGGTGGCATTGGTTTGCTGATCCACTACAGACACCTGCTTTCGATCGCATGCGAGCTGCATTGATGCAGCCAGTAGGCAATGCCCGAAACAGCAATTCTCCTTACGCGGTTCCTCGATCTACCTTGTTCGTTCCGTTTTGTCATTCGATCTAATTAGGGGGCTGGGATCACCCACGTGTCGTTTGCACTTTGCATTTTCAAAAATATTCCACGCCCAGCCTCTAACATAACCTCACCATTCGCATCCAGCAACCCCGTGCTTCCCATGGAATTCCAGTGACTGATTTCGCTCAGTCCACCACTCAACAGATATTATCCTGTTTCGCCTTCGGTTCCCAAATTCGCAAATAGTTACCAATGTCGGCGTACTTTGTTTCTTATTTCTAAATGTATTTTTTCAGAATCAGAGGGTTATTGAGCGCTGTTCTCCGTGCCTCATCTAAGAATGAGCAGAATTTTCGCTAAAAGAAGAGCAACTTGACTTGAGCAACTTTTTGCGAATCCAGACGATCGTGGCACCTTGACGGATGCTCATCGTCACCTTCCCACCGGCTCTCGCGTTACCCATCGCCATCGCATTGACCGCGTTTTCGCTCAATACGGGAAGAGCAGATGTCAGCTTCTCCCGCCCCAGCGGTCTTTTCAGCGAGCAGTCCATTGAAGTCACCCTACAGACCGACGACGCCAGTTCAGTGCGTTTCACCACCGACGGCAGCTTGCCCTCTGCGGATTCCGGAAATGTGTTTCGGGAACCACTTGTCCTGACAACCAGCACCCAGGTGCGGGCAATCGCTGTTACAGACGGGATCAGCATTGGGCCCGTAGCAACTGCTACTTTCATCAAGATTGCTCCCGACCTGATCGACTATCAATCCCACCTGCCCATCCTGGTAATTGAGAATTTCTCCAGCGGCTCCATTCCGGCCAAGGGATGGAACGGCACTGGCGCCGGGATCCAGCAGATACCACGGCAAGCAGCCGTGTGGGCCACGTTCGACCGCGATGCTGATGGCCAGAGCGCCATCAATCGATCACCACAGATGCTGTCACGCATCGGAATTCGCGGCCGAGGTGCGTTCTCTACCACTTGGCGCCAGAAGGGTTACAGCGTCGAAGCATGGACAGATGCTGACGACGAGGAACGTAAGGTAGAGCCGCTGGACTTCCCCGAACACTCCGACTGGGTGCTCTATTTCCCTGATCCGGATCAGAACAAAGATCCAACGTTGATGCATAATACGTTCATTTATGAACTCAGTGAGCTCGCCGGACGCTATTCATGTCGCTTCCGCTGGATGGAGGTATTCATTAATGAGAATGGCGGTGATTTAAAACTCAGCGATCGGCGCGGGGTATACGCATTACTGGAGAAAGTCTCGCGCGGCAACGACCGGCTCAACTTCTCCCAGCTAAGCGAAGACGGCACCAGCGGCGGATGGCTGCTCAACCTCAATCGCATGGACGCCATTCCGGAAAACGGCTGGCCTGCAGAGAATGGTGCCACGCGCCCGCAGTTCTTCCACACACCCGGCCCCAATGGTCGACTCAGCACGCCCCCGAATGTCGCTGGACGCAGCGATGACATTCCGCGCCAGGGCAATGGCTTCCTGAACTTTGATAACCCGAATGGCTATCGCATCAACGAGGCACAACGGGCAGCCATCGAGAACTGGTTCGTCGGATTTGAGGACGTCCTCTACGACAATGAGCAATGGAAAAATCCCGAAACCGGTTACCGCCGCTATATCGACGTCGATGACTTTGTTACCTACTTTGCTTTCCACAATCTTTCGCGCAATGGCGATGGCCTGCTCATCAGCATGTTCCCATGGAAATCATCGCGCGACGACCGCCTGCGCATGGGCTCAACGTGGGACTACAACTGGAGCAGCTACGACGTCTCCGGTGGACCAACAAGTACGCGCATGCATCGCTCCGACCGTCTCTGGTATGGTCGACTTTTTCGTGATCCCGATTTCATGCAAGCTTACGTCGACAAATGGTTTCACCTGCGCCGCACCGTCATGAGCAATGACGCCATGGCCGCCATCATCGAAGGCCAGGCCGCCGAGATCGGTGACGAATTTGGCGTCGCCCAGGGATTTCGCTCAGCCTCCGCCTGGGCGACAGCGCGTGGCCGCATGGTGAGTTGGCTGCAGCGCCGCGCCGATTGGCTTGATGAAGATTACACGGCACCGCCCACCTTCAACCAACTTGGCGGCCTGGGCGGCCACGTCGAAGCTGGCTTCCAATTGATCATCGCAGCCGACGACCACACCGTTCACTATACGCTGGACGGCTCAGACCCACGCCTCCCAGGGGGCAACATCAACCCGTCGGCACGCCAGGTCGGCGCGACTGCCTCTCTTCCCCTCATCGGTGCTACAAGCCCACTGCGCGTGCGCGTCCCCGACAGCACAGATGCCGCTGAAAGTTGGCGACAACTCAGCTTCGATGACAGCACATGGCAAGCTGGCATTGGCGGTGTTGGCTTCGACAGCCCCAGCGGCGGCTACGTCGAGATCATCGATACCGACGTCACCGAAAGCATGCACCTGATCAACAGCTCAATCTACCTTCGCATCCCGTTCCAAATCGAATCCACTGCCTTCGTCCTCAGCCTGAACCTGGGAGTCCGCTACGACGATGGTTTTGCCGCCTTCCTCAACGGTGTCCCCCTGATCGCTATCAATGCCCCAACCGAACTGGAGTGGAACTCAAAGGCTACCGCGTCCCATTCAGATTCCGCTGCAGTGGCATTCCAGAACTTTGAGGTCAGTGCCGGCGCCCTGCAGAATGGGGAAAACGTGCTCACCATCCAGGCGATGAACACGACGGCCACTGGTTCAGATTTTCTCTGTGAAGCACAACTGGAAGCAGCCGTTGCGCAGATCGACGGCGGTCTGTTGATCAACACTACCCGACGCATCACCGCACGGGCACTCGACGGCAGCGACTGGAGCGCTCCCACTTCCGCGCAGTTCTTCGTCAACACTGACCTCGCATCAAGCGAAAACCTGACACTGACCGAAATCCACTACCACCCGGCTGCACCCAGCCCAGGCGAACTTGCCCCCGGCGATCCCGATCCAGACCACTATGAATTCCTGGAACTGCTCAATAAAGGGACACGCCCGATCGACCTCAGCGGCGTCCGCATCGCTGACGGAGTCAATTTCGATTTCGCCACAGCAAGTGTGCAACACCTCGATCCCGGAGCACGAGTCGTGATCGTCGCGCGGAAAGAGAGCTTTGAAAAACGCCACGGCACCAGCATCCCGATCGCCGGCGAATACACTGGCCAATTATCCAATGGCGGCGAGCGCATTGCCCTGCTCGACGCAAATGGCGATCTCTTGCTGCAATTCACCTTCGACGACAGTGAACCCTGGCCAGCGACTGCCGACGGCGAAGGATCCAGCATTCAGTTGGTTTCCACATCCGCCGACATCCAGGCACCCGCCAACTGGATCGCCAGCACAACAATCAATGGAACCCCAGGCACAGGCGAAGGCAAATCACCTCCAGTCAATCCCGATGCCGACGAAGATGGCGACGGCATCAACGCTTACCTGGAATACGTCTTCGGCACCAGCGACAAGGATCCCTCAAAGGGAGCTGCCGCATTTCGAATCCAACCGACCGAGGCCGGTCTTACGGCCAATGTATCGCTGGATCCCGACGTCACAGACACCACCCTGACACTCGAACAATCCTCCGATCTGCAATCCTGGGAGCCATCAGCTGCAACCGTAACGATACAACCGGGACAACAGACCTGGAAGATCGATAAACAAAACACCCCCGGCTATCTCCGTCTCAGGGTGATTGCCACACCTTGATCGGATCTGCTATTAATTCGAAAACGAATTACCAAATTACCATTTACCAATGGGCAGAACATACTCCGAACTCGACGCCACCGCAGTCCTACAGACGCTGCGCACCCTCGGGCGTCGTATCGAAGAACGCTTTCCTAATGCCGGCCTGCGCGGTGTCTGCAAGTCACTCGAAGAAATCTGCGTAGCATCCACCGCCCAGCTGGCCTATATCCGCAGGCCGATCTGGCCGTTGCGTATTGCATCGGGACTTTTGCTGTTGATCGTGGCCGGTCTGATCGCGATTACCGTGGTGAATGTCCGCGTCTCCGATGAAGCACTGCTGCTGGCAAACTTTGTCGATATCGTGCAAAACATCATTCAGGATCTCGTCTACCTGGCGATCGGCGTCTTCTTTCTCGTGCGACTGGAAACACTGATCAAACGACGACGGGTATCTCGCGTGATTCATCAGCTTCGATCGATTGCCCACGTCATTGACATGCACCAATTGACTAAGGATCCCGACAGAGTCCTGCGAGCGAATGCGGATACCACTGCCTCCTCACCGACCATCACCCTGACGCCATTCCGACTGCGACGCTACCTCGACTACTGCAGCGAAATGCTCTCACTCACGGGTAAAATCGCCGCACTCTACCTGAGAAATTTCGACGACCCGGCGACCGTTGCCGCAGTAACCGAAATCGAAGAACTCACCACCGGGCTCTCGCGCAAGATCTGGCAAAAAATCACCGCACTGCCAGAAGATAGTAGGTAACCATAGCACTGAGTTGATCCAATTTGGCGGATTGCCTTCCGTCCAACGCCCTGGTCGCACCTTTACATCGCGTTTACAGACATTGGCGTAGTCCATGTTAGTCTGTTGGCATGATTTTGAGATCGTTCCCTCTGTTTGCCCTGCTTCTGTTTTCTCTCCCGCTCGCAGCGCAGGAAAATGAGAATCCAGTAGTGGTGGAATCTTCACTGCATGCGGCAGAAGTCACGGATGGAGAGAGTCGTAGCTATTGCGTTTACCAGGACGATGCGCTCCAGTTCATCCTCCTGTCGAAACATGCATTCTCTGTGGAACAAGGGGAGGAACCAACCGATGGACGACTCAACTTTGAAAAAGCGAAACTCGCAGAAGCACACTCCATCGGATTTTCGCTGACCGAGGATACATTGGTTGCTACTCCTCCAGGAAACCTTGTCTTTCATTACGCCCTGACGCGCAGTCGAGTGTTTGTGATCGAATTCGACTTTCATGGTTTCTCGCCCATCATCCGGCAGATTCCTGTAAAAATGGAACCCGTCACTTCTCCTGAGATCTTAACAAAAGAATCAGCAGGTGTGTTCCAATGGTTGGCGAATGCCGATGAGGCAGTGAAGTGGGAATACTCGCGGGAGAGAGTTCCCGATAGTAATTACGAAGCGGGAGAACCCGTGAATCCGGATGATCGATCGATCATTTGGGGTGCCCCCAATGACGTAGGATTGCGGCTCGGCATCGGTGGCCTGCAACAAAACGGGCGAATTCCAACAGGCCAAAAATTACCCGTGAAACAATTCATCCGCAATGATGGCCCTGAGACCCTGCGACTCAGCCCGACTGGACTCATTCTCAGTCACCGCGCCACCGGCCATACCGGCACCCACACCTGGGCGGTCGATCAACACGGCAATTGGCCAACAACAGGCAGCACCTGGAACACACGCGATCCAGCGGGCGAATTCCTTGCTGCATGGGACGAAGGTGGCACCCGCCTCTGGTATGTCGACAGCCTGGGAATCCAACGGCTCAACATAGCAGAGAGATTTCAAGATGGCGGCTTCTGGCCAATGGCCCACGCAAGTGATGACCTTGCAGGAATGCCCGACGGCGTGCGGACAGCACTAGACTTACCAGCAAAAGAAAATGCGAAGCCATGAACCAAAACTAGCCAATAGCGGTGATGGCGAGATCACAACGAGCGCCGCAACATCTCCTGCAAATCACCACTTCAATTTAGGAGCACTCGAAAGGCCAGCACAAGCCAGGTTCCCATTTACCTCCGTATGCGGTAGTAAGCAGTGCCCGCAGGGGGATCTGTATCATTGAACGAAGTCCTATCGCCGGCCGATGGAATTCCGTCTTCAAGCTCCAGCCAGTCGAGCAAATTTGCCGATCGTTCCATCACGTAGCTTTCACCGATCGTTGACTGCCACTCCAGTGCCACCGCCGCTTCCTCCCGGTCAACCTGTGTAATCACGAACGGCTTGGATGCACCGCTGAGCGCCGGCATGAGTTCAAAGTTGTCCTTAATAAACTCGTCTACGGCTCCTGCCTCATAGGCAACGATCATGTTGAATCCAGCAGTGCCGGTGAACCAGTGCAACACTTCGACTTCGTGTGAACCACCGGCAAGATTCAGGGTTGCCACCATCGATACTCGACCTGAGTTGGCCCGGCCGATTTCAAAGACTTCAACCTCCTCACCATCGATTCTCATGATCGCTGAAGCATTGGTATTAAATCCGAGCGTAATCTCCGCCGACTCTTTCACTAGAATGCTGCCCGTCACTCTCACAAAGGTTGTGAGATCAGTCGTGGGCTCGTCAAAGAGGGGATAATTGATCTCAGACTCCGAGTAGTCGCCAGCAACGAGGTTGTCGAAATTAATTGTTGGCAACTGCACCTCCACTGAATCGAAGTAGTCTTCATCTGCAATGATCTCGTCGAGTTCCTCGACCAATTCAAACCCGGCGATTTCCGCATGCAGGACATTCCACAGACCGCCACGCACCAGCAATCCGGGTGTGCTGCCTGCATCCGTGGGGTCGGCCATCAATCGCAACTCCAAACCGTCGTCGTAAGTGTCATTGTCTGTGTCGCTCAATGTGGGATTCGTCTTATGGATTTCGATTTCATCGCCGTCCCTTAGCCCATCGCCGTCAGTGTCGGCCTTCGCGGGATTGGTTATGTAAGGATTTGCTGCGATCTCCTGGTCGTCATTGATGTCGTCTCCGTCTGAATCTGCTTTGCTGGGATCGGAACCGTATGTATGAACCTCTTCACCATCTGGCAGAGTGTCATTGTCGGAATCGGATTTCGTTGGATCGGATTTCCAGAAGAATTCCGCTTCGTCGACCAATCCATCGCCATCAAAATCCTGACCTTTCGCCAGCTGCGTGAGCTCGGCATCATCAGGAAAGAATTGCAATTCCCAGTCATCCTCCATGCCATCGCCATCAGAGTCGGTTGCGTAGGCGAGATGCAGCACGGGGATCGTTTCCGCATCGTTCTCATGGTTGTCGATGCGGTAAAAATTCTTTCCCGGTGGCTTCGGATCAGCCTCATCCAATTCCGGGCAATGAATCACCAGATTGACTGTGTTGCTTCCACCATCGATCGCATTCTGCACTGCCGCGACAAAAGCATCCGAAGATGCAAACACGTTCTCCTCACTTATGCCGTTCTTGAAATTTTCCGGAGCAATTGATGCGAGCGGTGGCCCG
>JBNMNB010000218.1:0-12681 GCA_051270635.1 Verrucomicrobiales bacterium | reverse complement strand
GTCAAGAACAACCACTGATGACGGCACCATGTAACCGGGCAGCTTTGTGCGCAGAAACTGTTGCACTTCCTCAGCTTGAGGAACATCACCGCCAGAAATGGGAGAAACATAGGCGACGAGTTTCTGCCGGCCATGGCTCTCACAGCCTAACATTGCCGCCAGGGCTTGCCGTTGCAAATCGCTCAGCGATTCTATGCGTGTTCGATAGTCGCCCACTTATTTAACAGCTTTCACTATGACCATTGAGTCCCCCCACTGCGCGTCACCCGTTTCATCAGGAACATCCAGCGCAGTGACTTGACTGAGAGAAAATGAACTGAAGTGCTGAAATAGCATCCGCTGATGCGCCCGACTGAAAGAGTCCAATTCATTCGTCAGGTAAGTAAAGGCGCCACCCTCCACCAGGTGCGCAGCAGCCGTTGGAAAAAAGTGCGCTGCGAATGTCGGACTGTGCGCGACATGCTCAAGAAACTCATCATTATTCAGCGGATAAGAGTGAAAGAAAATAGCATCGTAGGCGTCCATTTGATCCGTCGCATCCTGCCACTTCGAGTGGATGAGTCGAATGTCTCGCTCGGCATGTGTCGCTCGCCATTGTGCATAGCGCTGCACCACAGAATCGTTGCATTCGATGATCGTATGAATTTCGGGCCCAAGTTGTTGAATCATCTCCGATGCCATTCCGCGTCCGAAGCCGATCTCAAGAATGTGACCATTAGCCGGCGTCACTGTTTCTGCCATCGCCTGCATCACTGGAATCTGCCAGTCCTCCATGATCTCGTCATCGGTCAAGATCCCGCTCATCCGATCAGGAAGTCCGGCGCTTTCCTTGCCCGCGACAAATTCCTTCGCCTTGGCATCGAGATCCCCCAGGTCATCGGCGAATTCCTTCAGTGCACGATTCACTAGCCAGCTGCGCTGCGCATCACGCGGCGGGCGGATGTAGGCATCGTTGGTAATTGTGATGGATGCTTCGAAGTCCTGAGTGCGTTTGAGTCGGCGCATAGTTGTCTTAAATTATTCAATTTCTGCCAGCAGGCGTTCTGCTGCATCAGGTGTGAGTTCAATTAACTTCTCGCAGAGGATATCCACAGGAAATTCATGCAGGGCAATGACGGCAGCATCTCCCACCGATGGGTGTCCGCGCAATGCGCTCTCAACTTCTCCCGTTTCGATTCGATGCCCGCGCACTTTTACTTGTCCATCCACACGGCCAAGGAAAACGATGGCACCATCAGTCTGATGCCGCCCGAGATCACCTGTCCGGTAAAGCTGACCATCGCCAAATGGATTGGGGACGAATCGGGATTCCGTGATGTCTGGACGCTCAAAGTAACCCGGCGTGACGCCTCTTCCTCCAATGTAAATTTCACCCGGAATTCCCTGCGGCACGAGTTGCCTGGCTTTGTCCAAAAGGTAGATCTCCGTGCCGGGCAACGGTTTCCCGATTGGCACTGGGTCGACCATACTCTCATCCAGCTTCTGCACACAGCACCAGACCGTGGCCTCGGTCGGTCCGTATTCGTTGTAGAGCTTTGCATCGGGTAAGGTTGCCGCGTGGCGCGCAACGATCCGCTGGGAGCAGGCTTCGCCAGCAACGATGACCGTGTTCAACGACGCAAGGTTCTCAGTCGCCGCATACTGCAGCAGCAAATCGTAAAGAGATGGCAGGCAAAGCATATGCGTCACGCGCTCGGTAGCGATCAATTCAGCTAAGGCATCGATGTCCTGTTCAAGCTTTTCAGGCATAATCACCAGCGCCCCGCCTGCCGCCAGCGTCCAGAAAATGCCAGCGACTGAGCTGTCGAAGGACAAACTTGGCATAAGCAAAAAGCGCCCTGGCTGATTGGGGTAAAAACCAGTGCGCGTCATCGTCGACCAGGCAAGGTTGCTGTGATTGACGACCACTCCCTTTGGTGTTCCGGTGGATCCTGATGTGTAAATCAAGTAAGCAGCAGAACGCGCCTCACTTTTCCTTGTGAATTCCGGCTGCGGATCTGCATCACCGAGAGCATCGACACAAATGATCTCAATGGCCTCTCCCTCCAATAGCGATTGGAAGGAAGAATGAGTGACGGCCACTTTGGCTCCACAATCCTGAAGCATATACCGCCACCGCTCGGCCGGGTAAGAAGGGTCGATGGGCACATACGCTGCACCGGCGAGCTGAATTCCAATAATCCCGATTATGGCATCGACGCCTCTGCCTGCAAACAAACCAACAATATCACCTCTCCCGATCCCCTGGCGGCCTAATAGATCACCCAGTTGATATGCGCGGGCCATGAGTTCCGCATAGGTGAGGCGTCGATCACCATCAATGACCGCCAGATCTGTCGGATTCTGCTTTCCGTGCTGGATAATTATATCAACGACTGGTTGGCTGCAATCGATCGCTGTTGGCGGGCCCTGCCATTCTTTTAACAGGCGCTCGCGCTCTGAGTTCGACAACAGATTTAGTCGAGACACTGGTGACTCAGGAGCCGCCACCATTGCCTTCAGCAGTTGCGCATAATGACCGAGCATTTGCCGAATCGTGCATTGGTCGAACAGATCAGTGCGGTATTCGATCAGCGCGTCGAGGCCTTCTCTGCCCTCGATCATGAACAGTGTAATATCAAATTTGGCCGCCTGCGTATCGATGAGAGTGCTTTTCAACTTGGCGTCACCCAGTTCGAATTGAGCAATGGCCTCGTCGGCTCGCTCATAGATAAACATCGCCTGAAAGACAGGATGCTCACTTGGGTTACGCGGTGGTTGAATGGCGTCCACAACTTGATCAAAAGGCACGTCCAGATTGTCGAACGCTGACAGAACGGTTGTGCGTATTTTTTCCAGCGCAACTTTGACCGTGATGCCATCAGAAAAATCCATACGAATCGCAACGGTGCTCAGAAAGAATCCGATCAGATCGACCAGCTCAGGCGTGTTTCGATTTGCGACCGGCGTGCCAACGATGATAGCATCCTGCCCGGAATAGCGATGTAACAGTATCTCAAACCCCAACAGAAACACCATAAAAGGGGACGCCTCATATCGAGCAGCCAGCTCTGCCACAGAACGAACCAGCGCGGCATCCAGTTGCAGAGATTCCACCGCCCCCGCATCTGTCGTAGTCAATGAGCGCCGCCGATCACAGGGCAATGCAAGAGACTCAGGCAAGGGTGCTAATTGCTCCTTCCAGTAACTCAGCTGATCGACCCATGCTCCTGACCGTGATTGAGCCCCCTGCCAATGCGCGTAGTCGGCAAACTGAATGGGCAGCGCCGACAACGAAAAAGGTTTCCCACTTTCAAGTGCGCGGTAAACATTGAGAAATTCTTTCCAGAAAATTCCCAACGACCATTCATCAAAAGTACAATGATGCACGGACAACACTAACATTCCTTCTGTTGCGGAATGCGCATAGGCCATCCGAATCGCAGGCGTCTGCTCAATATTGAACGGCTTGCGTGCCTCTTCTCGAGCATGCGCCAGCACGGCATCACTATCGGCCGCCGTTGTGTAATCGATTTTTAAGCGAAATTCTGGAACTGTCCGCAGTCGAGCGGATTCACCATCGGCAACGAATACCGAGCGGAGAATTTCATGGCGGTCGATCACAGCATTGGCTGCGTTCTCGACAGCTTTCACATCGAGCGTTCCCTGCACTTCATAGCTGCTCGTGATCGTGTAGCTTGGGGAATCAGGTTCTGCCAGGTATTGATACCACAGCCGCCGCTGACCGGGAGCGATCGCGATGTCCCCCCTCCCTTCGCGCTTCCGAATGATCGGGGCACTCGACGCATGAGATTTCCCTCTCCCCGCCAAACGTTGGGCGAGCAGTTTCTGCTTAGCTTCAGATAGGGACATGGACAGAAATCATTATTATTCCGCTTGATAGCAACCGAACCCAGAAACGAAAACTAAAATCGTCATCCTTCATACAGGATTGCGTTGGTAGCAAGAATAGTTACGCTGCGACAGTGATCACCAGACTGAGGAAAGTAGCAAAATTTGCGCGCTCCATCGCTTTCTACTTCGCTCCCATCACTGCGATGCTTGTCGTGTTCATGGTCATCGATCGCAGCCTGTAAGCTTCCAGAGGAGCGATTTTCGGAGTCGTTTCTGCTTGCAGCGTGGTTCAAATCGCTGCCGAATTTTCCTGTGCCGTCGCTCGCTGGCGCGTGCCTGATTCTCTGCTGGGCATGGAAGCGTCGGGCGTTGTGGGCTTCGTGGCAATCCATTGAGCACGGTCAGCCACTGCGCATTTTTCTACTGATTGTTGCCATTAGTCTGGCATGGCCATTTACCACGGATCAGATCAATCTCTATACCAATGAGGAACATCTGGCTGATCGGCTGCTGACACTATTGCTTTGTGCTCTCATTTGGTATCGACCGGTATTTGTTCTGCCATTTCTGATCGCTGTTCTTCCCTTGATTGCCCAGAACAATGTCCCATTCGGGAATTTCTCCTGGACCTTGCATTTCCTGCCGATTCGAATTCTAGGTCTCTGGGTGGCAGCCTTCACATTGGGAATGATGCGAAGCAAGTGGGAGGCCAGGCCATTCTTGTTTCTACTGCTGGTGATAATTGCCTCTCACTATGCCGCACCTGGAGCAGCCAAAATCAAAGAGGGCTGGATCTTTACCGAAGAATTCCATTTGCTGGTGCCGGTACGCTACGCAACTGGATGGCGCGGTTTTCTCAACGAGGATACGATGCCTGCATTCACCAATCTAGTCGCTCTCTTCGATTTTCCGATTCAGGTTTCTGTCATTATTCTGGAGATACTGGGCGTATTTATCCTGTTTTTTGAAAGGAAATCCGCACTGCCACTGCTGTTAGGATGGACAGGCTTTCACATCGCTGTGTTGATGCTCTCCGGAATTTGCTTCTGGCAATGGATCATGATCGATGGCGCGCTGGCGTTCCTCCTTTGGCGGTATCCAGAAATCCTTACAAAGCCACCTTATCCATGGATTCACCGCGGAGTCTCGATGTTCCTGATCGCATCCAGTATCGTCTGGCTCAATTTGGTGCCGCTCTACTGGATCGATACACCACTGATCTACACTTACCGAATCGAGGGCGAAGGCGACAGTGGCAGAACTTACAATTTGCCCACCTCACTGTTTGGGCCACATGATTTCGAGCTCAAGTTGATGGGGTTCGGTTACCTGATTCCACCCGACCAGCCAGCTCTCGGTCGGGTCTGGGGTGGCGTTGGGCGCACCCTTGTCGCCAAATCCGCTGCAAAGATTACCACGACCGACCAAGCACTCGAATTTGAACGGAGAACTGGTCGGAAAAGCTATATCGAAACGCAATCAATGCGCGCCCGGGAATTTTTCAAGAATTCCATAAGGAATCTTAACAGCCGTGGCTCAACAGCCACCTCCCTGAGCTTTTTCGAGGCTCCACCTGCCCTCTGGCTGTCGATCAACGAAAACGACTACAGCTTTCAAGAGCCGATTCGAAAAATCCGGATCTACCACATCTACTCGCTTTGGGACAAGCAGCAGCTACAGACAGTTCGAGAATCGCTCTTGCTGGAAGTGCAAGAGGACTAACACTACGAAAAAGCCCTGCGTGCAGTCTAGTGCTCAACTTAGATTCTCACCGTATGACCATCCTTCGCGAGTCGGTTCTTTGACGAGTACATCGAGTTCTGGTTGGCCAGTGACCGTCATGTTCCTGGCATCCCATTCGATGGTCTTGCCTGTGCGCTGGGCGATTGCTCCGAGGAGCACCATTTCGGTAAGCGGGACAGCGTAGTCGAAGTTGGATCCGGGCATTGGGCCTTCGCCTTTAATTGCGTTGAACCACTCGCGGATCGGGCCGCCTTTACCGTGATGCGGCAGGCGCTCGATCTTTGCCAATTCGGACTTCTTCTCGGTGTGGCGAGCATTCGGAGTGAGCTGCGGACTGGTGGGTCGCATACCGGCGTGATACAGCGTCTCCTTCGTTCCCTCCATGTACATGCCACCCTCTTCTGCGAGAGGTTTACTTTCGTCCCAGCGTTTTGGTTTGGGCACATCGTATCCTTTCTCGAACCACTTGAGAGTCACCGGTGGTTTTTCCCCGCGTGCAGCGAAGTGATAAGTGACGACTGAACTCATCGGGATGAAACCGTCTCCAGGAGGATCCTTGCGGTCGATTTCGACTTTGGTCGGTGCTCCGAGTCCCAGTGCCCAGAAAGGGGCATCAAAGGTATGACAGCCGATGTCGCCCAACGCGCCACAGCCATAGTCCCACCATCCGCGCCATTGCACAGGCACGTATGTCTTATTGTAAGGGCGAGCCGCAACCGGGCCCTGCCACAAATCCCAGTCGAGCGTATCCGGCGCAGTGCCTGCTTCAGGAGGGAACACTGCTGGCGGCACGAACCAGGGTGGATTCGGGCGGTTGGTCCAGGTGATCACTTCTTTGACATCACCAATGACACCCGCATCGATCCATTCCTTGATGCGCAACATGCCCTCAAAGGTATGACCTTGATTCCCCATCTGGGTAATTACTTTATAGTGTTTCGCTGCTTTCTGCAGGGTGCGCACCTGCCAGATATTATGTGCCAGTGGCTTTTGCACGAAGACATGTTTGCCGCGTTCCATGGCAACCATTGCCGCGGCAAAGTGGGTGTGATCTGGCGTCGAAATCGCGACCGCGTCAATGTCGTCGCCCATCTTGTCCATCATGATGCGGAAGTCCTTGAAGCGCGGGACATCCGCATGCTTCTTGAACGCTTTCGCGGCCCTTGTCTCATCGACATCACACATGGCGACAAGGTTTTCCTCCGCAGCGGAGCTCAACGCGTAGTTGCCCATTCCAGCGACACCGACGACAGCGACATTGATCTTTTTTGTCTTGTCCGGCTCGCCGATTGAAAATTGTGGCAATGAAATGGCTCCACCAGCAGCGGCGGCTGTTGTGGTGCCGAGAAAGGTTCGACGTGTCGTTTTTGTCATGCGCTTGGCGCTTGGAATGAGGATTTCAGGAGATTTTAGTCGATAGCACCATTGGGAGCAAGCTTGGGGTGCGCTCTAGTCACTCGATTTGCGTAATTCAGACGCATTGCAATTCAGTTGCCACAATGCTACCGTGACCACATGACGCGGTTGACGAGGATACTGGTGAGTGGAGCGTTTTTCATTCTCGCGACCAGTGTTTCGTTTTCGCAGGAGCCAGACGCTACGCCAAAACGGATTCATGTATTTGTTGCTCTCTGCGACAATGCTACGCAGGCAATCGCTCCTGTTAATGCCCGGATTGGAAATGGCGACGACCCTGACAATAACCTTTATTGGGGATGTTCTGATGGATTGCCGAAATACTTCAGGAAGCGAGCTGAATGGAAGTTGCTGCGTAAAGAAAAGGACATCACGGCTGACATTCTCAGGCGGGTACTCTTTCGGCACCAGAAAACTGGCGCACTCCTGGTAGCTGACGCCTACCGTGGCAGCGGCATGCGTCTGTGTTTGAACGATTTCCTTTATGCAGCGGCGGGAAATTACATCGCTCCGGTGCAGCTCGACACTTCGAACGCCGACAGTCCGATGATCCCGTTTGGCGGCGCCTCCGATGTCGTCGCCTTCATCGGACACAATGGCTTGATGGAACACAAGCTCGATGAGCCAAAGGTAATCGATATCAAACGCAAACGCGACGCCATCGTGTTAAGTTGTAGATCACATCTTCATTTCTACGATCTGTTGCGCCGTAACGGTGCCCGCCCGATCCTAACAACCCAACAATTGATGTATCCTGGTGCATTTGCACTACACGCAGCACTAGAGGGATGGTTGAAAAATGAAAACCTTGCCCAACTCAGAATACGAGCGGGCAAGGCCATGGCGAGCAACCAAAAAATATCCGAGAAGGCAGCTACGCGAATTTTCACTCAACTCGAGTAACTGTCGCCTTCAGCTGGAATCAGCGACACCTTGAATACGAACGATAGCGCACGGGTGCTGAGCGATAGTATTGCACGCGGTAAGCCGGGCGATACACCGGGCGATACTGAGGAGCCGGAGCGCGATAGACTGGGCGATGATACGCATGCTGCGTCCGATAAACAGGAGCGTGTGATACGGGACGGCAATTGGAAACGCGCGAATGGCGAGTGTAGCGGCCCGCTTCCGCGTCAGAAGCGAAGAAAAAGAGGGTTCCCGAAAGGGCCATCAGTGCGGCAAGAAATATTCTCATGGTGGTTTTTGGAGCTAAGGGTTCAAGTTCTTCGGGCGATCCAAGTCGCCGTGCGGTAAATTCGACGTCTCCTGCCAACAGTTTATTCAATGCATCGAACAGTTTTTTGATCAATCAATGGAATTGCTGCCGATCAACGACTTATGTTTCCCTCTTCGATTCAGCACACGCCCTTGCGAGCCTTCAGCACGATGAGCAAGCCTACGACCGTTGCCGAATACATTGATCAACTACCGGATGATCGCCGCGAGGCGCTTGAGGCCCTGCGAAAAGTGATTCTGCAAAACATTGACGCGCCATTTGAAGAGGGAATCCAGTATGGCATTGTCTCGCACACGGTGGCTGGCTAGCGTCCGGGCAAAATGAATTCCAGCCAAAATCTTCAGCGCTTACTAGTTTGTCTACTGGTGTATTCCGCATCATCGATTGCCACCGCAGATGATGCGATTTCTGACTATGACGAGTCGCGATTCTCCGCGACCGTTCTGGCGGAGAAATTGACGCGTCCGTTAGAACTCGACGTTGCACCAGATGGGCGTGTGTTTTTTATCGAACTCGATGGAGCGGTCAAGATCTGGCATCCGGTTTCAAAGGAAACAACCGTGGCTGCCGAACTTGAGGTATTCGCTGAACAGGAAGGTGGCCTGATCGGGATGACACTCGATCCTGCCTTTGCGGAAAATCAATGGATCTATCTCATGTACTCGCCACCGACTGAGATCTATGTCGGACAATATGTGAGCCGCTTTCAAATGGACGGTGATGTTGTGAAGCGTGACAGCGAAAAAGTGGTGTTGAAAATTCCGGTGCATCGGGACGATTGTTGTCACCACGCAGGTTCGCTGGAATTTGGCCCAGCTGGAAATTTGTTTATTTCCACTGGCGACAACACACATCCCGGTGGCAATTCCGGCGGCTATGCGCCGATCGATGAGCGCGAGGGTCAACACGTTTTCGACGCTCAAGACACGGCTGGGAATACCAATGATCTTCGCGGCAAAATTCTACGAATCCGTCCGACTTCGGATGGCAACTACACGATTCCAGGCGGCAATCTCTTTCCTGTAAATAGCGAAATCCCTGGGCTGCCTGAGATCTATGTGATGGGCTGCCGCAATCCGTGGCGGATGAATGTTGATCAGAAATCAGGCTACGTTTACTGGGGCGAAGTCGGCCCTGATGCTGGTGGCGAAGGGTCGCGTGGCCCGCGCGGCTATGACGAATTGAATCAGGCAAGGGCCGCCGGAAACTTCGGTTGGCCATTCTTCATCGCCGACAATAAGCCGTATGCCGATCATGACTACGTCACGGGAGAAACCGGGCCGCTTTACAATGTGGAGCGACCAATGAACACAGCGCCGAGTAACACCGGATCTCGGCTGCTGCCCAGACCACAACCTGCCTGGATCTACTATCCCTATGCGGCCTCTGAAGAATTTCCCATGCTGGGTAGCGGTGGACGCACCGCCTGCGCAGGCCCGGTATACCACTTTGATCCAGAGGTTGAGTCTGCGACCAAGTTACCACGGCAGCTGGACAATTCCCTGATCATGTTCGACTGGCAGCGCACATTCATCAAACGCGTAAAAATGGATGCCGACTCTAACATTGTGTCGATCGATCCGTTTCTGACTGAGATTCCGATCAAGCGTCCAGTCGATATGTGCATTGACGCAAAGGGTGTGCTGTATGTGCTCGACTATGGAGAAACCTGGGGCATCAACGATGATGCACAGCTGCTGCGCATCGACTACTTTGCTGGCAACCGCCCTCCGCTGGCAGCCATCGTGACGGAATCAGGCACGCTCGGAAAGCACCCGTTCACAGCACAATTGAGTGCCGCCACCAGCAGCGATCCGGATAAGGACGATGTGCTGCAGTTTCAATGGAATGTCGCCAATGGAGCCAACGGAGACATTGAGTCACAGGCTGGAGAGCAGGCAACGTTTACATTTACGGAGCCGGGAACCTATGAGGTCACACTGACTGTCACCGATCCAGAGAACCTGCAAGATTCAGAAACACTCACATTCTCGATCGGCAATGCGCCACCTGTCATGCGTTTCGTGAAGCCGGTAGATGGTGGTTTTTTCGATTGGGGTGCTGAGGTCGACTATGAAATTGTGGTGGAGGATGCCGAGGAAGGTTCCTCCAAAGACTCGCCCGAGTTCATGAAATTGCGCCTGCTGCTCAACCACTTTGTCGCCGCAACCACGCCCGGCACTACCGAAGCCGCTTACCTGTCAGGCGCTGGCAAGCACTCGGCGGGATTGTCGCTGATTCAACAAAGCGATTGCCTCAATTGCCATGCCATTGATCGTCGGATCATTGGCCCGTCATTCAAGGAAATAGCGCAACGGTATGCCAGCGCCGACGATCAGAACACGGCGATCCAGACATCCGCCGAGCGCATCATCAAAGGCTCCAGCAAAGTGTGGGGCGAGGTACCGATGCTGCCGCACGTGCAATTTTCTCAAGATCAGGCGGAGACCATCGTGCGCTGGATTTTCTCGCTGTCAGATGACACAGGCAGCCACTCAGTGCAGCAGGAATTTGCAGGCAAAAACAAAATCGATCGCCCGGACTGGATGAAGCAAGTGATGGGCGGCGCCGCTGTGTGGCAGGCATCCTACACAGATCTAGGAGCAGAAGGTGCCACACCACTGACCGCCAAAGCAGAAGTCCTACTTCGCTCGTCACTGGTCGAAGCCGAGCACTTCACCCGCAAAGAAGGCACTCAGGTTCTGAGCAGCAAGAGCGCCAGCAGCGGTCAATTCATTGGCAGTGTCTCAAATGGTCAGTCACTGGTTTTCGAACGCGTAAATCTCAAACAAATCCATACGATTGAAGCCCGAATCGCCTCGCCAGAAACCGGCGGCAGCATCGAGTTGCGCAAGAACGATGCCAAAGGTGCACTCATCGCCCGGCTGAAATTTACTGCTACTGGCGGCTGGGAACAATGGCAGACCGTCAACACACAGACGATCACCGACCCCGGCGGTCTGCATGATCTCTGCGTCGTCTTTGTCAATCCGAAGGAAGGTCAGCCATTCATGAATCTCGACTGGCTACGGTTCAGGTCACGATGATTACCCAGTAGAGTGGAGCTATCCACAAATGATGCCACGTCCCTTATTTTCCTTACTGTGACAACGAACCAGTGGCTCCACTGAAGTTTGCGCAAAGTAGAGAATCGCTGAGCAGAGGCAGTTTGCTGGATCATGGACACTGAGCGAACTGGCAGTCACGCTCCTCCACCTCAGTCCCGTCCTTACTGCTTGCTGATAGGTTTGATGCTCCGTGCTTCGACGCGGTAGAACCAAAGACCCGCATCGGGTTTGCTTACTATGAACTGGAATTTGCTATCTACGGATGTCAGCGACGTCTCTATACTCCAAGGTGCCAATAGATCCTTGGACGAAGTGAGCTGGTAGGTGACTCCAGATGTGCCGATCGCGTCGATGGTCACCGTCTCGTCATTGTGATCGCCTCCTAACTTGATGCCGGTTATCCTGGGCTGCTGCTGATCCCGGTTGGCCAGGCTGCGCCAGATCGCTCCGCCATTCCCGACTGCGATGAGCGAGCCATCGGGAAGCTTGGTTAGCGCGATCAAAGGATCGCGGGATCCGGGGATCACCGTCCACTTGGCGGCGGCGTCTGATTCGAGGAAATTGCCATCGAAGTCGACGCCGATGAACCGTCCGTCATCATCGATCAGCGCGTCGGTAACGATGGCTGGCAATCGATTTCCCTCGGCATCAACCATGGAGTCGGTGACAAGCGACCAGCTATCGCCCCCGTCTGTCGTGCGTTGAGCGGTATTCGAGAACGTGAACACGAACCCTTCCTGCTCCGAACGCCAGGCGGCAGCATGGATGTCGCCGATCTCGTTGAGCAGGACAGGCGTCCAAGTCAGGCCGCCGTCGCGCGAACGCTCCATTTGGCCATGGTCGACCGCACCGTTGATCTCGATGAAGGTGATTCCACCAGTGGCGTAAATTGTCTCGCCGCCGACATAGTGAAGGTCGTCGAGGAATTGGCCACTGCCTCCGACCAGAGACCACTTGGCTCCGCTATCGTCCGAGCGAAATACGTTACCCTCCTTTATGAAGAAACCAACTTCTCTGGTCGTGAACAGGATGTCAAAGATCGAGCCGGAGAATCTCTCGTAGTCGCCGATGTCCGAGTCCCAGGACTCGCCGCAGTCGCTGGTGCCGTAGAGGCCAACGCGCCCGACCATGGCAGAAGCTGTTGAATCCGTCCAGACGCTAACGAAGCTAAAGTTGACTGGCGTCGGAACGATCGCCCACGAACCGCCCCATCCGAGGTTTTTAATAAGGTTCCGAAAGCTCCGGAGGCGTAGCCGTTTAGAGCATCGGAAAAATGCACTGCAGTGAGGTCATTGGCGGTGGGTGTTTGCACCTGCGTCCACTCTCGGGCAGTGGCGCGGCAGGCCCGACGCAGGGGCGCCCCCCCAGCGGGGGCAAAAAAAA
>JBNMNB010000217.1:0-12688 GCA_051270635.1 Verrucomicrobiales bacterium | reverse complement strand
CAGAGAATCTGACCGGTGACATAGTCGGACAATTCCGAGCAAAGGAAAAGCAGAGGTCCCACATGATCCTCGCAATTAGCCATGCGGCCCAGGGGAATGGTTGCTTCATGGGCACGACATTTTTCCTCATCTTCCCAGAGACCTTTCGTCATTCCCGTCTTGGTGGTCCCAGGTGCGAGTCCGTTTACACAGATTTGTTTGGCGGCCAACTCCGTCGACAGGTTTCTGACAAGGGCGTCCAAGCCGCCCTTTGATGCCGTGTAGGCATGAAGTCCCGGATAGCCGAGCTTCGCCGATATGGAAGAGATGAAGACAATTTTCCCGGCGCGAACTCTGCCAAAGTGCGGGATGAGCGACTTGGTCAGAAAGAAGGCGCTCTTCAGGTTGACGTTGAAGACGTCATCCCAGGCTTGTTCATCAAACTCGGCGACAGGCGCGGCAACATTAATTCCCGCCGCATGAACCAGGATGTCCACGCTTCCATGATCGGCGCAGATCTGTTCCACCGCCTTGTCAATCTCCCTGACATTGGAAAGATCGACACGGAGAGCCGAGATTCTGGCGTTTTTGCCGTCGATACGATCGGTGTTGATATCCAGGGCCACAACACGGGCACCGGCATCGGCAAGACCGACGCACAACGCGTAGCCGATTTCACCGCCTCCACCGGAGACAATCGCCAGCCTGCCTGTCAGGTCGATTGGTCTCATGCCCGGAGCGGTTGCAGTTCCACGACCTGCTTGGTTTTCTGCGACTGATCAGCGGCAAAAACGATTTGCAGGCTAGTCATGACCCGGTCCTGGTGAGAAGTCATGTCGGTGTCATTCCTGATGCAATCGATAAAGGCCTTCTGTTCGAGAAAGGAAAGTCCTTCGTGGTCGGGCTCATCTATGTTGATGATCTCATCCTCCCTGACAAACTCCTTATCCTTTTGTTCTGCAAAGTGACGAATAATGGTATTGGCCTCCACATGGTGATCTTTGTCATCGGAGCGGTCGCTTACTACCGAGATGCTGGCAGCTCCATCCGGGCCCACGATGTCCTTGATGAAGTAGGCAGTTTCACTCATCATCGGTCCCCAGCCCGCTTCATACCACCCCACGGATCCATCTTCGAATTCGACTTGCAACTGTCCGTAGTTGCAGATGTGCTCAGGGACAAGGTCCCAGTTACGACAGCCGATCGCATGGACTCTGACGGGCCTGGACTGTGCCATTTGATACATGATGTCTACATAGTGCACTCCGCAGTCAACGATGGGCGACTGCACCTGCATGATGTTGAACAAGGTATCGTAGAACTCACCCTTAGTCTGTTGATTCAGGTTCATCCGCATGGCGAGGGGTTTCCCCAGATCATGGGCGATCTCGGTGAATTTGTTCCATGACGGGTGAGTCATCAGTATGTAGCCGACATACAGCTTCCGTTTGACCTTGTTGGCCAGGTCGAACAATTCCAGCGACTCCTCCATGGTTTCCGCGAGGGGTTTTTCCACGAAGACGTGCAGCCCTTTGTTCAAGGCGGTGGAAACATAGTGGTAGTGCGAATCCGTATAAGTGCTGATCGCGACTGCATCGGGTTTGGTTTTCTCCAGCGCATCTTCGAAATCCGTAAAACGCGGAATATCGCCTCCCAATATATTGGACAGGTTCTCCGAACTGCTGAGATTCCTCGTTACAATCCCCACGTTCTCGACCCGGTGCAATTTTTGGAAGGCTTTCGCGTGCAGGGTGCCCATAAAACCGGCACCCACATTCAGAACTCTAATTGTATCGCTCATAGTTTTCGTTTCGTTTTCTTAACAGGTTCGCATTTTCGTGGAAAGTCAGATGCCCCCGCTTGGCGTTTTATCAATCGTCGTTTTATCAATCCACCACTCTCATGACTCCGCGCATGATGCGCCAATGCCCGGGGAAGGTGCAGATATAAGGATAGTCACCGGGTTCATCCGACGCAAAAAAGCGCAGCGTGTGGGATTGGGCAATGCCCAGGGTGATCTGCGGCGTCCAGTGGAGGACGTCCGGATCGTCGGGCACATAATGCTTGTCCATCCCATCTGGCTGAGCCGCCATCAGATCCGCCTTCGTACCCACCGATTCCAGGGCTCCAGCCTTCACGATCACCAGGTTGTGATAAAGATTGTCGGGATTGTGAAAAAGCAGTTGTACCGCGCTGCCGGCTTTCACCGTAAACTCCTCCGGGGTGAACTTGAGATCGGCCGTCGCGGAAACGGTCACCTTTGAAAGCACACGATTGTCGTATTCCGACGGCCAGGTGTCGTTCGGTATCCGCTTCATTGCCTCGAGAGCCGAAAATGCCAACGAGATATTTTTCTCCGCGTACTTATCGGAAATCGCGACGAGTATCTTGAGGCTCTCCTGATCTTTGGAGGGGAAACAGGCAAGCGCTGGCATCAGGGTTTCGACCATCCCGGCGCTTACATTTTCTTTGGTCAACAATTCGGCAAACCGCGGAAAAAGGATCTCCGGCGCGGTCCCCCGTCCCGCTCTGGCAACGGCCTGGGCGAGCAAGGTATCGCTTTTCAGGAGCGACTCGCCCGCGTTCCCAGTGCCGGCCCCGGCCCGCAGAAGAACGGCCTGGGCAGCTGTCCTTACGCTCGAAGCTTTCCCGTCAGCCATCAGAGCGGTGATCCTTTCCAGGTGCTGCCGCACCTCCGCTGGAGTCCATTCGAGCAGAAGACGTTCCAGGGCTGGCAGGGCGGGATTCGGAGCCGCAGTAGTCGATTCATCCATCAGGCTTAGCAAATACTCCAGAGATCCCTTATCCCCGGAAAGGTATTCCAGGGCCTGGTGAAGTTTCGCAGCGTTCAGGGTAGATCGATTCAGCACCTCTTTTGCAACCGCTTCATTCAAGGCCAACGTCAATAATTGTGCATCACTGAAGTAGGGAATCAAAAAATGATCGACCGCCGGAACCGAACGGTCCGTCTGACTGGTAAGGTAGGTGAACGCGTCGTAGGCGGCATTCCTGAACCCGTCATCCATCTCCCGGTCGAGGGCGAGAGCAGTGATGGGCAACGCCTTGGCGGGATCGGAAAAATAGCTCAGGTCGATCAGCGCCTCGAGCCGCACTCGCTGCGAGTCGTCCTGAATCGCCATCTCGAGCAATGCCAGGACTAGCTCCTGATCCATCTCCGCTTGCCAGTAACGCAGGACGCGGAGAGCCGCAGTTCTCGCATGATGGTCAGACGCTCCCAGCAATTCCTTCAGCAGGTCCGTTTCATATCGATTGAAATTCTGATACAGCCAGAGCGCTTCGACCTTCCTGCGGGCCTGCTCTTCGTCTCCGCCAGCCGGCTCTGCGATCCAGGCTTTGACAACAGGCAACACCTCTTCCGCTTTGCGCTGATGGAGTTCGCGACGGGAAAAATACCGGGCGCGATAGTTGCTATGATCGAGATTGTCGAGGAGAGCCTGAACCGGTTCTCCATCAATTTTCGGCTGCCAGTCCAGAGGACGGGTCTTGTGCGTGATGCGCCAGACCCGGCCATACGTCTTGATATGGCGTGGATCCCGGAAGCTGTAGGTGGTGTGCCCGACGATGGGATTGTAGTAGTCGAGGACATAGAGGGCGCCGTCTGGTCCGATCTGCATCGCCACCGGCCGGAACATGATATCGCTTGCGTTGAGCAGCTCGTTCCCTTCGCCGTAGGGCTGACTGGATTTCACTCCTGATCCGTTTTCCTCGAGTTGATACCAGCGGACACCGTGCCACCCCTTCATCTGACTCGTCACATACCAGCCCTGCACCTCGGGCGGAAAGTGGTCGGAGAGGAGGAACTCATTGCCACAGGAGGGGCGACGACCGGACGGGGTAAACGACACTTTGTCACGACGCCCATCCCAATTACCGTACTTGTCCGGCTTGGGATAGGTGAAATTGCTCGTCGTATGGGGAACGTAGTAGTCCAGCGCGGGAGAAGCATCAGCGAGATAGGGTTGCCCCCAGTTGTCGAAAACGATTCCCCACACATTCGACCAACCGAAGCTGGCAAATACCTCCAAATGGTTGTCGCGGGGATCGTGGCGAAAAACCGCTGCCTGGTGTGCCCGCACTGGTCCCTTTGGCGTCTCAACCTGGGTATTGAGAAACAATCCCTGGCCGTAGTAAAGCCTGCCGTCATGCCCCCATTGAAAGGCGGATATAAAATGGTGATTATCCTCCGTGCCAAAGCCCTGTAGCAATATCTCTTTCTCATCAGCCTTGCCATCACCATCTGTATCCCGCAACCGAACCAGGTTGGGCTCGTCGGTCACGTAGACTGTTCTGCCCCCGTCCGCTACCGCTAGCCCCAGCGGCAGGTAGAGGCCTTCGTAGAAGACCGTGTGCTGGTCCGCCACACCGTCCTTGTCGGTATCCTCTAGTACAATAATCGAATCCTTGACCGGCACTCCGGGTTTGGCATGCGGTTGAGTAGGAATGTTACCAACCCACAACCGCCCCTGTGAATCAAAGGTCATCGCGGCGGGACTGTGCAGGGGGAAGTCCACTTCTGAAGCGTAGAGATTGATCTGGTAATCAGGATGGAGCTTGAAATGTTTGATCGCTTCCTCCGGCGGCAACAGTTTGGGCTGCTCGCCACCAATCAGATCGGTCGCACGGGATGTTTCCATCCATCCCGCCAGCACGAAAAGAGAAATAATCAGTGTGTAGAAAATTGATTTCATGGCTGCGGATTCAATCTCCTGGATTCGACATGGATGCGCTGTTCCAACTCGGCAACGGCTTTGTCCAGTTGTTCCATTTCGGGCGGAAAACTGACCACCCCGAATGGAGTTTTGCGCCTCCCATATACGTATTCGCCATTGATCGGTCGCCAGCGGAAAATGAACTGCTTGTTCTTTTCAACAACGAGCATGCGCAGCAGTTCGTATTCCTCAGACCATGGATCCGTGATTCCGAGTTCACTGGCGAACGCTTCCGCAACAACCCTCTGGCCGTGGGAATTGAGTTGAAGACCATCTATCGTCAATGGGTTTCCCCCGGTCCGGTTCATTTCCAGATGTGTCGGGGCAAAGAGATCGACAAAGAACAAATCATTCTCTTTCGCGATCTCCGCAATCTTCCCGGTATACCGCTCCAGATCTTCGTTGCGCCTGCGGAGATCGGAAATCGACCCGGATAGTTTCTCCTGCGCGGGAGGTGAAACCAGGAGCAGGCGGGGCGGTGATTGCCCATTGAACTGCTGGTCGAGAAGGTGCTCGATCAGCTTCTGGTAGTCGGCGGCAAACTTTTCGAGACCGCCCTTTCCCTTGAACGATTCGTTCGCACCGAAACACAGAAAAATGGTATCCGCTTTCTGGCTCGCCAGATGGGCCGTCAGGATCCGGTGATCGGCATCCGCTGTGAATGCCGAACCATTGCCCGAATAGGGATCGTCGGGCGCACCCGTGCCCGCCGAGACGATGAAATTATAGGGGCGCGGCATCAATGCCACCTCGTCGCCGCTCCATCCCATGTTTCGAATCACCAACTCCCGCGCGCGCGCATGGCGAACTAACAAGGCTTCAAAATAACCGAAGTATTGGAGACGCTCCGCGAAGCCGCCTCCGAGGATGATGATGTGTTCTCCGTGCGCGGATCCGAGCGGAGGATCCGTAGCCCGATCCTGGGCGTGACAAGCGTGGGCGAGGAGAAAAATCAGAACGGAAAGCGCGACTGCATAAGGTGCAATTCGGCAGTGTACAGAGTGTGTTTTCAAAAAGAACTCTCGCTGGAATTTACTCATCGTTTATACCTTTTCCAAAATGCGGCCAAGAGTTTTAGCTAGGGTGTGTTTTAAAACCTGTTAGATCCATGCTAGAATAGCGCCCAGCGTGACGATTCCAAGGAAGTTCTCGCGGAGCTTCTCGTAGCGAGTGGCGATCGCTCGGAACTCTTTTAGGCACTGAAATGCATTCTAGACCCAGTGGCGTTACTCTGTAAACTTCGGTGCGAGAAAGATAGCACTTTCAGCAGACCGCACGTGATACTTCTGATAAAAAGGCGAATTAGTTGGTGTCATGTCCCAACTCTTCCAACTCTTCAACTCAAACGAGAGCATTCCCGACGATAGCAGCACCGACGTCGGGTTTGGTGTGTGCAGCGGGTGCGATGAACCGCTCGCGGCACCTGGTGAGGGCGGCCATTGCGATAGCTGTCTGCTCGTTCCATTCGTCGGAGTGTGGGATCCGTGCGAGCCACCGAGAATGGAAGAAGTCGCGAGCCGTCTTCCTCGATTCAAGTTCGAGAAGGAACTTGGACGCGGAGGACTGGGAACGGTCTTTGGGGCGATTGATAGGCAACTCAATCGTATTGTGGCCATCAAGGTGATGTTTAAGAATCCCGACAACCCCGAGTTTTCGGAACGTTTTGAGCGCGAGGCATCGGCGATGGCAAACTTGAGCCATCCTAGCATCGTATCAATTCACGAATCTGGCAATGTAGGGTGATCTGCATTATCTCGTCATGGAGCGGATGGAAGGTGGAACCTTGGCTGAGGAGATTCGCTCAAAGTAGAAACTGCCAATTCGGCGTGCGATGAGTGTGCTTGGTCAAGTCTGCGATGCGTTAGACTACGTTCATTCGCTCGGAGTCGTTCATCGGGATGTGAAGCCGGGTAACATTCTGTTGGATAGAAAGGGCAACGCCAAGCTGAGCGACTTTGGGTTGGTGAAAGGCATGCTCTATGAGGAATTCACAGAAGAAGCCCTGACGCGAACCGACATGGCGGTGGGTACGCCGCAGTACATGGCTCCCGAGCAATTGGAATGGCCAGCCCAGGCTGATCATCGTGCTGACATTTATTCGACTGGGGCGGTGCTCTACCAGATGATGACGGGAGAAGTTCCACAAGGTCGCTACAAACCGATTTCAAAGTTTCCGGGAGTACCGCGCTTTCTGAATCCGATCGTTGATCAGGCGTTGAACAAAGTGCCAGAAAAGCGATTCGAACGAGCCTCTGCCTTGAAGCAAGAGGCGATGCATCGGTTGACGGCCAAGAAACGTTGGTCTATCCGGCTCGGAGCGGCAGCGGGATTGATCCTCTTGGCCGTCACTGGTGCAAAGGCACTAGAGGCCCATAGTGACGAAGCCGTGCAGCAGGCAACTGCTTCACAACACATACCTCAAGAAGAAATTGATGGGCTTCCTTTGGGGAATCTTGCCGACGAAGTTGATTTCAACGATTGGTACAAACTGGCTGATTACGATTTTGAAAGAGCGGGGGCGGATAGCATGGGAAACCAATCGCCTCTCAAGCTTGTGGAAGGTGCCAAAGTCGAGGACGGCAAGCTCCGATTGAGTCTGTTTGGAGACATGGCTGTGTCAGACTTGAAGCGACCATGGACTTCACCTCCGAAAGGTTTCGCGGTGAATTTCAAGTTTCTTCCCGAAGAATACTTGGCCGTGGGAGTGCAGGACACGGTTATCTTCGAATACTCGTTGCATTGGAAGAACGGGGTGTTCCTCCAGAGTTCAAAGTGGGGCGATCCCCTACCAAACTTCCTGACAGATCTACGCCAGCCGATTTCGATTGGTTACAAGCAACGGCTGACCGATACTCTCCAATGATTTCCCGATTTAGGCAAGACTTGCCCATAGCTGCCTTTCATGAGCCCCGGCAGCCTTGACTTCTTTTCCTCACAATTCAGGCTTCCAATATGAAGCGCCGAGAATTTCTCTACATGACCGGAACGGCACTTGCGGTTGGTTCAAAGTTGGCCTTCGCCGAGGAAGCCGTTTATCGTAAATGGTGCCTTATCAGGCACCTGGGTTTCGCGGATCCCTGCGCTCCAGACGAAGCTGTCGTTGAGTGAAGCGGAGCTGGGAATCGTGCTCCTAGGGCTGTCGATAGGAGTGCTAGTAGGTCTGTCTCTAGCCAGCGGTTGGGTGGCACGATTCGGGAGCCGAGCGGTGACTACTGTCGGCTTTAGCGTCATGTGCTTGGTCTTGCCCTTTCTGTCACTAGCTCCAAACGCCATGTTGTTGTGGCTCCTGCAATTTCTGTTTAGAGGCGCGATGAGTGAAATGGATGTCGCCATGAACGAACAAGCGGTTTTCGTTGAGCGCCAAGCCAAGAAACCGCTCATGTCACGATTATCAGATCGTGGAGATCCTTGGCAATTCATGTTCCTGATACTGTGATAGCAGTGAATCACCTGAGTGCCTTGGCGTGCTCGACGATCCAGGCCGTGACTTCTTTCGCTTGTGGTTCAGTGATAAAGTGGCCGACTTCAGGGTGGACGCGAAGAAACACCTCGGGCCAGGCTTCGACGGAACGGGCCAGTCTGCGCAGCCCGGTTTCCGGCGCCAAGCCATCTTCCGCTCCTCCGACGATGGCTATCGGCCGCGGCTTGACGAGAGGGAGTATCATCGCCGGATCAAGCAGTGCAGCCACCCGTTGGGTCTCTGCTGTTTTGCGCAAGCGGATGTCTCCTGCGCCTTCGAACGAAGTTCCCGGCTGTTCTTGGTCCCTTGCAGCTGACCACGCACCCGCGCCAGCGACGACCGTCGCTCCCGCCGCTGCGTTCAGTTCCAATGCAAATGCTGTAATAGCAGTAGGCCCTCCTAACGAAACACCGACGACGACAACTCCTTTCTTCGTCGTCACGGTTTCGTCTGCCAGAGGTGCCAGTGAAAGAGCACGAATCACTGTGCGCAGATCACTGACTGCCCAGCGGTGGTTGTCGACCCCCAATTCAGGTGATTCACCAAGCGGATCTCTGCCTTCGATTTCGCGGCTACCAACCAGTGGCCCGTCAAACGAGATGACCGCCACGCCTTGCTTGATAACGGGAAGACCCGTCTCCTGCCCGCTTTCTTTGGTGCCATGCCAGGTGTGTTGCTTGACGACCACCGGACACGGTCGCCCTTCACGAGGCACGCGGACGATGAGGGGTATCCGTTCTTTCCGCGAACCACGAATGCTCCCGCTCCACCATTCCGACAGTTCATCTTTCGATGTCATGGTAAGTTTCCAATCTGGATCAGTTTCGGGAACTGCGTAGAATTGGTTCACCTCAGCAAGTGTCAGCGGCGGACTCAGAGGTATTGGCGGAGGTGCCGGTTTTTCGGCCGGTCGGCCAGCGGTGGCCTTTGCGTGCGGAATTCCGACCTTTTGCATGGCAGCCCATGCGCGATGAAATGCAGCCTGCGCGACCTTAGCCTCAGCAATCGGTGGACCGGTTTTCACGATCAGATGATGATACTTTTGGCCGCGTTCCTCCTCTTCCATTTGGGCACCGGCAAGCAAGTCTTCAGCCGTCAACTTAAAGGTCACCTCCCTTCCCTCTGACGCTCCGGCGCCCGATATCTCCGTCACCAACCCGGGAAGGCGAAATCGGAAGGAAACCTCAAATCCCTCTAACGCTTCTCGTGCCTCCTCAACCTGCTCAGCTCGGGTTTTGCCACCATCTGGCTTTGGCAGTGGATCGAAAACAAACTCAAACTCAAATCCTCCGACATCCTTGACGCTATTGTCATCATCCGCAGCTGCGCGACTTTTCCATTTCCACTGTTGCTTGTCTATCAGACTCACCATCGACGCGTCTTCAAACCAGCAGCTGCCCCGATAGTGTATACGTTTCTCACCGGAGTTCTCGTCCAACTTATCCTCAGCAACCTCATCCGTCCAGAAGGCGATACCCTTCCAATTTCCGGCAAAACTTCTGCGACACTCATCCACCAATTCCCGGCCTTTCGCCAGTTCCTCGCGAATCCCGTCCGAGAGCTTTTTACCAAATTCAACTTCGACATCAATGCGTCCCGCGCCATCCGGCAGAATCACCATGTCTGCTTCTTCTTTGAGACACCCAATGAGTGTTCCCGCAGCCAGGCAAATGGCGAGCGATCGCAAGAACATTGATAGGATGGCTTTCATGGTACTATAGTCAGGGCTCAGAATCGAAGATATTGATGCCTTCGCCTGACTGCTGGGCCACTCGAACGTGATATTGTTACCCTCAGGAGAGAATCGCGGCTTCGGAATATCCATCGGCTGAGGGAAGGATTCACGACTATGCAAAAACGGAGGCAGTTATACAAGTATGCTTGCAGATTTGGCAGCATTCATGGATACTCGTCACAAAGAGCCCGTATCGCAGACCAAATCCCATTTCATGAATGTACACTCACTTCCGGCCGCGTGGAAATGGCACGTGACTCATGATTACGAGGCGGGCGGGCCATTGCGGGAGGAAATGATGAAGTGTCTGTTTGCGTTTGAGGCAGCGAAAGTGCTAACTTTTTAAAGATGAAAGCTGTCCTTGTTCCTATCATTCTTGCTTCGGCTCTGTTTCATGCCTCAGTCTCTGCGGAGAATTGGCCCCAGTTTCGCGGTCAGAATGGGACGGGCGTGACGAAGGCGTCGTTGCCAGATACTTGGGGCGATCGTGAGAATGTCATTTGGAAAGCTCCGCTGGAGGGTGTCGGTGCGTCGTCTCCAGTGATCGTAGGCAAAAAGATGTTCCTAACCACTGGGGTTGGCGGTGCCGACGATCTGGTGCGGCATGTTTTGTGTTTCGATGCGGCCAACGGCGACGTTTTGTGGGATCGCACCGTTGTGTCCGAACTGCCGGAAGTTGAATCGGTTCGCGAGGATCACGGGTACACCTCCGCGACGCCGGTGGCGAATGCCTCGCGACTGTTTGTCTTCTTCGGCAAGTCAGGCGTTTTTTCTTTCGACCATGAGGGGAACCAGCTTTGGAACACCAAGGTTGGCAGCACGCTGAATCGTTGGGGATCCGCCGCCTCGCTGGCTCTCCACGAGGACAAGGTGCTCGTGAATGCCTGCGTGGAAAGCGAGGCACTCGTGGCGCTGGATCAAGCGACGGGAGAGGTGCGCTGGAAGGCGGAAGGTCTGAAGGAATCTTGGCACGCACCTACTTTTGCCGACGTCGGTGGCAAAACTCAGATCATCATGGGACAGGCTCAGTATGTGAAGGCGTTCGATGCTGCTGACGGTAGTGAGATTTGGCGCTGCAAGTCGGGTATCTCTTGGTACATCTGCCCGCAGCCGTTGGTCAAAGATGGAATTGTCTACGTGGTTGGTGGTCGCAGCGGGACGGGCGGCGTTGCCGTCAAACTCGGCGGAACTGGCGACGTGACAAAATCGCACCGCCTGTGGACTCTCGACCAAGGCACCAATGTTCCTACGCCGATCATCTACGGCAATCACCTCTTCTTTGCCCACCAGGACAAGGGTGAAGCCTATTGCGTGGACTTGAAATCCGGAGAATTCATCTACGAGAAACCACTCTCCCCCAACCCCGGTCAAATCTATGCCTCGCCCATTCTCGCCGGGGACAAGATTGTCTACCTCGGACGTGGAGGCCAAGCAGTGATCGTCAAAGCGGGGCCTAAATTCGAGCTAGCAGGCAGTGCAAAACTTGAAGATGGGCGCGGCGTCTTCAACGCCAGTCCGGCAGTGTCGGACAGTCGAATGTTCATCCGTTCGAACAAATTCCTCTACTGTATTGGAGTGAGATAGGGCGGGAGGTGCTCACAAGTTTGGAGTACAATTGGCAGTCGAGACAATTCACGGTGATTGTAATCCTTTGCCATTTATTATCTGAGCCCTTGCTCCTTGTATCGGTCCCCATTTCCATCAGTGAGATCTCCATCATAAAAACTTCGATCATCATTCTTCTCTTCCTCGCTGGTCTTGCTGGCGGAACGTCCTCGGCCGACGAAATCACACCCGAGGTTGACTCCGCCTTGCAGCGCGGGTTGGCCATCGTGACGGGTGCGGCGAGCCGGTGGCAGCAGAACAAGACCTGTTTCACCTGTCATCACCAGACGCTGCCAATGTTGGCCGTGACCGAGGCCGGCAAGGCGGGACTGGCCCTGGACCAGACCTGGCTCGATGCCCAGGCGGCGACGCCGATATTTCGAGAGGCGGATCGATACGATGCTCGATGGGGAGCATGTCCCCGGCGGCTCGACCACCACAGGCTATGGAATGTGGGCCCTGACGAGCCTGACCACTCTCCTCTTCTTGAGCAAAGACACCTTCCCACCGGGGAAGCAACACGCCCGATGCTGCCATGGTTCCGGATGAGAGAAACGCGCGGCGGCCGCTTAGAGCATGGGTAGTTCGTTTCATGAGGCCCGAATCATGAGCCATTGGCGAACTGAATGAAAGCCTTCCTCACACGCTTGACCCAGAAACCGGTTTACCAGCGGAAGAATCGATAGGGATCGTCCCATTCTTCGGGGGTGCCCAGGTAAAGCCCTTCGCGCCAGCGCGTCTCAACTTCCACTGGACGTTTGAAATACGCTAACAAAGGCGTTTCGGCGGGGAAGCCGAGATCGCCTAACAATCGCGAAATCAGAAAGGAGGTGCGGCGATAAGTGCGTTTGAGATTGGCTTGCGTAGAAGTGTCGAAATGCCAGGGTGCGACTTAGCAGAACGCGATTCAATCATTGTAGCCATGGACACATCCGGCGTCGCCCGTGGCATCAATAATTTCGGCCAGATTGTCGGAGGATCTGACGTGACGTCCTATCTGTGGCAGTGTGGAGAACGCTTCAACATCGCTGAGGTAAAGGGTACTCCCGACACAACGGTGTGGAAAACTCTGATCACCTCGTCGAGTAGATCTTGGCCAGCCGGGCCAGCGCGTCGCCCCAGGGCGCGTCGCGGTAGATGAAATTTCGCAACCAGCGCACGAACTTCACGCTGCGCACG
>JBNMNB010000216.1:0-12838 GCA_051270635.1 Verrucomicrobiales bacterium | reverse complement strand
AAGATCAAAACTGATCTTGCCGAAGCGGAAGCGAAGTCTGCTGAGATTGTCGGCAAGGCTAATAAGGAAGCTGACAGGCTGATCACTGAAGCAACTGACAGTGCTGCCGCTGCAGGTGAGAAGAAGAAGCAGGAAGCTGTTTCTGAAGCGAGCCAGATTATCGCTAAAGCCAAGGAAGCTTCTAAGCTTGAACACGAAAAGCTGATGGCTGAGTTGAAGCGCGATTTCGGTCGCCTGCTGGTGGATACTACAACCAAGGTCACTGGCAAAGTGCTGACTAAGGACGATCAGGATCGCATCAACAAAGACGCCGCGTCTCAAGTTTCTCTCTAGTCTTAGTTTCACTATTTTTCTCCGATCATGAAGGTCAGTAAGGAAGCACGCAGAATGTCTCGGCAATTGTTCCGCCTCACGGTTCGGGACGGGAAACTGGATATGGACGCCGCGAAAAAATGTGTCGATCGCTTGAAAGTCAGCAAGCCTCGCAATTACCTTCAAGTGCTTACCGACTACATGCGGATGCTCCGGCTTGAGGTTGAGAAGCGGCACGCGGTGATCGAGAGTGCCACAGCATTATCGGACGACCTCAGGGAGTCGGTGACTGCTGATCTTAAGAAAAAGTACGGTGACGAAGTCACTACAGATTTTGCCACCAACGAATCGTTAATTGGTGGCATGCGAATCAAAGTTGGCAGCGACGTCTGGGATGGCAGCGTGAAAGCACGCATCGATAGACTTCGCGAGTCACTTGCCCTCTAATTTTTGACACTTTCCGTTTTTAACATTTTCCTCCACGCCTTTTTTACACTTCAATCGACTTAACAATGAGCAACATCCTTCAGGAACTGGAAACAGAAATCGCCGGTCTCAAGACTTCGGTGACAAAGTCGAACGTAGGCACTGTCCGTGAGATTGGTGACGGCGTCGCAAAGGTCGAAGGCCTCAGCGACTGTATGCTCAATGAGTTGATTGAGTTTCCCGGTGGTCTTTACGGCTTGGCATTGAACCTTGAGGAAACGGAAGTCGGTTGCGTGCTTTTGGGTGCCAGTCAGCACATTAAGAGTGGTGATGAAGTCCGCACGACGGGTCGTTTGCTTCAGGTTCCTGTCGGTAATGGCCTGCTCGGTCGCGTGGTCAACTCACTCGGTGAGCCCATCGATGGAAAAGGCGAAGTGAAGTCAGACGTTTCGTATCCTGTTGAGAAAATTGCTCCAGGTATCATTAAGCGCAAGAGTGTGAGTGTTCCTGTGCAGACGGGGATTATGTCGATCGATGCGATGATCCCGATTGGTCGTGGCCAGCGTGAGTTGATCATTGGTGACCGCTCGACTGGTAAGACAACGATTGCTGTAGATACGATTATTGCTCAGGCTAAGCAGAATAAAGCTGCCGAAGAGGGCAAGCTGAAAGATCACAAACCACTGCTCTGCATCTACGTTGCCATCGGCCAGAAGCAGTCGAATGTGGCTCGGACGATCAAGACTTTGGAAGACAACGGTGCGATGGAATACACGGTAATCGTGAGTGCCTCCGCGTCGGACAGTGCCACGAACCAATTCCTTGCTCCTTATTCCGGTGCTGCGATCGGAGAGTGGTTCATGGATCAGGGTCAGGATGCGTTGATCGTATTTGATGACCTTTCCAAGCACGCTGTCGCTTACCGCGAGGTATCACTGGTTCTTCGCCGCCCATCTGGTCGCGAGGCTTACCCTGGTGATGTTTTCTACCTGCACAGCCGTTTGCTCGAGCGCTCTGCGCGCCTCAGTGATGCTGCGGGTGGCGGTTCCATGACTGCTCTGCCGATTATTGAGACGCAGGCAGGTGACGTGTCCGCCTACATTCCTACTAACGTGATTTCGATCACGGACGGTCAGATTTTCCTTGAGACAGATTTGTTCTACCAGGGCATTCGTCCAGCGATCTCCGTTGGTCTTTCTGTGAGTCGTGTTGGATCTGCTGCGCAGACCAAGGCGATCAAGAAGGTGTCGGGAACGACCAAATTAGACCTCGCACAGTTCCGTGAAATGCAAGCCTTTGCGCAGTTTGGCTCTGATCTTGATGAGAAGACCAAGGCGCTGATTGAGCGGGGACAGCGCATTGTAGAACTGTTCAAGCAGCAACAGTATCAGCCGAAGTCACTGGAAATCATGGTTGCTACCCTTTGGGCGATGCAAAACGGCCACTTTGATGATATCGCAGTTGTTGAGATTCGTGATGTGCAGGCGAAGTTTGAGACTTACCTGACCGATCGCAAAGAGTCACTGATGAGCAAGATCGCTAACGAGAAAGCGATCAGCGACGAGATTCTTGGAGAGCTCAAAACTGCTCTCGACGATTTCAAGAAGACACTCTAATTTTTCCCGCAGGTGTTTCTTTGAAATGCCAGGGATGATGCCACTTTTTCACCAACCGCCAGCAGTTAGCCACTAAAACCTTATGCCAAGCACACGCGACATCCGCCGAAGGATCAAGTCCGTCAAGAGTACGGCGCAGATCACGAAAGCGATGCAGCTCGTCGCCGCGTCGAAGATGAAGAAGGCGCAAGACCAGGCAACGGCTGGGCGTCATTACTCTAATCTGATCAATAAGGTATTGGTAAACCTTAAAGAAAGAGTCAGTGACGAGTCTCACGTCTACCTTGAGGAGCGAACAGGTGAGAAAGAAATTCTTCTGCTGGTGACAACTGACAAGGGATTGTGCGGTGGTTTGAACACTAACTTGATTCGCAAGGCGATCGATTCTTCCGGGCCAAATACCACTTTCGTCACGGTAGGGCGGAAGGGGTGTCAGTCACTTGGACGACTTAAGAAGGACTTGCTGGCAGATTTTCCAGTAAGTGATCCGACGACATTTGCTGAGTGTAAGATGGTTTCCAAATTTGTGATGGAGAAATTCCTGGCTGATCCCGAGATCGGTCGAGTGCGAGTTGCATTCACGAACTTCATCACCACGTTGACGCAGACTCCTACCATCGAAACTCTACTGCCGATCAATCCAATGACGCTTGGACGTGTCATGGAATTTGAAGGCATGGGAGGAGGTGACACGCCAGAGAGCGCTGACGAAGACTTCGCCGGTTATTCGTTTGAGCCTAATGCAGCAACTGTTTTTGACACCGTATTGCCGCAATATATCAACAACCAGTTTTATCAGATGCTGCTTGAGTCACGCGCATCGGAGCATAGCTCGCGAATGGTGGCGATGAAGAGCGCAACTGATAACGCTCAGCAACTTATCAAAGATCTTACGCTGGAGTATAATAAGCTTCGTCAGGCTGCGATCACTAACGAGTTGCTTGAGATCACGACAGCGATGAAAGCGCTCGAATGATTAGTTGGCTTAGTCCCCTTTAGATTCAGACGTTTACGTCACATTTTACCTTTTTCAGTAACCGAACCGCATTAGCAACACCATCCTTCCATGAGTAACCAAGGAACCATCGTACAAGTCATCGGCCCCGTTATCGATGTGGATTTCTCGCAAGCCGAGTCACTTCCAGAGATTTACAACGCTCTTGAGATCAACTACGACCTATACGGAACCCAGACGAAGCTTATCCTGGAAGTGCAGCAGCACTTGGGAGACGGCTGGGTGCGCGCTGTTGCCATGTCATCGACAGAGGGCTTAAAGCGCGGAATGAGCATTACCAACACAGGTGCCGCAATTACAGTGCCGGTTGGAAATTGTGTGCTCGGACGGATTTTCAACGTCACAGGTGATCCTGTGGACGAGAGGGGGCCGGTTAAGTGTGAAAAGCGTTATCCGATTCACAGGGCAGCTCCGACATTGGTTGACCAGTTGACCTCTGCCGTTGTTCTCGAAACGGGCATCAAGGTGATCGACCTGATTTGTCCATTTACCAAAGGTGGTAAAGTGGGTGCCTTCGGTGGTGCTGGTGTAGGCAAGACGGTTGTGATTATGGAGCTCATCAACAACATCGCTAAGAACCATGGTGGTTTTTCCGTGTTTGCTGGTGTGGGTGAAAGAACTCGTGAGGGTAACGACTTGTATGAGGAGATGAGTGAGGCTGGCGTTATCGACCAGAACGATCTCTCCAAATCTAAAGTGGCACTGGTTTACGGTCAGATGAACGAGCCTCCTGGTGCACGCCTTCGTGTTGCCTTGTCCGCATTGTCGATGGCTGAGTTTTTCCGCGACGAGCAAAACCAGGACGTGCTGCTGTTTGTTGACAACGTTTTCCGTTTCTCTCAGGCAGGTTCTGAGGTATCCGCGCTTCTTGGCCGGACACCTTCTGCTGTGGGTTACCAGCCTACGTTAGCCTCTGAGATGGGAGCAATGCAGGAGCGAATCACGTCGACTCATAAGGGATCGATTACTTCGTTCCAGGCTGTTTATGTTCCTGCAGATGACCTTACTGACCCGGCACCTGCGAACACGTTCGCACACTTGGACTCGACGGTTGTGCTTGAGCGTTCACTTGCTGAGCTTGGAATTTATCCGGCGGTGGATCCACTTTCCTCTGTGTCCAATGCATTGGCTCCAGAGATCGTCGGCGAAGAGCACTATCGCGTTGCGCGTGGCGTTCAAAACGTGCTTCAGCGCTACAAGGATCTTCAGGATATTATCGCGATTCTCGGTATGGACGAACTCAGCGACGATGATAAGCTAACCGTATTCCGTGCTCGTAAGATTCAGAAGTTCTTGTCTCAGCCGTTCCACGTAGCTGAGGTCTTCACTGGATCGCCTGGCGTTTACGTTTCCATTGCTGAAACTGTGCAGGGTTTTTCCGAAATTCTCGAAGGAAAGCACGACAGTGTTCCCGAGGCGAACTTCTACATGAAGGCTGGTATGGATTCTGTCGAAAAGTAATCTTGTACAGAAATTAAGCCCATTTTCTGTTAGCGTTCCCTCTTCCACTCATTCGTCATGCCACTGCAACTAGAAATCGTCACTCCTGAGTCACAGGTATTTTCAGATGAAGTAGACACAGTGGTGCTACCTGGCAGCATTGGTGAGATGGGGATTCTTCCCAATCACGCGCCTTTGATTACGACACTGCTGCCGGGCGAGCTTACCTATACTAAAGGTGGTTCGACTACAGAGCTGGCAGTCGGCGATGGATTGGTCGAAGTGACCCACAGTCATGTGCACATCATGACCGACATGGCGGTGGGTGATGCTGATATTGATGAAACAGCGGTTGAGGCGGCTCTGCAAAGGGCGAAGGATTCGCTGGAGCAAAAAACGAACGCGGAAGAAGTTGCTTCCGTCGAAGCCTCAATTGCCAAGTCGCTCGCTCAGCTCAGGTTGAAGCGTAAGCGCCGCAGTCTGTAATTTTCCTTCGAGAGCCTATCGTCGAGGCGTTGGGAAAATGAGAAATAGTGCGGGTCGAATTCAGGCAATTCGGGCAAACGGCAAGGGCTTACGCATGAAGGTTGATCAAAAATGTAGAAATGACAGCGCGCTGTCATTATTGGATCAAGTTCCAATCGAATGCAGGCGACTGAGTGCACTGAATTGGTCGTAAGCTTACGATAGAATGGTCGGATTCATCCAAAGATTGAGCCGTTCGGGCAGTTGATCTGTATTCCTCGCTTCCGAGCCTGTGTCCGTCAAATGCCTCCAAGCAATCTTGCGTGATAGTCAATCGAGCGGCGGAAGTAGAGAATCTTAGTGATGATCGCTCTGTGCTTTTTCAATACTCCGCGCACCTCAGGTGATCGCGAATAGGCATTCTGGCTTAAAAATTGTCCGACCTCGTAGGAAAGGTCGTTCTTGAGATTCTGCAGCGCACCGATCTTGGCCGAAACCTCTGCAACCTGCTTCGAAAGACGCCCAATATCGGTGCGAACGGTAGCTGTCTCTCGTGCCATCTCCTGTTTTACCCGGCCAATTTCTTCTTCAATCTCTTCAACTTCGTCCTCGATCGCATTCAATTGGCCAGTACGCTTACTGATCACTTGTTCGTCGCGATCGAGCTGACTTTGGATCTGCTCCATCGCAGAAAGGGTTTTTCCGACTTCATCCGCATAGACTCCACCGTTTTCGTCCTCTTCCTGCAGGACTTTGACCTTCATTTCCAGCCCATTGAAGATTCCTTCGCGGTATTCTGCCGCATCCCGGACTTCATCGATCGCCCGCATGACGTCGATCGCTTTCTCCATGCGGATGCGCTTCTCTTCCTTGAGTTTGCCAATTTGAACTCCGTAGTGGTCTTCAATTTTCTCGAGAGTATCGCGCACTTGATCGTTTTCTACAGCGAGATCCTCGCCCTGAGTTCGCAGGCGTCCCTGCTGGCGCTCGTAGTCTGTCATCTTCCAGTACTGGCCTGCCAGTTCCTGAATGTTCTGAGTGTCACGCCAAGCCAAGCGGCCCAGCAAATCCTCAGCTTCACTGACGATCTGCTTTTCCTTCGAAAGCTGAGTTCGCACACGATGGGACTGTTGAAGTCCAAAGGTTCGAAAAAAGCGTCTTACAAAATATCCGAATGCGTTCATGCAGGAGAAATTCCCGTGCCAACAAGGCAACTTTTCGACGCCAGTAAAGGCCAAAAGCTAAAGGAATGCAAACTTCTAAGGTGAAAAATGGCAACAAGATGCTTTCAGCCCCACGACTCATCTATCCAGTAGCTCAGACTTTTTAGCGATCGTGTTTCAGCTCGGCAGTCCATGCAGTAGCTGGCGGGGCTTCAGCCCGACGTTCGGCTGAAGGCCTGCACGCACTTAGTTAGCATAGAGCTTCAGCCGTTTGTTCCTGATCTCACCCTCTCGCGGCCTGGAATGTCAACCGAATCACGGCTCACCTTGAGCCGTGACTGCCCGGATGTCGCGCGCGACCTTACAGGCCTCAGGAATTTGGAATCGGAAGACATAAGGCTGAAGCCGGATCGGGGGTGCACGGTTGTTGGTGAGCAGTCAGGAAATTGTCCAAAGTCCGTCCATTGTCCACGCAATAGCAGGGAATGCCGTAGATTGAAGCCGTTTCGCTTGCGTATCTTGCGGAGTCCACGCAGATTTCGAATCATTGTTAATAACCATTACCTTATGAACTGGAAATCACCCTTCTTCGCCGCTATCGCCGCGGCCACTGTAGTCCCCATGTCGCCACTCTCTGCCGAGAATGTCAATTTTGAGAATGACATTCTCCCGGTGCTTGAAAAGAAGTGCATGGCCTGTCATCGCGAGACTTACACCGATCCTAAGCGCGGTCGAAAGAAGAAGCCCAAAGGCGATCTGCGCATGGATTCGCCGGAAAATATGGTCAAGGCTGGCGAATCCGAGAAGCCAGCAATCACTGCGAAAAAGCCGGACGACAGCGAAGCACTCGCGCGTGTCCTGCTTCCTGAAGACAGTGATGATTTTATGCCACCAAAGGGTGATGCACTCACCAAAGAGGAGGTGAATCTCTTGAAAAAATGGATCGAAGAAGGCGCTGAGTTTGGCGAGTGGAAGGGCACGAAATTCACACCTGAAGGTGAGAAGATTGAGAAAACTGAAGAGGGAGAAGGCACCGAAGAGAGCGAAGAGAGCAAAGTGGCTGAAGAGACCGAGAAACCCGAAGTCGACAAGTAGGTGGCTGCCGTCGTCGCCATTGCTACCTTTGCCGACTATCTCTTGATGTAATTTTCTATCAGCCGGTTCCATTCAGGGATCGGCTGATTTTTTGTTCTGGATCCACGCATTTTCACTACTCGACGCGGTGCGCGATTCAGTACATATTTTCTCTGCCTGCCGTCGTTCACTTGAAGTTCCATGTTCCTCCCGACCCATTCTCAAATATTCTCGCGGAATCCGTGGCTGATGCTTTGCGCGATTGTCACGCTTGCCATTGTCACCTTGTCAGGATTTCAGAACAGTGGATTCGCACAGGACGATGTTCCTCCTGCGAGCGAAGAGATCGTTTCTGATGATCGATCAGAGAGTGCGCTGGGTGCACGGCAAAAGCGCATTGGTCGGCTGATGGCTGAGTTGGAACAACAATTTGTCGATTTGTCATCCAAGCTTGAGGAAGAAAATCCTGATCAAGCCGACAAGTTAGGGCAGGCGTACAAGAAGGCGCGCAAGATGCTTCTGCAGCAACGGATGGATCGGATTGCGGCGTTGCTCGACGGTGCGAAGCTGGAAAATGCCAGTGCCGAGCAAGACAAGATGCTGGTGGATATCAAGCTTCTCCTTGCCTACCTGCTGACCGAGGATGAACTCGAAAGGTTGAACAAAGACATTAAAGAACTGGAAGCATGGCAGTTGGAGATCGACCGCTTGACCAGGGCTGAGCAAAATTTGAAAAACGAAAGTGAAACGCTGGCGGACAAGGAGGAGGCGCTAGCGAAATTGGACAAACAAATTGCCGAGGTCGAGGCATTGCTGAAGCGTCAGACTGCAGCTGCGACAGCAGCGCAAGCAGCAGCTTCGGAGAAAGCAGGATTAGACGAATTGGACCGTCAGGCTGACGAGCAGGATGACATTCAATCTGAGACTGAGAACAAGGCGAAAGAATTTGCCGATCAGAAGAAGAACGAGAATGCGCCTGGTGCTGCTCCACTTCGCGAAGCGGCGAAGAGCCAGCAGGCTGCGACCGAGCAACTGGGGGCAGGCGATCCGGGCATGGCTGCGAAGAGCCAGCAGCAGGCGGCAAAGAAGATGGAGGAAGCGCTTGAGCAATTGAAACGCGAAAAGGAACGCGTGGAAAAAATGGATGATGCGAGCAATGATCAACTGGCCAAGGAGCAGGACGATACCAGTGAACAAACCGGGCAACTTGGACAACAGATGTCACAATCGAGTCAGGCGGAGGCAGAAGAAGTGCAAAAGGCACAACAAGGCATGAAGGCGGCGCAGTCCGAAATGGGGAAAGCGTCGGAAAGCCTGAGTCAGAAGAAGGCGGGAGAAGCTTCGCCAAAACAACAGGAGGCAATCGACCAACTGCAGCAATCGCAGGAGGAACTGCAGAAGCGGATCGATGAACTGCGCGATGAGGCGACCGATGCGCAACTCGCCCAGCTGGAATTGATCTTCAAGAACATGCTGGAGCGTCAGAAGATTGCCTCGGCAGGGACGCTGCAACTGGATGAGAAGAAAGCCAGGAATGACGGCAAATTAGCACGGGCAGATCGACTGGCGGTTGGTAGACTAGCCAAGGATGAAACGGGTCTTGCCGAAACGGCTGCAGAGGCCGAGCAGCTACTGATTGAAGATGGCACCAGCATTGTCTTTCGCAGCATCGTGGGAGAATTGCGCAAGTCGCTGACCAATGTCGCTGAGCTAATGGCTGGCCGTCGCACCGGAGAGATTGTGCAATTGTCGCAACTGGAAATTGAGGCAACGCTGGAAGAATTGATCGAAGCCCTCAAAAATGCGCAGGAATCACCCAGCGAATCTCAGCAGGAGAAGAAGCCGGATGGCAGTCCCAATAATCGCGAGCAAAGCCTTCTGCCTCCCGCTGCTGAGTTGAAGTTGTTGCGGTTGTCGCAGCTGCGAATTAATCGCCAGACAATAGTCTTTGCAGCTGCTGTAAAAGATCAGCCGCTCGATGAAGTGCTGGAACGTCAGTTCGGTGATGTTGCTGATGCGCAGGGAGGCATTCGCGAAATGGCGCGTGAAATGGCAAAACTCTATCCGCCGCCAGGTGCGCGTCCGAATGGCGGAGCTGCTGCACAGGCAGACGGGGGCGCGGGGGCACCGCAGGCACTGCCAGCCCTGGAACTTGAAGGAAAGGCCGCACCCCAGATAGCGTTGAGCCTGCTGGACGGTGGAGAATTTAAATTGAGCGAGATGAAGGGTAAGATCGTGATTGTCGACTTTTGGGCAACATGGTGTGGGCCATGTGTGGCTGCGATGCCAGTGTTATTGAAAATCGCAAAGGAATATGAAGCAAATGGCGTTGTCCTGGTAGGAGCGAATCAAGGCGAGGACAATGCGACTGTGCAAAAGTTTCTGAAGGAGAAGAAGTGGGAGTTGACCGTAGCGATGGATCCCGATGGACAATCCGGTGCTGCTTATAAAGTAACTGGCATTCCGCAGACCGTCATCATTGGCAAAGACGGCATGGTAAAGAAAGTCCATATCGGCTTCCGTCCTGATCTGGAGGCACTCCTGAAAGGTGAGCTGGATGAAATGTTGAAGGAAGCAGCTGAATAGGGCGCAGCGGTAGCAGATGGGCTGCGAGACAGAGACATGTGCTTGTGCAACACTGCGGGGTGCGCTAGAACGGCTCTATGAGAATTGTTTTGATCAAATCTTTGTTCCTGTTTCTGTTAGGACTGAGTGCGAATTTCGCGCAAGCTCAGGGAGATGGTGGTGCCAATGTGAGTGCAACTGGCGCGCGCAACGTTCTCTGGATCTATCTCGAAGATGTGAGCGGCTGGTTCAGTTGTTATGGCGACCAGGTGATTGAAACGCCGCACATTGATGCGCTGGCAGCAAGTGGCATCCGCTTCGATCGCTTTTACACTCCAGCAGGTGTCTGTTCAGCCACACGTTCTGCGATCATCACTGGTATGATGCAGACAACCATTAGCGCACACCATCACCGCAGCTGCCGACCCACTTTTCGCAATGTGGCGATGGGTGATGACTACGATCGAAACGTATTGCCGGAAAATGTGGTACCGCTGCCGATCCGCTTCAGACAAGCTGGCTTCTACACATTTAACGAAGGCGGCGGCAAAGACGATTTTAACTTCGATTGGGATCCCACTGAGTTTTACGATCACTGCGGGAAAAAGTGGAATTTCAAGGGAGCCAGGGATGGTAGTGAATGGACCGGGCGCGGAGAAGGGCAGCGATTTTTTGGGCAGATTCAGTTGGCTGGTGGGAAGCTGGGTAAGCGTGTGCCGAAGGTGGTCGATAGAGCGACTGTGCCGGTGCCGCCTTACTACCCTGACATTCCGCTCGTGCGGGAGGAGATCGCGCATCACTACGATTGCCTGCTGGAAACGGATCGGGCAGTCGGCGAAATCATTGTCGCACTAAAGCGTGACGGACTGTATGACAACACGGCGATTTTCATGTTTTCCGATCACGGATATTTGCTGCACCGCCACAAGCAATACCTCTACGAAGGGGGAATCCAGATGCCGTGTGTTGTCGCAGGTCCGGGAATTGACAAGGGCATGGTGCGCGATGATTTGATCAGTGGTATCGATATATCAGCGGCGACGCTTGCCATTGCAGGACTGCAGGTTCCCGACAATATGGAGGGCCGGGATTTTCTGGCAAAGGATTACACGGCGCGGAGTTTTCTCATCGCTGCTCGCGATCGGTGCGACAATACCTACGAGAGAATCCGTGCGGTCGTGACGCCAAGGTTCAAATACCTGCGCAACTACCTGACTGATCGTCCATTCATGCAGCCGAGCTACAAAGATGGGTGGCCGGTGTCGATTGAATTTCGCAGGATGATGGCTGCCGGAGAAATGAATGAGGCGCAATTGATCTTCTTTGGTGACGAGAAGCCAGCGGAGGAATTGTATGATCTGCACAACGACCCACATGAAATCCATAACCTTGCCACGCAATCGCGATTCGAAGTGCCCCTTGAAAAGCACCGTGAGATTCTCGCTGGATGGATCAAAGAGACGGGGGACAAAGGGCAGGTCGTTGAGTCGGATGCCGGTCTGCTTTCCGCGCTCAAACGGTGGGGAGATAAGTGTGTGAATCCAGAGTATGATCGCATGCGTCCACAGTATGAGGCATGGCTTAAGTCGCAGATAAGTAGTGAGGATAGCGCAAAGCGTTGAAAGCATTTGCGATGCCGGAGTTACCCGAAGTCGAGACAACGCTGCGTGGAGTCGCACCTTATCTGGTGGGCGAGACAATTCTGGAAATTGACATTCGCGAGCGTCGATTGCGCTGGCCTATTCCCGAAAAAATGGATGATCTCGTGGGCGCGCGGATTGTCAGTGCCTGGCGCCGTGCCAAGTATCTCTTGTTCGACACCGGCAGGGGAACGATCATTCTTCACCTTGGAATGTCGGGCAGCCTGCGCGTGATCGATTCGGAAGCAGAGTGGAGAAAGCATGACCATGTAGCACTGCGCATGAGTTCCGGTAAAGAATTGAGGTTTCACGATCCGCGTCGATTCGGTTGTTTGTTACTTTGTGAGGGCGATGTTGCGGAGCACAAATTGATCCGTAGTCTCGGGCCGGAACCACTCGGTGATGACTTCGGTGCATCTGTTCTGGCGGCGCGGGCCAGTGGGCGCTCGACTTCGATAAAACAATTGATCATGGATGCTAAAGTGGTCGTGGGAGTTGGCAATATCTATGCGTGTGAGGCGCTCTTCATGGCCGGAATTCATCCGAAGCGAGCCGCTGGCAGAATCAGCAAGCCTCGTCTGCAGAAACTGGTGGTCGCCATTAAAGAAGTGCTCAGTCACTCAATCGAAATGGGAGGCACGACACTACGGGATTTTCTACGTGAGGACGGGCAGCCGGGGTATTTTAAACAAAGCCTGCGAGTCTACGGGCGCGAAGGTGAACCCTGCTTGAAATGCGAACGCGTCATTCGGAGAATCGTGCAGGGTGGGCGCTCGACCTTTTTCTGTGCCGCCTGCCAGCGATGACGCAAGTTTCTTCCGATATCAGGCAGATTGGTAGTCGCCAGTGAGGTTGAATTTTGCTACGCCTTTCCTGTGTTGAGGTTTCTACGTTGTCTATTCGTCATCGCTTTTTTCCATTGCTGCATTGATCGCATTTTATTGAGTGCGGCATCGGCGCAGGGGATGCTTTCTCATCTCCAGGTCAAGAATCTGGAGCCATCGCTTGCCGGGCAAATATTGCTGGAGGAATTGAACTGTGTTGCCTGTCACTCTGCGGGTGATGCCCCAGTTCCTTCGCGTGCGGCTCCGTTGCTGTCGAGTGTCGGATCCCGCGTGAATC
>JBNMNB010000215.1:0-12883 GCA_051270635.1 Verrucomicrobiales bacterium | reverse complement strand
GCGTAGGACGGTCAGAGCAAAATCTGCATGCGAAAGCCCGGGAGCCACAGATCCAGCTCTCGGTGAAATCAATGTATTGATAAAAAATGCCGCAGGACTGATGTTGCTGCTGAATTGAATGCCCCAGGTGCCTTGCTCATCTGCGACGCGAATCAGATCATTGGCCTTGATGAAGACTTTGAGCGGATCGCTGGCGTCCTCGGAATTGTCCACAGATGGGGCGGCGATAAGTTCAGCGAGGACGGCGATCACTTCCCCGAGAAACTGACTCGAATTGACCGCAACAGCACTTGTGGCTTCTGCTTCCAGAATGTTTCGAGAGCGTTCCTCAAGCGATGGTGCAGTTTCCTCGAAGACCTCGGCTTGCGTGGGCGGTGGCGCAACTTGTCCATGGCTGGCCGTCAGATTTACTGCCCAGCACAGACCACAAAGTGCTAACTGGTTGACCCGGAGGCGCATTTTGTTCCTGTGCTGCATCTTGGTTCTCCCGCTGGTTGCTCGATTCACGTCCGCTAGCATAGCGCTGGCGCGAGAAATTCCAAGCGCGGCGATTTACAGACCTCGCAGAAATTCAAGCCTGAATTGACTCAAGTCGCCTCTTGCACAAACAAAAGAATCCGCTCTCGAAAACGAGAACGGATTCCATTTGTTGGCCGGGGAGGCTGAGAATTGGGAAAAAACGAGGGAATCCCAATTCTCGGGGCAGGAAGTGAATGAGGAAAATCAGTCGGAGCCGAGGCTACCGAGCATGCCGCCCAGCTTGCCCTTTGCGGCATCCATGAGTCCATCGCCGGCATTTTCGCCACTCATGACAGAATCGAGCATGCCAGAGACATTTTCGGGAAGTTTATCTTTAACGAATCCGAGAACGGTTTCGATTGCTTGGGTGCTGGTGCTCTCGGCGAGTCCCAGTTTTTCCATGAGTTGTGCTTTCAGTTCGTCCATTGGTCTTTATTTTGGTGGTGTTCCAATCTATGGATAGGTTTTCGAACTGAAAAGTCACAGCACACGCCAAAATAAAATGACAAGAGTCTCCGATTTGCACGTCGTCGCCAATGTTCCACTGCCATCGCCAGTGGAGCTCTCGCAGGAAATTCCGCGCTCAGATGCGGCCCAGGAGGCGATGGTCGACTGGCGTAAAACCATTCAAGAGATCATATTTGGTGATGACCAGCGGATGCTGCTCGTTGCCGGGCCGTGTTCCATTCATGATGTCAAGGCAGGCCGCGAGTATGCAGAAAAATTCGCCGCACTGGCCGAGGAAGTTTCTGACACTCTGTTCCTGGTGATGCGTGTCTATTTCGAAAAACCGCGCACTACCGTCGGCTGGAAAGGCTTGATCATGGATCCTAATCTCGATGGCACCAATGACATCCCGACTGGCCTGCGCATGGCCCGGCGCTTCTTGAACGAGGTCGTAGATTTGGGGGTTCCTACCGCGACGGAACTTCTCGATCCGATCACTCCGCAGTACATAGCTGATCTGATTTCCTGGTCGGCTATTGGCGCGCGCACTTCAGAGAGTCAGACGCATCGGCAGATGGCGTCTGGACTTTCGATGCCACTGGGATTTAAAAATGCCACGCCCGGGACGCTGATTCCGGCAATCAATGGCATCAAGGCAGCCATGCAACCGCAGACATTTCTAGGTGTCAGTCAGGATGGTGTTGCCTCGGCAGTGACCACTCGCGGAAACCCTTCCTGTCACATCATTCTGCGCGGCGGCGATCAGGGGCCCAATTTCGATGCCGCCAGTATCGCTGAAACCGAGTCCGCACTCAGCGCACACGGCCTGCCCAACTCCATCATGGTAGATGCCAGCCACGCCAACTGTAATAAGGATCACGCCAAGATGCCGGACGTCTTTCGCGAGATTGTTGCGCAGCGCGTTGCGGGAACAACGTCGATCATCGGCGCTATGCTTGAGAGCAATCTCGTTGCTGGAAATCAGTCGCTGGGATCCGGTGACCGCGATGGCTTGACCTATGGCCAATCGGTCACTGACAAATGCATTGACTGGCAGACGACTGAAGAATTGGTGCGCTGGGCAAATGCCGAACTGAAGCCAGTAGTGCAACGTTAGGATTGATGATGCGGCGACCCATTACTCACTTAATCGCTTGCGCGCTCTGCTGCGTTGCTGGTAGTCCAGCCGAGGCAGAAGACAAGCTGCTGCGCGTCTTTATCTTTGCCGGCCAGTCGAACATGGTCGGCTCGGATTCCCACGCGGCGGATGTCGACAATTTTCCGCCATTCATTGGATTGGGAAAGCCACAGCCAGCAGTAAAATTCAGCTACTGCCTGGGCCGGGAGGAAAAGTCACGTTCTGATGGTTGGGTGGATCTGCAGCCTGTGAATGAGGTGGTCGGGCCAGAGCTGAGCTTCGCTCGCAAGGTCATGCGCCACACTGATGCCGATGCCGCAATTGCTCCCATCGCCATCATCAAGTGCGCAGCCGGCGGGACGCACCTGGGCGGCGATTGGAACCCGGACTTTCCCAGTGGCTTTGAAATGTATCCGCTGGCGCTCGAGTTGGTGCGATCGTCACTTGCAAAGCTGGATGCGCAAAAGATCCCTTACCGCATCGAAGGATTCATGTGGCACCAGGGCGAGAACGATATGTTCGAGCGCGAATACATGCCGAACTACGGCAGGAATTTGAAAAAGTTCATCGCTTCCTGGCGGCGTGACCTGAACCTGCCCGACCTGCGGTTCTACGTCGGTGAACTTTGCACCAAGACAATCTGGGGAATGGATTTACGGCCACGCATGCATGCCATTTCACAAGGGCAGAAGGCGGTGACATCCGCTGATCCATTTGCTGACTACATTCCCACATCGCACGTCGGCGTTGAAATAGGTGGCGGCGCTGGCTTACACTACCACTACGGAACACTGGGGCAACTGGAACACGGAGAGAACTACGCCGACGCGTATCTTCGAACAATCGGCAGGCTTCCTGAGTCATCCAGCACACTGGAACCCTGGCCGTATCCAAAAGACAGCAAGGTGAAACTCTTCGTTCTCGCAGGGCATCGCAACATGGAGGGCGAACGTGCCTTTGTGCAGGATCTGGAGAAGCTGGACGAAAGCGATCTGCTCACGCCGAATTCGAATATTGCTTACAAGTTCAGCATCGGCGGCGGCTATCGCGCATCGTCAAGTTGGCAACCTCTCGGGCCTGAAGGATTCTACGATACATTTGGGCCAGAGCTGAGCTTTGGACGTGCACTTCAGAAGGCGAACGCGGGCAATGTAGCGATCGCGAAGTTCACCCACAGTGGCTCACAGATCATCGATTGGACACCAGAAGGAAGCGAAGCGAGCACCAGAAACCTCTACTCTAACTTCATCGCATTCATCAAGGAAGCCATCGCTGAAATACAGTCAAAAGGGCAGCAAGTCGAGTTAGCCGGCGTGCTTTATCATCTGGGCGAAAACGATATGTCGTTCTCACCCCATCGGGAAAAATCCCCCGCATGGCTGAAATCCATCATCACCAGCAGCCGCAAGGATCTTGAGATTCCTCAACTCAAGTGGTTCGTCACTCAGCAGCCTCCCACCAACCACGACAGCGTCAACGCCATCGATGTGGTTTCCGCAATGGAACAACTGGCAGCAGCCGACCCACACCTGACGCACATCAAAGCATTCGATTTCCCAGAGCAAAAGAAACAACTCGTCCTGGATACCAGTGGAATCCTCTATATTGGCGAAGTGCTCGCAACGGCGTCAATCGAGAGCGAATAAGCCCTATCCAAAGAAACGGCGCAAATCAGTTTGAAGGGCATACTGCTGAACAAGCGTCGGATTGAACTGCGCTTTTTACAGCGCGTGAAATCCGGTTGATGTTCCACTGGATTCGGCTAGTGAACTGGGTGACCCAATCGTCGCGCTAGTTTTGACAATTTCTGCATCTAAAAAATCGAATTCGAATCCGCTGCCGATGGTGGTGGGTGCTGTTGTTGTCATCGCCGTGGGCCTGGCAGTTGTCTGGATCATTCAGACAGCCAAACAAGATTCCACTGCAGGTGCGGGTGGCGCGCCAACTGGGCCACCTCCCGCCACTGTGTATGTGTCGCCGGTGCAATTGATCGCAGCTCAGGAGCACTACACTGTCACGGGTGATCTGCGCGCAGTGTCGCGGGCTGAAGTAGCTGCGCGCGAGGCAGGTGCCGTCGAAGAAATTCCTGTCAACGAAGGCGATTCCGTGAAAAAAGATGCCGTTCTGGTGAAGTTAGATCCCCGCCGACTGGATGCTGCACGGGCAGAAGCGGACGCGCAAATTGCCGCTGCACGATCGCTGGTGGTGCAACGCGAGGCAGATCGCAATCGCATGCAGCAGGATCTTGACATGAAGAAACCGCTGCTCGAGAAGCGGGCAATTTCCAAACGTGAACTCCTTGACGCCGAGCAGGCATTTGCCGTTGCGGATGCCGGGCTCCGCTCAGCGCGAGAATCCCTGATCGAGTCCACCAGCCGCATGGACTTACTTAACATCCGCTACCAGGATCTGGAAATTCTCGCTCCGTTCGATGGCAAGGTCACTGCTCGCCATGTTGAGCCCGGCGAATGGCTGACACCTGGGCAATCAGTCGTCACACTTGTTTCAACCGGCACCATTGAAGCCTGGCTGCAAGTGCCCGAACGCTACGCCTCGGATGCAGCAGCACAAGCTGACAAAATTACTGTCGATGTCCCGGCTCTCGGAAAGAACGTCAAATCCACGAAAGTACAAATCGTGGCAGACATCGACAAAGCGACCCGCATTTTTCCCGTGATCGTAACATTGACTGACGACACGAATGAACTGACTCCGGGCATGGCTGTCCGCGCAAGGATCCCCATTGGATCGAATGGAAAACGCCTCGCGGTGCCGACAGATGCCGTCGTCCACAGTCGTCTGGGAGAAGCCGTATTCAAAGCAGGCACACCACCGGCGGGTGGAGGAATGCCCCCGGCGATTCGTGTTCCGGTAGAAGTTTTATTCGAGGCGGACGGGCTGGCATTTCTCTCTGCTGAAGATCTAGCCGAAGGCGATTCCGTAGTTGTCGAAGGCAATCAACGGCTTTTCCCTAACACTCCCCTTATCACGAATCCACGACCAGTAAAAACTGCAGCACCAGAAGGTGGCAGCAGTGACAGAAGCAGTCAGTGATGAATCGATTCGTTCAAACGGCCATTCAGCAGCCGATTTCCGTAGCCGTGGGCGTGGCAGTCTGTCTGCTCGGCGGCATCCTGGCACTGACAAAGGTTCCCGTACAGATGAATCCGGATGTCGATTCGGTAGTCATTGCGGTGAGCACGCAATGGGAGAATGCGTCTGCCGAAGAGATCGAGAGCGACATCGTCGAGGAACAGGAAAAAGTGCTCGGCAGCGTGCCCGGTCTGGCGTCCATCACATCGAACAGCCAGGCTGGCCAGGGCAATATCCGTCTCGAGTTTAAGACAGGCACAGACATCGCCGACGCCATGGCCGAGGTGCTGCAGAAGCTGGACGAAGTGCCCGGCTATCCCAATGCGGTTCTGCAACCAGTGGTGCTGGACATTGATCCGGAATCGACCGACTACATCGCCTGGATTGGTCTGGCATCGACTGATCCTGATTTCGATGGCACCACTCTCTACGACTTCATGGAGCGACGGTTGCGCCCGCGCTTTGAGCGACTCCCCGGCATTGCCGAAGTCGGAATTCGCGCCGCCAGAGCAAGTGAAGTGCAAATTCGCATCGATCCTGTTGCGCTCGCCCAGCGCGGCATCACTTACGGCCAACTGATTGATGCTCTCCGCACAGCGAATGCCAATTTCTCAGGCGGGCAATTGCCCGATGGCAAACGCAACGTCCGTATCCGCGCCACCGGACGCTTTGAGGATCCGCAATCCGTGGAAGATTTGATCGTCCGCCGCGACGCTTCGGGCCCGATCTACCTGCGCGACCTGGCGGAAGTTGTCGACACATACAAAGAGTCGAAAAACTGGGCACGCGCGCGTGGCCAGACGATGCCGTTTTTCAATTACCAGCTCCAGCGCGGCTCGAATCTCCTGGAGACCATGGACGCGATCAAGGCGGAGGTAGCCGCGATGAATGCGCCCGGCGGAATCCTTGAGGAACATGCACGGCAGCTCGGCATCAACGGCAATTTCGAATTGGTGCAGACTTACGATTCGACGACCTACGTGCGTGACGCAATCGATCTGGTGCAGAGCAATATTATCATCGGTGGCATTCTCGCTACATTGACCCTTCTGTTCTTTCTCCGCTCGCTGCGCACGGTCGGGATCATCGCTATTGCCATTCCCATCTCGGTCATCGGGGCGATGGTGATTCTGGTTTCGTTAGGGCGATCAATTAATATCATCTCGCTGGCGGGCATGGCATTCGCCGTCGGCATGGTAGTCGACAATGCGATTGTGGTGATTGAGAATATTTTCCGTCACCTGGAGATGGGCAAGAAGCCGCTACGCGCATCCATTGACGGAACCAATGAAGTAGCAGGAGCCGTGGTCGCAGCGACTATGACGACACTACTGGTGTTCATCCCCATTCTCCTCATCCAGGAAACTGCGGGTCAACTTTTCAAGGACATCGCCTACGCTATCATTGCCTCAGTTGGGCTCAGCTTGATCGTTTCTGTCACGGTCATTCCCACCGCAGCGGCACGCGTGTTCAAGCAAAAAACTGCTGAAGCCAGCGACAAACCCAGTCTATTCGATCGCATCTTCGGCAATCCTGTTTTGCGAGCGCTGGCCCGCCCGCTGGTGCCGCTTCGCGTTCTTTTTGAGCGACTACCGGACTATACCGCTGACCTTGTCGGCAAGATCATCACTCGCTGGAGTTTACGCCTCAGCGTCATTTTCGTCTTCATTTTTGGTACCATGGTCGGCATCAAGTTGCTGCTGCCACCCCTCGACTACCTGCCACTGGGCAATCGCAACGTCGTCTTCGGCCTGCTGATTCCACCGCCGGGCTACAACCTCGATCAGTTGCTGGAAATGGGAAAGCGCATCGAAGATCGTGTCCGGCCATCATGGGAAGCCGCTGGCGACCGCTTTGCCCTGGAGGAAATCGAACGCGGTGCCCCGAATTCGGGCATCGACAACCGAACGAAGGTTCCCGTCTTCCCTCCTTCTCCCGGGGGCCCGGCGGAAGTCCTGCCACCACCGCTGGATCACTATTTTCTGGTGAGTTTTGACGATCGCATGTTTCAGGTGGCGATATCAAACGACAAGAAGCGAGTTGTAGATGCGATTCCCCTTCTCAACTTTGCCGCATCCGGTTCTGCCACACCTGACACACTAGCATTCAGCTTCCAGTTCCCATTGTTCCAAGTGGGCGGCAACACTGGTTCAGCGATCAAGATTGACCTGACTGGCAATGATCTGGATCAGGTTACCGCAGCGACGGGTGCATTGTTAGGGACACTTGTCCAGGGGTTCGGTCCGTATGCTACCAGCCCGGACCCACCGAATTTTTCTCTTCCGATGAATGAGCTACGCATTGTTCCTGATGACTCGCGCCTGCGGGAATTGGGAATGACTCGCAGTGATGTCGGACTCGCTGTCCAGGCGAACGGTGACGGCATTCTTTTGTTCCGACAATTCGAACGCAATGGTGAGCTGAAAGACTTGAAAGTGATCAGCCAACGCGCGCTGGGCGATCAACCACTTGAGGCAATCCTGGCTACGCCCATTGCCACGCCTTCCGGAAAAATCGTTGACCTGCAGAGCGTTGCGAAGATCGAACGCGTCTTTGGCCCGAATGAGATCAAACACGTCGACCGTCGCCGCGCCGTCACCCTGCAGCTGACACCGCCCGCAGGCATGCCGCTTGAAAGCGCTATCGATCAAGTGAACACGATGGTCGGGCAATTGCGCAAAAGTGGCGCTATTCCACCAGGCATTGATGTCAAGCTGGCTGGCTCCGCCGGAAAGTTGAGCGAAATCAAGAACGCGCTGCTTGGCGATGGCACTCTGATCGGCACAGCATCCAGCACGCTCTTTCTCGCATTTGTGGTCGTCTACCTCGTTTTGGTCGTCTTATTTCAAAGCTGGAGCTACCCACTGGTCATCATGCTTTCTGTCCCGCTAGCAACGTTCGGGGGCTTTCTAGGGCTCGCATTGCTGCACACCTGGAGTGTCAATGATCGCTACATGCCGGTGCAGAATCTCGATATGCTGACCATCCTTGGATTCGTCATCCTTGCTGGCGTTGTCGTGAACAATGCGATTCTCATCGTCCACCAGGCACTCAACTTTCTCCGCGATGACCCAGCGCGCACCATGACGCCACAGATGGCGATCCAGGAATCCGTGCGCAGCCGCGTTCGCCCTATCTTGATGAGTTCCCTGACTTCGGTCGGCGGAATGCTTCCACTGGTTCTAATCCCCGGATCGGGATCGGAACTCTATCGCGGCCTCGGATCTGTCGTTACGGGAGGATTATTAATATCGACAGTCTTTACACTAGTGCTGGTGCCTGCGGTTCTCAGCGTCGTGTTTTCTGTTGCCGGTGATCCACGCGACAAGCTTGCCGAGTCCGACGAACAGGAAGGAGCCGCGCAATGAAGAAACTTTTAGTGCTCTGCACCGCTGGGCTTACAGCATGCGCCACCGTCGGCCCTGACCACGAAGTGCCAGAAACCGAAACGCCTGAGCACTACAAGAATGCAAGCGCTGCAAGCAAATTGCCGGAACGCGGTCAGTGGTGGATGGCCTTCAAAGATGCCGATCTCAACGCCCTACTGAATGACCTCGACACCGCCAGCCCGAACCAGGCGGCGGCGCTGGCAAAACTAGATCAAGCACGCGCCGAACTCAGGACGGCAAAAGCAGGCGGCTGGCCATCTATTCGCGGCAACACTGATTCACGCCGACTGCTTGAGTCCGAAAATACAGGGTTCCGCATTAGCGAGAGTACTTACGAAAGCTATGAATTAGCGCTGAACCTCGACTACGAAATCGACCTCTGGGGACGCGTGCGCCGACAAGTCGAAGCTGCCCGCGCACGCGGTGAGGCAGCGGAAGCCACCTACGAAGACGCGATGCTCGCGCTGCGTGCAGAACTTGCCCGGCACTACTTTTCGCTGCGATCACTCGATGAGGAAATCGACCTGCTGACCCGAGCCGTGCAACTGCGAGTGGAAGGAGTCGAACTGGTCCGCGCTCGGGCAGAAGCTGGCCAAATTAGCGAGGACGATGTCGCCCGAGCGACTGCTGAACTGGAAGCAACGCGCGGCGACCTGACGGCACTGCAGCGGGATCGGGAAGAATTTGAAAATGCGATTGCTGCACTCGTTGGTAAGTCCCCATCCATTTATAAACTGGCATCGAAATCCAAATTGGGAACAGTTCCCGGCATTCCTTCAGGACTACCGTCCGAGTTGCTGGCTCGTCGTGCTGACGTGTTGGAAAAAGAACGCCTGCTCGCGGCTGCGTGTGCGGATGTGGGCGTCGCTATCGCAGATTTTCTACCTAAAATCACCCTTACCGGCAGCGGTGGATTGACCAGTTTACGCGCTTCCAACTTGTTCGATCCCGCCAGCAAGATGTGGGACATTGGCCCAGAAATCGAAGTGCCCGTTTTTCGTAAAGGCCTGGCCAAATCGCGCAAAGCAAAAGCACAGGCGACATTTGACGAAACCCGAGCCAACTATCTCCAGGCGGTCTTAAATGCCTTCCGCGACACCGAGAATGCAATCAACGCCAACCAGTCGCTCGCTAGAGAATCTGGCCAACGCAACCGAGCAACCAAGGCCTCCGCTCGGGCATCGGAACTGGCTGTGACACGCTACGAAAGCGGGCTGACCAGCTACCTCGAAGTGCTCGATTCCCTGCGCACCCACCTCGCCAATGAACGCCTGGAAACGCAAACTCGCGGCGACCATTTCCAAGCAGCTGTAGCAATGGTGCAAGCGTTAGGCGGCGGCTGGAAGAAACGCTAACACTGGCACTAAACTGTCCTCAAAATGGGGATGTTATCCACAGATTTCGAGGATTACACGGATTCAAGATAGATATAATGAGAGAGGTTTCGTTCTTGCTCGTTCTTTATTTTCTATTTTAATCCGCGAAATCGGTGGAATGTGCGGAAAACCTCGTTATCCCACTTACGGCAACTTCTGGATTACCGCATTCTTCACCAGTTCGACAAACTCCCTGCGATGTGCATCATCACCCGCTGCACTCGTCGCCGTGAGGACGACCTGCTCGCGTGACAGATTCCCACGGAAAGCCGACTGGCGGAGTTGCAGACCGAAGGCGGCTACGCTGGCGGCAAATCTGAAATCTGCACTGGCAGCGCCGAACGCACGGTCATTGTCGGTAAAGGGAACTTCAATTAACTTACTGATCGATCCCTGCGGTTCTTTATAGCGCAGCTTCACAGTGAAGAGTTCACTACTGCCTGTGTTGGTCAAGTTGCGCGGCTCGGGATCCACTGGGGCTGGCACGGGCACCTGATACTTCAGATTACCCTCCGTTGCTGCAGCAGCTTCCAGCCCTGGCGGAACGATCTCGTAGAATGCTGTGACCGTATGGCCCGCGCCGATGTCTCCAGCATCCACTCGGTCGTCATTAAATGCCTCGGGCGGCAGCTTGCGGTTGGCGTAGCCGATCAAGCGGTAAGCGCCGACGGTCGCGGGATTGAATTCTACCTGAATTTTCACATCCTTAGCGATCGTGATCATCGTGCTGGTCAGATCATCTACCAGTACTTTGCGACCTTCGCTGACACTGTCGATGTAGTGGTAGGTGCCGTTGCCATCATTGGTGATCGTCTCTAGCATGGCATCATTCAAATTATCAGATCCGAATCCTAACACACTGATAAACACTCCGCGTTTCGCTTCGTTTTTCACCATTTCACGCAGCGCTTCAGTAGAGCTGACGCCTACATTGAAATCGCCATCAGTGGCCAACAATATCCGGTTGACGCCACCGCCAGAGAAGTTCTCAGACGCAAGCTTGTAGGCCAATTTGATCCCAGCCTCACCATTGGTGCCGCCAGATGATCGTAACTGATCAACCGCAAGGTGCATGGCCGCTTTGTCTGATCCTTTTGTTGGAGCAAGCGCCACGCCTTCTCGGCCTGCATACGTCACGATGGTGATCATGTCATCCTCCCGCAGCGCATCGATCAGGAGATGCAGACTGCGCTGCACCAGTGGCAGTTTGCGTTCTTGATTCATTGATCCTGACACATCCACAAGGAATACCAGATTCAACGCCTGTCGACTCCCCGCCTCAACCTCGCGTCCCTTCAGCCCTACCCGCACCAGGCGATGTTCCGGCTTCCATAGACAAGCGGCAGATTCCAGATTCACCGAGAATGGCAACTCATCACCAGGATTCGCGTAACTGTAGTCAAAGTAGTTGATCAGTTCTTCAATGCGCACCGCATCCGGCGGAATCGACTCACCAGACTGGATCATGCGACGCACATTGCTGTATGAGGCGGTATCAACATCGATCGAGAAGGTGGAAAGCGGGACTTTTGCTGGCAACTTGAACGGGGTATCGACAAGTTCCGGATAGCGCACACGACTTTGGCGTGAATCGGCCAATTCAACGCCAGCAAGCGCTTGCTCATATCGACGACGAGCTTCGAAGTACTGGGTGTAAGCCTTCCTATCTTCAATCCCTCCATGCGCCCCCCCCTTGGCCTCAATCGCCTTCAGACTCTCGAGACTACTTTCTGCAATTGCCAGGCGCTTCTGCAGTGAAGTATTCACAGCGTCTACTCCTTGCAATTTCGACTGGCGTGAGCCAGCCCCCGTCGCCAGAAAGTCATTCTCTCCTGAAGTAACGTCCAGCGCGTCGATGCGAGTCTTGATCGCAGTAATCTCCTGCTCAGCCATAGGGCTTGCGACTACCGGCAGCTTTGTCTCCGTTTCAGTCATATCCTCCACGCTGGCCCACTTCGGCGTTCTCGCTGACGGAGTCATTTCGTCAGTGTGCCGGGGAATCTGGATATCATTCTCGTCCATGATCGCCTCCATCTCCTCGCGGGCTGCGGTAACAGCTGCCGATCCTGGAACAGGAGCAGTGCTCTTCTTGGCCCTATCTTTACCTGCAATCTCGATCGCATCAAATTCCCCAAACGCATCGCTACCAGTCGGCGCTACAGGAGTAACCTTGAACCTTCCGCCCATAGACAAAGGCTTCATACTTACCGGCGTTATAGGCCCCGTCACAGATCGGCTCTGTTTCTTTGAATCATTGCTGGCCTCTGCCAAAAGAAACGAATCATACTGTCCCCGATTGATCCTTTCACTCACCGCGTCAACTGGAAGCAAGGTAACAGTTGGAACGGGCACTTGCCACAGCTCATTGACAGGTCTCGTCGCTTTTGCAAGTTTCAGTTCCTGCTCTCCGATTTCACCTTCACTTTCAAGTGCGGCGATAACTGATTCATTTGTAGAATAGGCTATCTTCAAATCAGATCTCTGCTGCTTTTCCACTATCGCAAAAGTAGCAACGCATAGAATAACAGCGACTGCTGCCACCTTTACCAAAACCGACCAACGAAAGCGGTTATCCTGCTGCACCACAGCAGTAGTGCGATCAACATCATCAAGCCGCTCCTCAAGGCCACTGAGAAACTCTGCATCATCGCCCGACGGACTCCGCCGCAACTCGTCAAGCAATCCATCCACACCGCGTTCCGGTGCCGTCTCATCTTCTGAAAATCGATTATTCGTATACATGTTTGAGTTCTCCTTTCTTAAAATTTTTCTCTATTGTTTTGTGGCCGAGGCAATCTTTAAGCAGCGCCCGGGCGCGTTGCAGGCGTTTGCGCAGTGAGGTTTCGCTGCTGCCTGTGGTTTGCGCGGCTTCGGCACCGCTTTGTTCTTTCAAGTAATAGGCATCCACCGCTCCCCGAAGC
>JBNMNB010000214.1:0-12944 GCA_051270635.1 Verrucomicrobiales bacterium | reverse complement strand
CATCGAAACTCAAATCCGCGCGCACAAGGATTTGGGATGGGATACTATTGAAGCGCGCTTTCTAAGTGTGGGAGAATTTGAGAAGGGGAGCATCCATGAGATCCCTGATGCTGCATTCGACCAGGCCGTTGCGGTGCTGGAGGAAGCGAATGTCGGTGTGTATGCTGTCGGATCGACCATTGGCAACTGGGCGCACAGCATTGAAGATCCATTTTCAATCACCGAAGGAGAAATTGTGCGCTGTATCGCGCGCATGAAACGGCTGGATTCGCGATTCGTGCGCATCATGAGCTACGCGATTCTACAGGATGCGGACAAGCAGGATCTGACAGAACAACATGCAACCGAAAGATTCAAGCGAGTGAGAGAAATCGTGAAACGCTTTGCGGACGCGGGGATCACGGTGGTCCATGAGAACTGCATGAACTATGGCGGAATGGGGCCAGACTATGCTCGCGAGATGATCGCTGAAGTGCCCGACATGAAGTGGGTATTCGACACGGGGAATCCTGTTTTCAATCGTGATCGCAACAAACCACAACCGTATCCGATGCAGGATGCATGGGAAATGTATGAAGTTATCAAGCCCTGCATCGCTCACGTCCACGTTAAGGATGCGATCTGGCACGAAGAAGATGCGCACTGTGAATACACCTATCCTGCGAAGGGTGACGGAAGAGTGCGGGACATACTAAAAGACCTTCTCGACGGTGGATACGATGGCTACATTTCTATTGAGCCGCATGTGGCAGCAGTTTTTCACGATGATGAGTCACCAAATGCTGATGAGGATGCCGAGGCAAAGGCCACGGAGCAGTTTGATTCTTATGTCCGCTACGGTCGAGAGCTTGAAGAATTAGTGAAGAAACTGTAGTTAATCGAAGGATCTATGACTACCCAGCATCGAGTTCTGATCATCTTTCTTGTTATTCTATTCCCGCTCCTCTGGTTTGGGACAGGATTTCTTCTGGAGCAGTATCGAGCACTGAGCCCCGCCGTGGCTTCTGGGCCAAAGCTTGTGTGGTATAAAGGGAACACTCACACGCACACATTGTGGAGTGATGGGAACGATTTTCCTGAGCCTGTTGTGCGTTTCTACAGGGAAAATGGCTACCACTTCCTGGTGCTGTCTGATCACAATATTCTGAGTCGTGGCGACCAGTGGATGCCGCTCAGTGATATTGTGAAGCGCCGTAAAACTTTGGGCCATCCGACGCTTGAGAAGTATCGCGCGCTCTTTGGCGATGAATGGGTGCAGACTCGCAAAGGGGAAGACGGCAGTGAGGAAGTTCGCATACGGCCGCTGAAAGAATTTCGAGGCATGTTCGAGAAGGCAGGAGAATTCCTGATGATCGAAGGTGAAGAGGTTACGGGAGGTTATAAGAGTAGTAAGCAGAAGCACGAAGTTCACATCAATGCCGTCAATCTCGCGGAAGTGATTGAGCCACAGGGCGGGGATTCAGTGCAGGAAGTGATCGCCAATACGGTTAGCGCGATCCGTGAGCAGGAGAAGCGTCTGCGTCGGCCAATCCTTGAGCATCTCAATCACCCGAACTTTCAATGGTCTATCCGACCTGCGGAGATTGCCAATGTGATCGATCTGCGGTTCTTCGAAGTCTACAATGGGCACACCGCAATCAATCATCTGGGCCGTGAAGCTTCAGACGGGGTGGAGGCAGTGCCGGGCGACGAACAAATCTGGGACATCGTTAATTCGATTCGCATCAGAGATTTAAAGGTTCCTCCATTGCTGGGTGTGGCCACTGATGATTCTCACCATTACCACGGTGGCGATGAAAGCCCGGGGCGCGGATGGGTGATGGTGCACTCGAGGAAACTGGCAGCTCCAGACCTTATCGGGGCGATGCGTGATGGGCAATTCTATGCTTCAACAGGAGTTACTTTAGAATTACTCCACGATGACGTCGAATCGATGCGCGTCGATGTTGAGCCACAGACAGGTGCCACTTATATTGTTGAGTTTTTTGGAACGCGCGAGGGCGGTGATCCTTCGGCGACGGGTGAGTTGCTTGCAAGCTACGAGGACACGATGGTGATCTATCGGTTCAGTGGCGACGAGCTTTTCGTACGCGCGCGCGTGACTTCCAGCTTGGATCATCCCAATCCATCTTTTGAAGGACAAAAACAGCAGGCATGGACACAACCTGTTGGATGGAAGCGGCATCTGCCAGTGATTAAAGATGACGAAGACGCGCAGACAGCAGAGGCATTGGAGGAACGTTAGAGCTGGTAACGGCTTTGCTTGCGGCTGGCAGCCACTCGGCGTTTGAGGAGCCAGAGGCCGAACATTGCTAGACCCACGGCCGTCCACAAATACGGGGATGCCTCGGTAATGAGCGTCCACCGTGCGGGCTTAGCGGCAACCAGGCCGACATGAAAATAGGCTGGGCCGGAGTAGCTGAGCAGGTGCATTTCTTGCTCCACTTGTTTCGCGTCCGGAAGCTCTATTCCGTGTGCTTTCGTTGCATCGGGCTGGGGGTCACTCGGGGCTTCTCCGACCGATATTTCTTCCTGTGTGGAGTCGGCAGTGAGAGCACGGACGAGTTTCTGTTCCGCCAATTCATACTGCGCGCGCCAGTCAGCTGCGGCCTGGAATTCGGCGTCTATCAGTGACCGGTATTCTGGATCAAATACAAATTCGGGCGAGGCCTCAGCCTTGGCATTCCACATTGTTTCGATGGCAACAATGCGGCGATTGATGCGCTCCTTGTCTACTGGGGCAGATGTCAGTTGCAACGCACGGAGATAGGATCGCACCGCAAGCTGGTCACTATCCTGGGACGCGAACCATTCGCCAAGGACGAAATATCCTTCATGAAATTCGGGAAAGTGCTCGATCAAGCTAACGAGCTTCCGCTGATTCAGCTGTGGTGCAGCGGCCACCGCTTCGGGTCCGCCACTGTAGGGAATTCCAAGAAAGTTGACTTCTGCGGCAATTCCATTATTCCTCGCCGATAGCCAGCGAAACATGTGTAGGAAATAGTCGCCCATTTCATCGTCTCCTACCGGGCGAAGTTTCACCGCACGCTCTGCTTCCTCGAGCGCTGCTGGTAAGTCCTCCTGGCAATGGTGAATCCGGGCTCTCAGGAACGACGTCTCGAATCTGTCTGGCCGAATCGAATCGAGAGCATCGAGTTCCGCCAGCGCTTTATCGTAGGCTTTCAGCCGTGTGAATGCCTCGGCCAGAGAATGCCGCGATACGATGTCTCTCGCATTCAGCGCGATGCGTGCCTGCATCGTTGCCACTTCCTGGTTCAAATAGACGCTGCCATGCGTCGGGGTTTGCCCGGCGATTGCATGGGCAATGTGACCATCCACCGTGCGCTTCAGTGAGTCCTCTGCTTTCCTTGGGCCACAACCAGCGGCTAACAAGCAAAAACCAACGAGTGCGGCCCAAACGGTGAATCTGCGGGCGCTAGAGGCGTCAGAAAATCGTCGCATAGGTAGTATGTAAGCTCGCAATAGGGAACCTGCCAGCGGAAGTTGCAATGGGATCCGTCACTGTCGCGATGAAAACGCTTTTCCGTTGCGCAGTCGTGGCTTATCAGGTGCTCAGGGCTTGTTCGGAAACTAACTGTGCGAAGATACGCAGGATTTTTTTGTCAGCACCAAGGCGGATTGCAGCGATGATAGCGAGCTATCTGAGTTGAAATCCAACTCGGGTGATGGCCAAAAAGGCAAGCAGATTTGTGCAGGTTATTTCCCAACAAGCTCTTACTGAAGATGAACGAGTCAAAGCCAGCACAGACCCGCGTCCTGCCAGAGGCAAGGCGGAAGTTCCAGAAGGCGATCGTCGCGTGGTTTACAGAACATGCGGAAGACTATCCCTGGCGCAGAACGCGTGATCCATATGCAGTACTAGTTTCGGAACTCATGCTGCAACAGACACAGATTGCCACTGTTCTCGCAAAGCGATATTTCGAGCGTTGGCTGGAGCAGTTTCCTGATGTTCATTTATTGGCTGCCGCATCGGAAGATGCCATTCTCAAGGCATGGGAAGGATTGGGCTACTACAGACGGGCACGAAATCTGCAGAAGGCGGCACAGGTCATCGTCGCAGAGGCGGATGGAAAATTCCCCGAGTCACTGGCGGCGATTGAGGCGCTGCCGGGCGTCGGTCGCTATACAGCAGGCGCGGTGATGTCATTCGCGTTCGATCGGCCCGCTCCGATTGTTGACGCTAACATTGCGCGAGTGTTGGCCAGGCTATTCGATTTTTCAGGTGAGGTTGATCTTCCGGTCGGACAGAAGGAACTGTGGAGTTGGGCGGAACAACTACTGCCTGCGGAACAAGTGAGAGACTACAATTCAGGGCTCATGGAATTGGGACAGAAGATCTGCACTTCCAAAGATCCACAGTGTCACCTGTGTCCGGTGGCGGCATTCTGCATCACGCGATCGCCTGAAGCATTACCCGTCAAGAAACCAAGGACGAAGACGGTGTTCCTTGATGAACATGTGCTGTTTCTGATCGACAAGAATGGCAGTGTGCAGCTGCAGCAGGAAACTGGCAAACGCCGCCAGGGTTTGTGGAAATTGCCCGCTGCCGATGGGATACCATCCGCAAAGGTAATTCTAAAGATGCAATACTCCATTACGCACTATCGTATGACCCTGATTGTGCATCCTGGGAGGGCAGAAAATGTGCTGGATCGTGGTGCCCTGGAGAGTTTTTCCCCGGAGGAATTAAATCAGTTGCCGATGCCCAGCCCCTATCGAAAGGCGTTGGTTGCATTGATGGACAATGAGCCCTTTGCTCTATCGTGATGGAACACGAAGATCTAGTTCGCCTCGACAAGTCGCGCCTGTGGCACCCATTTACGCAAATGCGTGACTGGTGTGACGATGCCCACGATCCGTTGGTGATAGTGTCAGGATCCGGTGTGCTGCTCCGTGATTCTCGGGGGCGTGAATACATCGATGGCAACTCATCGATCTGGACAAATATCCACGGCCATTGTCATCCCTCGATCAATTCTGCGATTGAGGATCAACTCAAGAAAATCGCCCATTCATCATTCCTCGGTTTCACAAATGAACCTGCCATCTTGCTGGCGGATGCGTTGGTGCAGGCGACACCAGGGTCCCTTTCTCGTGTGTTTTACTCTGATGATGGATCGACGGCGATCGAGTGTGCGATCAAAATGGCAATCCAGTTCTGGCAATTGTCGGGCAAGGATGAGCGCTGCGAGTTTGTTTCATTTGCCAATGCCTACCATGGAGACACACTGGGCGCGGCGACGCTGGGTGGGATCGCGACTTTTCAAGAGCGCTTTTCGCGGTTTGGATTTTCCTGCCATTGTGTGGCGGCGATCGAAGATCTGATGGTATTGCCGCAAGCAATTTCAGATCGTGTGGCTGCAGTGTGCATTGAGCCATTGATCCAAGGAGCAGCAGGAATGCAGACGTGGCCGAAGGGAATGCTGCGTGCTCTACGGAAATGGTGCGATCGCACAGGAACATTGCTCATTTGCGATGAAGTCATGACCGGCTTTGGCCGCACTGGCACGCTGTTCGCTTGTGAGCAAGAAGGTGTCTGTCCAGATTTTCTGGCGCTGGCAAAAGGACTGACTGGTGGTTACATGCCACTTGCGGCCACGCTGACAACCGAGCGGATCTATGAAGCATTCCTGGGCGAGTTTGATGAGCTCAAAACTTTTTTTTACGGCCACAGTTACTGCGGCAATCTTCTGAGTTGCGCGGCTGCGCTGGCCAGTCTGCGCTTGTTCCAGGAAGAGGATACGCTGGCAAAGTTGCAGCCGAAAATCGCGCTGTTGCGCAACTTGCTTGCTGACCTTCAGGAGCAAAATCCTGACCACATTGGTGCTATCCGCCAGTGCGGGATGATCGCGGGGATCGACATTGTTAAGAATGCCGGAGCAAGTGTCACTTTTCCATGGCAGGATCAAACGGGTGCCAAAATTTGCCTGGCAGCCCGCGAATTTGGCCTGCTGACGCGCCCGATTCGCGATACAGTCGCACTGATGCTACCACTTTGTGCGACGAGTGCTCAAATTGAACAATCTGTTGCCGCTATTCAATCCGCGCTGAAGGTCTTGCGGTAAACCTCGTTTTTCGTGTTTGGAATCGGTGCCAGCTTCATTATAGTCGCAGAGCAAAATGACGCTTCTCCAGAATCTACTTATGATGAATCGATCACTCAATGTTCTCGCTGCCATTGTCCTGACTGGCCTAGTTGGGCCTTTAGCCGTGCAACCCGCTATGGGCCAGGGGTTGCCAGTCAACGAAGGTGACCGCATTTGCCTGGTGGGAAATAGTATGGCGATGGGAATCGCCGAGGCCGGATTCTGGGAGACACTGATGCAAACCCGATGGACTGATGCAGAGTTGTCCGTGCGTTGCTTTGGCAATGAAGGGAACGCGATGCAATTCGATGCAATTCCCGATGGCTATGAAAGTCAGGACGCTGCTTTGCACGAGTGGAAGGCGAACACGATTTTTGTCGCGCTGGCACCTGGAGATATCGCTCCTGCAAACACCGTTCTGAAGCCGAGTTTAGACAAGTGGTTGAAGCATGTCCTTGCGCAAAAGTATGATGGATTCGAGCCGCCATCTGTCATTCTGATTTCTCCTACTCCCTGTGAGAACACCGGCGATCCGGCGCTGAGCAAGCGCTTCGGAACAGGCAATGCGCTGCGGCAATCCTACGCAGTAGTGATGAAAGAAGTGGCAGCCGCAAATGGTGTTGGATTCATCGACGCATTCGCACTCCTGACTTCAGAGTTTCTAGACAGCGGAAAGAAGCACTTCACTACGAATGCGACCGACCTGAGCACAGAGGGAAATAAGGCGCTGGGAGCGATGATGGATTTTTACAGTTTCGGTGCGCACCCGAATCGAGAAATGACGGTGGAGCAGGCGCGGGCAGTGAAAGCAGCAGTGCTCGAAAAGAATGCATTTTTTGAGAATGTCAGGGATTGGATGAAAAAGGCTGGAGTGGCCACGGGCGCTCAAAAACAGGGATTTGCGGCCTTGTTGTCCAATCGTGATCAGAGAATTTGGGGCTTTGCGCAAGGGCAAGAGCTGAGCGCCACCATCGACGACAGCAACGTCGGAAATGCCGACTCGTTGAAGTCACTTCTCAGCAAGGATTCGGCGGCAACGGCCTCTATTGAGCCACTCCGAGGCTATTCCATTCCACTTCTTGATCTCGATGCGCATTCACAGCGGCAGGTAGTCGTAGACCGTGAGGAGGGACAGTATCTGGGGCATCCTACAACCGTGTTACTTGAAGACCATCAATCGATGCTCTGTGTCTATCCGAAAGGTCATGGACGTGGAGGAATCGTTTACAAGCGAAGTAATGATGCGGGAATGACATGGAGTGATCGACTGCCCACACCTGAGAGTTGGGCAACCTCGAGAGAAGTCCCGACGCTGCATCGCGTGGTCGATGCGGAGGGCGTGAAACGGTTGATCATGTTCTCCGGTCTTTATCCTGCGCGCATGGCAGTGTCAGAAGATGATGGTGCCAACTGGAGTGACCTGGCTCCAGTCGGTGACTGGGGAGGCATTGTGGTGATGGGCAACGTGACCGCGTTGAATGAGCCGGGGCATTACATGGCGATGTTCCACGATGATGGGCGCTTTTTCAAAGAAGGCGGCAAGCTCGCGAATCCCGTCACGTTCCAACTATTAACAACATTCTCATCTGACGGCGGTCTAACCTGGAGCCAGCCCGGCGAAATCTGGAAAGGATCCGACATTCATCTGTGCGAGCCTGGTGCAATTCGCTCGCCGGATGGAAAGCAGATTGCTGTCTTGCTGCGCGAGAACCGCCGGACACGTAATTCATTCGTAATCTTTTCCGACGACGAAGGTCGTAGCTGGACGGAGCCGCGTGAGCTGCCGGGATCCCTGACGGGCGATCGCCATACTGGACAATATGCGCCCGATGGTCGGCTATTCATTTCTTTCCGCGATATGGCGCATGACAGTCCAACAAAAGGGGACTGGGTAGGATGGGTCGGCACCTACGAAGATATCGTCGCGGGAACAGAAGGCCAGTATCGCGTCCGCTTGAAAGACAATCACAAAGCCAGCGACTGCGCTTATCCCGGTGTCGAAATTCTTCCTGACGGCACGTTTGTAACTACGACCTATGGCCACTGGGAAGCCGGGAAACAGCCGTATATCCTAAGTGTCCGCTTTACGCTGAAGGAATTGGATCAGATAGCGGCAGCTCAGTAACTGATTAGAGGTTCTGGACAAAAGCGTGCGACATCGCCATAGTGGGCGCATGGGGAAGACGATTGAGGATTTGTCCGGTGTCCGCCGAGTCGTCGGCAGAGTGTCCTCTCGGCAGAATGCACGGCGATTTCTTGAGCGATTCGCCGTCGCTTCCCTGGCGTGGGCAGCTTGTTTCTTAGTCTTCGTTCTTGTGGCGCGGCTATCCGCACTGATCCCGGATGTGTTCGATCTGGCGACGATTTTGATCGTGCCAGCGCTGGGATTGCTCACTGCATTACTGCTGCATCGGTCGGCGTCTGCGGAAGAGTCTGCACGCTTGGTCGATCAGTCAGAGGGCTCACATGATCTGTTTTTGACTGCCCTGCGACTGCCGCAAGGCGCGGGGGATTTTATGCCGATCGTTCGTCAGCAGGCTGCTGCCGCAGCGCAGAATGTGCAACCGTCTCGCGTTGTACCTTTGCGCTGGAATGCGCGATTTGGCTATCTCATGTTTGCTTTGGCAGGGCTCACTCTTGTCATCGGATTTACTCCCCAGTTTGATCCATTTCAAAGGCGGGAGCTGGCTCAGCAAGAAGATGAACGCGTGCGCAAGCTTGAGGATTCTCTGCAGGCAACTGTTCTGCAATCGCAGGCGCTCGAGGATCGGAACCTGGAGGATCGCAGCCAGGCGATCGAGCGCGAATTCGCCAAGCTGGATGAAAGTTTTCGCGCGGCACGTCCAGAGTTGAAAGAGCAGACGAATCGCGAGCTATCTGAGCGGCAGGCTGAACTTGGCAAATTCTGGCGGCAACTCAGCGATGAGAAGCTGAGAGATGCGCTGAGCAAATCCAAGGCCGGGCAAAAATTTGGCGCTCAGTCGCCCATGCGAAAGCAATTCCGTAAACTTGCCGAGAATGGGAAATTTTCCGATATACAAAAAGCGATGGAGGGCATCAAACAGAAGCTGAACGAGCTCGCTGGGGAACCTGACTCAGCAGAACGGCGAAAAGAAATGGATGCGCTCAAGGAGAAGATGCAAGCGATGGCGGATGCTCTGTCTGAAGCGCTGGGATCTGACAGCCTGGACAAAGCGATGAGCCGAGCACTTGAGCAGATGGACATGTCCAATATGCAGGATCTAGCGCAGAAGGCGATGGAAGCGATGCAGGAATCAATGGATCTAAGCCAGGAGGAATTAGAGAATCTGGCTCAAGCACTCAGTGAAATGGAGAACCTGCAGGAAGCGTTATCTGCTGCGCAGTTGGCCAAGGCTCTGAACGAGATGGGCGAACTCAGTGGCGAAGGGCAGGGCGAAGGAAAAGGAATGAGCGACTATGAAAAGATCTATCGTGAACGATTGGCGCAGGCAATGGGAGAAGGAGAAGGACAAGGAGGAATGGAAGACCGGGGAAACGGCAAAGGTGGAGTTGCTCCCGAAGATCCTTCCGCCAGGACTGCCTTTAAGACTGAGAAATCGAAGTCTGCGCTGCAGAAGGGAAAACTGCTGATGAATGTGAAATCGAAAGGGAATGCTGAACCTGGTGAGGTGGATGAGGCCTATCGATCCGCTGTCGGTGAACTCCGTGAAGCGGCCAGTGAAGCGATTCTTCAGGAGCAGATTCCTCCAGGGTATCATGATTCAATCAGGGACTACTTTGACCAACTCGACCCATTGGAAAGCGTTTCCGAAAATTAAACTGCACTGAAGAGAATTAAACTTAAACGAGAGGAGAGATGGCTATGAAAGTCTGGAGAAAACTATTGCCAATGGTTTTGGCATTTGTGCTGATCGGTGGATTCTGGACTGTTTACACGATCTACTTCGTTCAACGGGATGCCCTGGTCGTCTACTGCTCACACGATGCGACCTATTCAGATGCAGTACTGAAACGCTTCACAGAGAAAACGGGAATCAAAGTGCGGGTGAAAGGGGATTCAGAAGCGACTAAGTCACTGGGACTGGTCGAATTGTTGCTGGCTGAGAAGGATTCTCCGCGGTGTGATGTTTTTTGGAATAATGAACTGCTGGGAATGCTGGCACTTCAGAATGCCGGCGTCCTGCAGCCATGGAAGGGAGTAGGACACGCGCGTATTCCTGAGAAATACAAAGATCCCGAAGGAGCATGGACAGGGTTTGGCGCGCGGGCACGGGTGTACATTTTGAATTCGGATGAAATTGATGAGCAGGCTGTCGCAACCATTCTTACCGGGAGTGATCTATCGCGGACTTCGATCGCCAAACCATTGTTTGGAACCACTCTGACTCACTACGCAGCTCTCTGGCAGCAGTTGGGCAGCGCAGGAATGCAAGAATGGCACAACGAAGTGCGTCGCAAAGGAATGCTCGAAGTGAACGGAAACGCAATGACCAAGAATCTAGTGGTGAATGGCACCTGCGATCTGGGTTACACTGATACGGACGATTTTTTCTCCGCCATGGATGCTGGAGCAGCGGTAGCGATGTTGCCAGCACGACTTCCCGATGGCACAACGATTTGTATTCCTAACACTGTTGCTATTATCCGTGGATCGCAGCGCAGCGATGCCGCACAGCAATTGGTCGATTTCCTGCTGTCCGAAGAAAATGAGGTGGCACTGGCGAATTCAGCATCGCGCCAGATTCCCCTGGGGCCAGTGGATCTCGACAGCGTGCCAGTTGAGGTGCGGGCAATGTTGCCTTGGTTGGAGCAAGGTACACGCCTGACTGAACTGGTCGCTGCTCGCCAGGCCTGCCTTACATGGCTGAAGGGATTAGATGACTAGCCGTTCGGTTTGGGGCATCTTGATTCTTGAGAAAGTGGTCGAATTGGCTACAGTTTCGCTATGCCCATGAAGAATCACTGTCAGAGATTTCGTTCCGGTCCAATGACACGCCGTAACGTGCTGCAGCAGTGCGGGATGGGCTTTGGGGCCTTTGCTTTGCAGGCATTGATGGGGGATCGGGCATTTGCAGGTTTTGATGCGACGGGTGTAGATCGCACGGTTTCGCTTGATCCCTTTGCGCCGCGTGTGCCGCATTTTCGGCCGCGTGCGAAGAATGTCATCTTCCTTTACATGGACGGTGGCGTCTCGCAGGTGGATTCTTTCGATCCCAAGCCGTTTCTGGACAAGCACGACGGCAAGGATCCGGGGCAGATGTTCAAAGTCGAGCCGACGCAGTTCAATAACAATGGAACCCTGCTGAAAAGTCCCTGGCAGTTTAAGCAATATGGTCAGAGTGGTATCCCGGTCAGCGATTTGTTTCCACATGTCGCACGCCATGTCGACGATCTCTGCGTCATCCGATCAATGACGTCAAAGTTCTCTGAACACACGAATGCCAACTATTTTCTTCACACGGGAAGTGGGTTGCAGGGAAGACCAAGCATGGGGGCGTGGATAACTTACGGTCTGGGCAGCATGTGTCAGGACCTTCCGGGTTTCGTGGTTCTAAATGGAGGGCTGACGCCGCCGGGGGGATTGGACAATTTCAACAGCGGCTTTTTGCCAGCGAGCTATCAGGGATCGGTGTTCCGTCCCGAGAATCAACCGGTAGCAAACATTTCGCCTCGCGAGAAGTCACCATCTTTGCAACGCAGCAAGCTGGATCTGCTGGCCAAGCTCGATCGAGAACATCTGCGCAAAGCCGGACGCCACGACAATCTGGAATCAGCAATTCGGAATTACGAGATGGCCTACAAGATGCAATCAGCAATTCCCGAGTTGATGGATCTGAAATCGGAGCCGGATCACTTGAAGAAAGCTTACGGATTGGAACACAAGAACGAGGCGACGCGTATTTTTGGAAACGAATGTCTTGTCGCCAGGCGCCTGGTGGAGCGTGGCGTGCGCTTCATTGAGTTGACCTGCCCGAATGTTGGGAAAGACCGCTGGGATGCGCACAATAATCTGCGCGATAACCACGGATTGAATGCGCTGGCGGTCGACCAGCCGATTGCTGCTCTTCTGCAGGATTTGAAAGAGCGGGGAATGCTGGATGATACGCTGGTCGTCTGGGCTGGCGAATTTGGTCGCACTCCGTTCGCTCAGGGGCGCAATGGCCGGGATCATAATCCTTTCGCCTACTCAATCTGGATGGCTGGTGGCGGGGTCAAAGGCGGGATGACCTACGGGGAATCGGACGAATTTGGCTACCATGTGGTGAAGGGAAAACTAGAGATGCATGACCTGCACGCGACAATGTTGCATCTGCTGGGGGTTGAACATACGCGTAGCACATTCCGCTTCAGTGGGCGCGATATGCGGCTGACAGATGTGCACGGGCATGTTGTGAACGAAATCCTCGCCTGACGCGTTGGAGACTTGTCGCGACTTTTCCCAAGCGAAGGTTGACATCTTATCCGGTGAACGGCTAACTGCCGCCTATGATCTCGAACAAAGCAGCTGCGTTCACTACCATTTTGGCCCTCGGGCTGTCCATTTCTCAGGCGACCGCCGGCCCAGTCAAAAAGCAACCGTTTCAGGCTGCCGAAGTGAGCGAGCTGAATCAGGCGCAAATTGCCTCAGCTGACGAGCTTGAAGAAGTAGATGCTGGAATTTTTGGCCTGCTGAATAGTGTGCTTGGTCTGGGATTGACCGCAGCCGCAGCCTACCTCCTTTGGAAGCAGCTGGAAGATGAATAGAAATGGGTTTAGCTGTCCGTGATTTCTGGAATTCGCAGGAGATACTCAGGAAAGTGAACCCGGCAGGCTGCCTTGACCGCCTGCCGTAGTCTTGTCTCAGTGATCAGATCG
>JBNMNB010000213.1:0-13139 GCA_051270635.1 Verrucomicrobiales bacterium | reverse complement strand
TCCCAGATTCTTCCCGCACTCCCGTTTGTCGATCTCAACTGGACGCCTCACCCGCGACTCGCCTCAATATCCATATCCTATTTTCCTTTCTAGGATAATATAATCGATTCCAGGAGAACTCGGTGGGCTACGGCGGGCGTCAGACTACCAGGATAGCACAATTTTCCCAGTTGCCCCACCCGCTTGCAGCAATGCATGCGCAGCGCCGACTTCTGGAACCGAGAATTTCTGCGCATGGAGCAAAGGACGCACGTGCCCCCTTTCTACCAGCGTGGTGAGCTCACGTAGAATTTCGCCATGTCTCTTGCGGCCTTTTCCAGTGGCTAGAGGAATCAGCATAAAGACCACATGCAATGAGAGTGCCTTCTGGTGCATCGGCGCCAGATCTACGGTGCAGCGGGTATTGATTGATACAACCGTGCTATTCAATGCTGCAGCCTCGAAACAGCGCACGACATTGTCGCCGCCCACAGAATCAAAGACCAAGTCATACCCTTGACCATCTGTGTATTGCTCGACGAATCTTGCGACGTCCGATTCGCGGTAATTCACCGCCTGATCGGCACCCAGGCTGCGGACGATCTCCAATTTGTTTTCGGTAGAAGCGGTAGCATGGACTGTGCAGCCCACCTGTTTTGCCAACTGCAGCGCAATATGCCCGACTCCACCCGTTCCTCCATAAACGAGGACGCGTTTCTCGGCGTCGCCCACAAGACCTGCTTTATCGAACAGGCCATCCCAGGCAGTGATCGAAACCAGGGGAAGTGCAGCCGCTTGTTCGAATGTGAGGTTAGTTGGTTTGACTGCCAGCAGGTCTGCATCTGCCATCACGTATTCAGCCAGGGCACCGGGGCATCCTTTTACTCCACCAATGCAACCATAGACTTCGTCTCCCACCTTGAACTCAGAAACATCGGCAGCAACGTCCTCGACGACTCCGGAGATGTCCCCACCCAGGATTCCAGATTCCGGAGCGACCGCAGCTAACATTCCGCTACGAATCTTGTAATCGACAGGGTTCACACTGGTCGCCACGATCCGCACGAGCACGTGCCCAGGCTGTAAATCCGGACGCGGAATCTCTACCAGCTTAAATACATCGGGCTCTCCGAATCCTTCTATAATGACTGCTTTCATAGTGGGCAGAAGAGAACACGATTTGCTGCGAGAAAGCAAGAACCTCGCGCAGTGTCAGCCTTCATCATCCGGCCACGCATCCCTCGGTAGCCACCATTCTCTAATCGCTACTTTCGATATCTCACCGCTATTGGCGATGTCATCCAGCGGTTTGATGAGGTGTTTGCGGTAGACCAATTTCACGTCCTTGTAGACAGGATCCTTGCTTTGCTTCAATAGTCGTCCCACGTTTTCCAGGTAAGTCCGCGTATAGCTCGTTTCATTCCAAAATTCGTAGCGGCTCCACAGTTGGTAGTAGCGCGCATCTTTCAAAGTATCCACTATTTCGAATCCAGGTAAAATCGGCCCCAGGACATGCACGGCACCATTCGAGTCGCGGGCTTCCAGAACGATTTCAAGTTTCTCGTCGCGCGGTGGTGCGTGGAACATCTGCCAGTCCTGGCGTGTTCCAGACAGGATCCTGTAGTTAAGGAATATGGAATCCAGCGGCCGCGAAGGTGGAAACAGCGAAGCTTTGCGAAAGTTTTCAACAAGTTCCTCACGTTCTGTCGGGCTGAGATCTACCGCCTTCATGCGCTCAGAATCTCCGTTGATTCGCACCAGCAATCCCCAGTCGGGAATCAGTGTCTGAAGGACTGCGCAGGAATGGTAGATCAACACCAGTGCGACCAACCACAGAACCCATGCTGGCCTTTTCAACAGCGAATTATCCGCAGAGAAACTCATCGTGGCTGATTCTTTCGCTGTAGCGCAGCGCGGAAGCTTTCGATACCATCGGCCAGTGCAATCGCCAGCACTGCGCGGTAGGCATCCTTGTCAATTTGCATGCCTTCCTCTGGATTCGTAATGTAGCCGCCTTCAAAGAGAATGCCAGGCATGTCCAGGCCTCTCAAAACGTGAAACCTTGCTCTGCGGACGCCTCGATCTTCGGCACCAGTCGCCTTGATCACCGATGCGTGCGCTGCGGTTGCAAGGGCAATGCTCTCCGAGTCCCTCAAGTTTCCCCGCCAGGTCTCTGATTCCGAGTTGCGATCACCGGTCGATCGCGTTCCGGGAGGCGTTATAGCAAACGTCTCGATCCCCATGGGCTGACTGCTTTTGTGGGCATTGAAATGAAGGCTGACAAAGATTGCATTTTGATATTCATTGGCCCGGCGCACCCGTTCTCTGAGCGTCACATATTCGTCTTCTACTCGCGTGAAGCGAACTTTGAAACCACGCAGTACCAATTGCGTGAACAACTTTTTGGAGAGGTCAAGTGTGTAGACTTTTTCATTGGTCACCAGTCCAATGGATCCCGAATCCCTGCCCCCATGGCCAGGGTCGATGACCACTGTCTGAAAATCCTCTGCTTCACTGATCTGTGACGGGCGCAGAACTGGATCGATCAATTTACATAAATCGATGCGTGAAACCAAGGCCTCCCCTTTCACGCGGACTGCCGGGTAACTCAACAGAAACGCAATACCGTTGATCTTGATCTGATCCGAATCGGTCACCAGCAGCATTTCTATAGTCGGAGAAGTGAACGTGATCTCTCGGCCAGACTCGCTCTTGGTAAACTTGTAAAAATCAGCAAGACTAGTCGCTGTCACGTAGTCACGATTGCGGTAGCGGACGGATTCCCAGACCTCAGCCGTGACGTCGATGGGAAGCAGCAGGGTGACGATCAATCCAGCGATTGCGCCCCACACGACGGGAGCAGCACGGCTGCACCTTTTCCACTTTTTCAACTGTGGGGCATGTTTAGAGTATTCCATGGTTCAAAAATCAATCGATAGTTGGATACCTCAGCAGCAGAAGTGTTCAATCAACTTCTGACTACGGCAGCCATTCGTATATCACATAGCGAAACATTGCTTCCAGCCCCTTGAAAACTTCTTTTTGCTCAAAGTCATCCGATTTAACGATGCGCTGGTAGAGGTCAGGCCATTCTCTTTCAGCTCTCAGGGGATCACAAAAATAAACGATCAGCTTTTTCTTCTCCTCCCGCGCTTCTTTCATTAGATTTTCCAGATCTGCAAGATTATCCGGAATTCGCACCAGCGGATCATAGCTGAGGATCTGCCGGGCGCTGGTGCCAAAAGTAGCTGTAATCCGATCGCCCTCAACAGGTGGAATCACCGGATGCGTCCGCCCCCTTGCCGCCTCGGCCACTTTTTGCATCGGCTGTCGTTCGAAATTGCCGATTCGATGCAGTGGCTCTGCCACGGTCATCACGTAGAGCCCTAGGGTAAGAAGAAGAAACCAGGCAAACTGCCGGGATTTGGCAGGGGCAACGCGATCGGCTGCCCAGCTGACACAAAGTGCGAAAGGAATCACCAGATAGACGACGTACCAGCCGAACAAGGTAGAACCCGTCGCCAGGCTGTGCCCGATGGCAAGGCAGGCACCGGCCAACACAGGAAAGACCGCAATGCGTTGCCGCCATCCCGTTAACATCAAATGCCCAAATCCAACCACCGCAATCATCGGAAATACGACCACCACCACCCACACATAAAACGGTTGCCCATCCCAGCCGAATTTTACACTCATGCCATTGTGAAATGCCTGAGGCGTACTGTGCCATGGGATTCCGGCTACCAGATGCGAGACCACATCCAGAACCCATCCCAGACCAATAGGATCACGCTTGCCTAACGTTTGGCTAACTGAACCGAATAATTGGCCAGAAGCATAAAACTGAGTGCCAAGATAAAGCATCACACTCAACATTCCGCCTGCAAGTAAACGCGCAACGTCTACCCGCTTGTCTTTAAGCGGGAGAAATAGAAGAGTAGCAAAAAGCAACGAGCAGTGAAGCGGGGCGACATAAAAAGAACCTGGAAAGGCATAGATGTAGCCAGCCTGGAAAATCCCAAAGAGAACCCACCAGCGCAGCTGCCGCCTTTCTATTGCAATGATCGACACTATCAAAGCCGCGAGCATAAGCAGGATCATCAGGCTGTATCCCCTGCCCTCTGCGGCATAGCGCATGTGCCACGGTGACAATGCCAGCATCAAGGCTGCACCGATCCCAGCCCTGACATTACCAATAATTGTTCCCAACACACCGATCAAGGTAATACTGCCGATCCCAGCCAACAGTATGGGCGCTCTGATTGCCATTTCAGAGAACTCGCTCGGGGCGCGGTCGTTCCACTTTTGCCAAATGCGATTCGATGCCCGTGATACGATGGATTGCAGCGTGTGGTTGTTCAACGCACGATTGGTCAGAATCGTGCGGGTCCAGCTCACATCTTTGAACTCAGGCTTACCTCCTTCGGGGTCGGGTTTCCAGTAGCCGACTCCATTATTGCGCCATGCCATTTCCTCATCATTAGTAAATCCATGAGACATTCGCGGAGCGCGCAAGACTCCTGCAGCTACAGCAACAAGCAGCAGCAATCCTAACGTTACCACCCATTCTACTGGCGCCTGTCGTCGATTCCATGATTCCGATGTCGCAGGAATCTGCTTCGCCCAGAGGGGCGCAATTGCCAGCAAAAGAAGCGCGCCACTGATATTCACCACTGCCCCCCACCAGAATGCAATGGTCTGCACGTGGTCATCATTGAGTCTTTTGCCATCTTCCAGGCGGCGCTCAATCGACGATTCCCACGGAGTATCAGCGCTGGCCAGATAAATCCCACACAGCGCCATCCAAACGATCAGGAACAAGATTGCGATCGCGTGTCCTTTCCCATTAACCTGCAGCAGCCGTGCCCACCTTGTGCTGCCGGAGGTCGCATGCTCAACAGGGATGGGAGCCAAATTTGCCATCGGTCAGGACGTCGCAGGCTTATCTTCAGCGGGCGGCTGCACCAATGCCAGAACTTTTTGTCCAGCCCCCAGGCTCGCGGCTGTATCAGGCCCACAAACCGTCAGATCGCCGTCTGCATCGATGGCAAAAAGGATGACGGCACTGTCCCCGTAAAGGTTCGAGAAGTCTTCAATGGTAAACTGCTCAGTCAGATTAGTTTCCTTCACAACAGCACCATTGTGAAAGAGGTAGCGCAGTGTCGCGTGTGTTGGCTCACTACTGAAGAGTGAACGTCCCCTCAAATGCTGCGGCGAATCTGCTTTCGCGGTCGATCGGTTCGACCACGGTGCCAACTGGTAAATCTCAGATCGGCTGAAGACGTGTGCATACTCGATCGCGGCCAGACTGTTGACCTCATCATTCGGGGTCACGGCAAACAATCGCCCGATTCCGGATAAATCCAACCGTTCGCCGACAGTTTCTGACAATACATTTCCAAGTGCCGTCGGCAGCCCTTCCATGCGCGCTCTCGAAATCTGTTGCGGGTTGGTATCGACGAGAAGAACCGGAATTCCATTGCTGTGAACGGCCTTTGCCACGGCCCTTACCCAGGCATCCGCGCCGACGAACAAGATCCCCTGCGGCTTGGCTTGGGCGAGCCCTAACCATCTGGCAATGGGAGCTGCTGCCAGGCCATAGAAAGCAACAGTTCCAACAATGACAACGAACGTCAATGGCCCCAACAGACTTGCTTGTTGTTCCAAATCCGCAGGCAGCAAGTTTTCTTCCGCAGCATGTAGCAACTCGATCGTAAAAACCGACGCCACCGCCGCCGCGACAATCCCCCTAGGAGCGAGAAAGCACAAAAACCACCGTTCCTTCACAGTCAGGGGAGTTCCGATGGTTGAGGCCCAGACTGACAAGGGTCGAACGACGAAAATCAGTGCGGCCAGGAAAGCGATAGCTCCCCATCCAAGTTGCGCCATTTCAGCCCATACAATTCTCCCTGACAAGAGGACGAACAGCACCGAGATCAGCAACACTCGCAGGTTCTCTTTGAACTCAATCACATGTCGGACACAAACACTTTTCTGGTTTGCCAGGGCGATGCCAAGAACAGTCACGGCAAGCAACCCTGACTCGTGCTGCAGCGAGTTGGAGGCCACAAAAATTCCAACTGATACGGCGAGCAGCATGGCACTCTCGAGGTAGTCTGGAATCAAGTGGCGCTTCAACAGCTGCACCAGAATCCATGCCGCGACGCCGCCCAGAATGCCGCCTATCAGCAACGTCTTCACGATTCCAATCGCCGCCGCCCCCACTGCGGCCTGCATGCTTCCAGCAATCAAGCCCTGCAACACCAACACGGCGATGACGGCGCCAACGGGGTCGATGACGATGCCTTCCCACTTTGCCGTCGCTCCAACCCGCTTTGATGGCTTGATCTGCCTGAGCAACGGAGCAATCACCGTGGGCCCTGTGACGATCAATACTGCGCCAACGAGAATGGCCAGCCTCCAGTCAAACCCTAGAATAAAGATCGCCGCCAGCGTGATAAGAACCCACGCCACTAATGCGCCAATCGAGCACAACCGAAGCACGGCAGTCCCCGATTCACGCAATTCAGAAAACCGCAGAGTCAATCCGCCCTCAAACAGGATCACTGCCACACAAAGTGACACGAACGGAAACAGCAATTCCGGCTTCAGGTAGTCATCCGGCGGGCCAAAGAATTGGCCCGCAGCGAACCCAAATCCTAACAACAGCAGAATTGACGGTAATTTGAGCCGCCAGGCAATCCACTGGGCAACCATGCCGAGTCCAAGAACCGAGGCAAGGTAGACAGCGGGATCGTGCATTTCAGGAAGAACAGATCAAATATGAATGGCGTGACCGTAGGCAACGCCCGTAGCTTCGTGAATGGCTTCAGAAAGCGTCGGATGCGCATGAATCGTGGCGGCGATGTCATCGGCCGTGGCTTCAAGGGTAATTGCCAGCCCCATCTCTGCGATCAATTCTGTCGCTTCATTGCCGATAATATGCGCGCCGAGGACTTCGCCAAATTCTTCCCCATAGAGGAGTTTCACAAAGCCTTCGCTCTCTCCCGTTGCCAATGCTTTGCCACTGGCCATGAACGGGAATTTGCCGACTTTGTAAGCGATTCCTTTTTCTTTGGCTGCCTTCTCCGTGAGGCCGACGCTGGCTACCTGTGGCTGGCAATAGGTGCAGCCTGGGAATACATCGACTTTCTTTGGTTTCTCGCCGGCGAACATCCCGTTGACGGCTTGAACGGCCTCGTAACTGGCGACGTGTGCCAGCCAAGGTGGCCCGATAATATCTCCTGCAGCATACACGTTGGGCATGCTGGTTTGATAATCATCGTCCGTCTTGATGAATCCGCGATCTGTCAGATCCGGCTCCATTCCTCCAGGAAGCAATGGCGTCACGCCAATAGCTACCAGACAGGCATCTGCTGAAATTGTTGTGTTTTCTTTGCCTTCCACAGTGATTTCCACCCCACTGTCAGTCACTTTGGTTCCCGTCGTTTTCGTTCCGGTAAGGATCTTAATCCCTGACTTCGTGAACGATTTCTCCAGAGTCTTGCTTACCTCCTCATCTTCCACTGGCAGGATCACAGGCATCATCTCGACCATGGTTACCTTGGTTCCAAACGCATTGAAAAAATAAGCGAACTCAACACCGATCGCTCCGGCACCAATGATAACGATCTCCTTTGGCTGCGTTGGCAGAGCCATTGCATCCCGGCTTCCGATCACACGTGTTCCGTCAAAGGGAAAACCAGGGAACTCTCGCGTGGTCACTCCCGTAGACACCAGAATCTTGTCGCCCTGGATGACAGATTTGGTGCCATCAGAGGCTTCTACCTCGACTTTTCCATCTCCGACCAGGTTTCCCTTACCCAGGATGTAGTCGACCTTGTTCTTCTTGAAGAGAAACTCGATACCGCCGGCGAGTTTGTTGGCAATACTGCGGCTGCGACCGATGACTTTACTCCAATCGAAGGAAAGATTGTCGAACTTAAAACCGAATTCATCCGCCTTATGCGATAGCAGATGATAGAGTTCTGCGTTGCGCAAAAGGGATTTGGTGGGAATACACCCCCAGTTCAGGCAAGTTCCGCCTGCACGCTCAAGTTCAACACACGCAACTTTCTTTCCGAGTTGAGTTGCACGAATGGCCCCTACATAGCCTGCAGGGCCTCCGCCGATGACGATCAGGTCATATTTCATAGAGTTTTGATCTGGTAAAGATTTCTTATCTTCTATGCAGCGTTCCCACTGCTCGTGCAACCCCAGAGACAGCGAATCTTTCCCCGCGCATAGGTTAATGTTGAATTTCCTACCAGAATCGCACGGTCGCTCGCACAGGGAAATGGTCCGAGGGATACTGGCCGCTGCGATTGACCCGCCACACATCGGCTTTCAGCACATGGTTGGATCCAAATCCGACAAAAATGTGGTCAATTTTCCGATTGCCCGCATTTCCTGAGAATCCATGGAATGTCCCCGGTTCCTTTGCATCAGGATGAATAGCACGAAAAGTGTCGCGCAGCACCAATGGTGCCTGACCTTCAACTGGATCAATGTCATCCGTGGAAGGATCATCCACTAGCGCTTCGACATCCGGTGCTCCGGTGACATAGCGGAAAGCCCAGCTTTTTTCGCCGGCATTGAAGTCGCCGGTGAGAATAATGTGGCCACGTGGTTGCGGGCGCTCAGATATTCGTCTCACGATCTGTGCCATGGACCGGCGCCGGGCGTCCTCTGACTGATGATCAAAGTGGGCATTGAAGACATCCAGCATCCGACCGGATTCCTTTTCCTCAAATCTCGCCCAGGTGCAAATGCGGGTTACCTTGTTGCCCCATGTCATCGAGTTGACCTCATCGGGCTGACTTGAAAGCCAAAAGGTGCCGGAGTCGATGACATTGAATCGATGTGTCTTGTACAGGATCGCAGAGTATTCTCCCAATGCTGCACCATCTTCACGCCCCACACCGAGTTCACTGTAAGTGCCAACTCGCGAACCGATATGATCCAACTGCTCGCGATACGCCTCCTGCACACAGACAAAATCCGCATCCTCGTCACGAATGGTATCGGCTACTAAATCCTTACGTTCCTCCCAATTCGAGGTTCCCTTATCATCATCCGTGAGCAACCGGATATTGTAGGTAACAATCGAAACATCGATGGGCTCTTTTTCGTATGTCAGCAGAAGCCCCGCTGCACCGATGATGAGAAGCAGAAGAGCTGGGACGAGACTTTTAGTGGTGTTACTCATGATGTTTAGCTTTACCAGGAACAATGCTGCTCAACATAGTCCCGTGATCCATCACGCAACCAGGCATCGAGCTGAGCCTGTTCCTTCAGTTGTTGCCCGCGCAGACGCGGAACTTCAATATAAGAACAGTCTACTTCGGGCAGCGCTGTCATGTCTCCCCATAATTTCTCGAACTGTGCAACTGGAAAAATATCCTCCTGCCCGTGCCCCCAGCGCTTCTTCACCTCTTTTATTGTAACGTAGGTCGGAAGCCGCAGGCTGAATTCGCGAACAGCGGAAGCAATCTTCGATTGATTGCCAAGGTCACGGCGCTCCAAGCCAAACAGGGCCAGAAATCGATCAATGTCGATCCAGCAGGTGTTCGAATTGTAATACGTCAGCTTGAATTCATCGTCTTCACGAGGCATGGCAAGACCTTCGACTAATCGCAGCGCGCCATTCACTCTCGCGAGGCCACCTCCACGGTCTTCGATGCGACGCTGGATCACTTCAAATGTCAGGCAGGCCTCATTTTGCCGATGATTTCCTAAAGCCACGGGATCAAGGCTGGCTCCCACCGTATCGATATTGTGCAACATCAGCGTCTTCAGTTGCGGTCGCACGTCTAACATTGCAGCTAATGTGCCATTCAGCAGCAGATTGGGAACTTCATACCAATGCCCCACTGGATGCAGGCACTGCAGCGGCACATTGTCGCGGTAGTCCGTTCCACCACCGGTTTCTGTCGCCCAGTTGAGCAATGCTTCACGCTGACTGGCACGCACTTTCTGGGCTCGTTCATCGAGAACTTGCTGCGGCATTTCTTCCCACTCGAATCGCAAATCCCTGCGTGTCGGCACCAGTCGAAGGCCAATCGATTTGCCATGCGAAAGATACAGATCGTCACCCATGCCGTAGTTCTCGACTCCATCAAGGTAGTCGCGAATCGGCCCATCCGTCAGGTAACTTGTAGTAATGGCATGCAATGGCATGGCTCCACCCGCCAGCTCCGCTGACTTTCGGGTTTTCGCCAGGTGCACTTCAAGAAAAGAACGATGTTGCCCTCCGAATTTACAGAATGGGTGCAATGCCTTCACCACACCCGCACCTTCTGTCCATCGGCTGGCGGCACCTGCAGCGAGCGTCACCACTCCCACTTCTCCATTGGCTAATGCAGCCGCACCGATGTCTCTAACGGAAGAATGCGTTTCTCCGGATGGCAAGCGCACCACATCACCTGCATTGATGTCGGCGATGCGCGAGGTGCCAGCCAGTCGATTTTTCGCCAGGCCAATGATTCCAGATTGGAGGTCACTGCGAATTCGCTCGTGAAGCTGCGGGTCGAAACCGTTTTCGGAGAGTAAACGATCAAGATTCAGCGACAGTGTTTCATCTTCCTCTGCATCAGGAAACAGGTGTTCCAGCAATCGCTCACGGCTGCGAGCATAACGCTCACACCTTGCAGCAGCGGCATTGAATGCCTCCATCTCTCGGCGAGTCGCAACGCTTAGTTCTCGCGGATCCAGCCGCAACAGCGACGGAAATTTCTGCGCGTAGTAACCCGGCGGCATCAGGGCCGCTGCTCCAGTCAAAAGATCAGCAGCACTGCCATTTTCATTGATCGAAAAATCGTAAACAACCGGTTCCATTGCAAAGGGTAACGAATTCTGCAGACGCATCTTTTCCTCGATCATGATGTCCCGCAGCCGATCCAGGGCTTCCGATTTTCGTTTGGGCTCAAAGATGAATCCCATGCCGCCACCTGACATCCCACCCAACATCCAAAAACCCCAGAAATCGTCGCCAAATTCGGCCTGCACGCGCTCGATCACCTGCTCTGTAAAAAAGGTCGTCGCCCACGGAATAATCGTCTGCAACGGGCCGAAGAAGTGACGCGTGGTCAGCTTTCCAAGCGAGCGAATATCGCCCTCTTTCAGTGCTCCGAGAATCTCATCGAATAAGCCGATCGACTCAGCGCGGCCATGCCACTCCCGTTCTGAGCGAAGCAGATACTTCTCCGTGACCATCTCAAGAATTGGCCCAACATTTTGCGCCATTCCGCCATGTACTAGCACCAGGCTTGCTTGCAATTTTTCACGTGTTTCTTCGCTGACCTGATCAGTACCCAACAGAGTATGGCGCGGCAGTAGCCTGCCCCGACTGATACCGGCTTCAGGATCATCCTCTCCTGTCGGGCAGCCTTCGATCACTTTGATCCCTGGCCAGACACCACCGGAATCCTGCCATCCGCCGCCTGAACCTCCGAGCCATTCCCCAAGAATAGCGCGCGCTGCCACTACGCGGCGTTCGTCTTCTTCTAAAGGGCCAGCGATGGAGCGCGTCTGCCCGGTTGCCCGCATGCAAGCCGCGATCAATCCACCCAGAAGATTGGTTGAGACCGCGAGTCGGCTGCCCTTTGGAATGTCGTTGACACAACTGGTGAGTTCAAATCCTCGCCCTTTCCCTAACAGAACCTCAAGCAGCTTCTCAAGTGGTTCACCTGAGCCTTCCATACCGATCGGAATGACGCCTGCTGCAATGATGGCGGCTTTCAGCAGGCCGAGGTAATCCTTGGCAAAGTTGAAGACGTCTCCCAGATCAGTGATGTCGACACTGACACCAAGATCGACGCTCACCAACCGGATCACGGGCTCGTCGATGACTCTGAAAATTGCCTCAACGGGGGGCTTAGGCTCTGGATCCCTCCCGTGCACAGCCAGGTTCACAGAAATATTCAGGACTCTGGCTCCCTCAGGAAAATCCATTCCCAGAAAGAAAATATCGCTCCACGCACTGTGCGACAAATCCATTCGCACAGCGGTGCTCTCATGAATCACCGGGAACATCCGATCTTCCTTCTTGAGCAAAACAGGCGCGATTCGCAGCGGATAGTCATCCGAGCAACCAGTGCGAAACATCCATTGGTTGCCTCGCACCGCCCTGACACTACTGCGAACTTGATCCGCAAGATTCTGTAACCCACTGCGATAGTAGGACTGCGCCAGCGCACTACAGATCGCATCAGATATTCCATCGGCGTTCTGCGCATCCCGAAAGCGATCAATCGCCTCACCAAATCGACGTTCTAATAGATGCGTATGCGCCTCATACGAGACGGCTGCACCGCCTTTTTCTGCGCTTGCTTCGAGCAATGGCGGAATGAAAAAACGGTAAAGTGCGTAGAGGAAAAATTGTGCACGCACGCGCTCGTACAGGTTGGCACAGGTGCGTCGGAACGAATCAAGAGCAGCACACTCGACGAGCAATTCAGCCAGGCTCATGGAACGCACCGCAGATTCGATCGAGGTGTCGCGGGTGGCGGGATCCTCCGCCTGAATCAGCGCTACCAGTTTCGACGGCTCGGTAGATGCAGCGGGAGAAATGCTCATTTTGACACCTTCGACTGGGCCGCTGATGATTGTGCCAGCACTTCCACCAGGGACTTCAAAACTTCTTCGCGGTGCTCTCCTGATAGACCAACTGCAAGCTGCGCGATCAGCAGGCCGTATCTGCGATCGAGATCGTATCGACGTCCATTGATCGAAAGTGCCAGATAACGCCCGCGCTCTGCCACTTCATGCAATGCACATGAAAGGTGACACTCATTGTCACTGAATTTTCGCTGCCGTTCGCTCAGAATTTCCAGAAACTTGGCGTTCAGCACATGCATGCCGAGAAAGCACAGGTAATGGCCATGGCGCATCCCCGGAGTCACCAGCTGCTGTTCGGCATCGGTGGGTGTCGGCTTCTCCAACACCGCTTTCACTTCGTAGAGTTCTCGTTCCCGATCAAACAATGTTCCGCCAACCGCACCGAAATACGACAGTTTGCTCTCATGCGTTGGCTGCACCGCAGATACCACACATTCTTCCCTTTCGGCAATCGCGACCAATTGCTGGGCGCACGATTTACCAGGGGCATCGCTTACATAAATATGATCGCTGACCATCAGCATGAATGGCTGGTCATCGAT
>JBNMNB010000212.1:0-13231 GCA_051270635.1 Verrucomicrobiales bacterium | reverse complement strand
CGGCTTTTGATTTGCCGAGATGGTGGCAAAGTAACGGTGTGGGATGCCCTTCCTTCCCTCTTCATAGAAGGTGATGGTCTCCTCGTGGTGCTGTGAGCGCCGCAGCGAGACCACATCCGTGGGACGAGGCAAGGCTTCGTCCAGAGACTCTTGGAACCAAAGTTGGTCGCTGTCGACACTTGAGAACTTCTTAGTGTGCCAATCCGTAATGCGCCAATCGTCTTCACTAGCAGTTGTTGAAATGTTTTTCCAAGCGACGCTCAGCTTGGCCGAGAGTCCGCGCCAATGATCCGCTTTCATTCGTGCCACGGCTGAAAAGTCGACACTGGCGATGAACCGTTTCGAATTGTCAGGCTGGAAATTCCCTTTAACGATCGCAAACTTCGCATGCTCGAAGTAGGCGACTTCGTCCAGGAGGCTTGACCAAAGTTGACCCGAGTCTGCAGCCATCGACTTCTTATCAGAAGAAGGCTGCCAACCAGCCTCGCTATTGCCTTCGAGATCGACCACGTTGAACGTCGGCGCGAACAGCTCTCTGCGGGGTGAATCCGGCAATTGAAGATTGAGTAGGCCTTTCCCCAGTGATGCCAGGCCCGGTGTTAGCGCGAGAATTTGCTCTTCAGAAGTGACGATGGTTCGGATGGCGGAAGCGTCTCCGCTTTGGGCGGGGGGGGCGTTTCGCGGTTTAGGCTAGGGGTCGCGTTGGATTGGGAACAGCCCGCCACCGACTGGCTGGAGGACGACCGGCCCTTCGTGGTCAAACGCGCGATCGATGCTCTCGCAGAGCAAGGCAAGGTGGAAAGCCTCTGCGCCGCCAAAGCTCGCCTTCCCGCGCTCTGGGCACTTCACCGCATCCCGGGCGACTCCGCTCGCGCCGCCATTCGAAAATTTCTCTATGACAACCATCCAGAGGTTCGGGCCGCCGCCATCCACAGTGTGGGCCTGTGGCGTGATCCCGCAGCCGTGGAAACGTTAGTCGACATGCTCGCGGCGGAAGACCACCAACAGCGTAGGCTCGCCGCCATGGCTCTGGGACGGATCGGTGATAAGGAGGCACTGAGGCCCTTGTTAGAGGCTGGATCGGGAGAGATCGATGCCTTCTTGAGACACGCCATCATCTACGCGCTCTACGAGATTGGCAATCGTGACGACCTCCCAGCAAGCCATCCCTTTGTCCAACAAGCGCGCCTCATGGTTCAGATAGACCAGGCAAATCCCTCGCCTCAAGTCATGCCGCCGATTCAACTCGCAGAGGACAACGAGCCGGATCCCGAAACCTTGGCTCGCCAAGAAGCCCGTCTCAAAGAACTCGCCGATTTGGTACCAGAGGGAGATGCCATTCGCGGCAAGCAACTCTTCCATAATACTGCCACATCCCTCTGCCTCACGTGCCATGTCATGGGTGACCAAGGCGTGACGTTCGGCCCCGATCTCACCGGCATCGGTTCGATCCGGAGCAAAGAAGATCTGCTAGAAGCGATCGTCTACCCAAGCGCCTCCATTGCCCGCTACCACGAGCTGGTCATGATGCAGACGAATGAGGGCGAAACCGGAGGCCTGATCCTCCGAGACACCGCCGATACCGTGGTACTCGCAGCCGCGCCAGGTGTGGAGCAAAGCGTTCCCATCAAGGAGATCAAAGCCGCGAAATATTCGAACATCTCATTGATGCCGCAAGTCTTCGACGGCTTGTTAGCCTCAACTCAAATTGCCGACCTGGTGGCGTATTTGATCGCCGCCAAGTTGCCAGGACCGGCTTCCGCTGGCGAAGCCAAGCCATCGACCGAACAGCAGATCCCGCCACACCAAGCGGTGACCGTGCCAGGACTGCACGCCTACGCCGAGAAGAGCATCGCCGCCGGCGAGCAAGTGAACTTCCGGGTCAGCAGCAGCGTGCCCTATCAATTGAGCGTCGTGTAATTGGGCGCCGACCCAGAGAACCGCGATCAGGATCCGGTGCTCGAAACGTTCCGCACCGAGCAGCCCAAGTCCCAACCTATTCATCCAGGATCCTACGTGCACGTGAACAAGGGACTCCCCGCCGACAGAAGGCTTCCTGGATTAACGTTAGAATGCTGGATACGACCATTCAACCTCGCCAGTTGGCAGGGCTTGATCACCCAGCACGACTTTCCTAACCACGCTGGCATCGGATTGTTCATCAACGAAGGGCGCATCGCCTTTCTGACAGGATCAGGCGGAGCCTTCGATCCTTCCTCGCTGCATGAAACCGAGCAGGGCCTCCTCAAAACGCATGCCTGGCTTCACGTGGCGGCTACCTGGGATGGGAAGAGGAAACGCATCTTCATTGACGGTCAGCAGGCGGCCGAGTTTCTCTTCGCCGACGTGGTTCGTCCCGGAAAAACCGCGCTTCGGTTAGGCGCCTACGGCAGCGAAGGCATGGCTTCGAGTTTCTACAACGGCGATCTCGCCATGGTGACCGTACACGATCGCGCCCTCAGCAAGGATCAAATCACAGCGCGCCTGGCCGACCGAGGACTGACCATCCCTAGTGGAGACAGCGTGATTGCCTGCTGGCCATTCACCGAAGAGCGCGGCACGCGAGTCGCCGATGTCGCCCCCGACAGACGCGATGGGCAAATCATCAACCGAGGCACCTGGATGATCGGCGGACCTAGCTTTGACGCCGCAGCGATCGGTCGGCACGATGTGGACTACGACCCTACCAAAGACCCCAAACGTGGTCACGGGCTGCGATTGGCCGCCGATGAACTCTACAACGCGCGCTGGGACATCAATCATCGTTTCCGCGTCCCCGCCGACGCCAAGTCCGGTGTCTATGCAGGACGGTTCGATTTCGAAATCGACGGCAAACCGATGCGTTATCACACCACCTTCATCGTGCGTCGCCCCGAATCACGCCCCAAAGCGCCTGTGTTAGTCCTCGTCTCCTCGAATACCTGGCTCGCCTACAACTCAGCCCCCTTCCCCACCAATCACGGCCCCGGCCTCCTTCAGATGGGCACCGGCGGCTTGGGAAACAGCCACCCGAACGCTCCGACCTACAGCTGCTACAGCGATCATCACAGCGGTCAGCCCACCTACAAGATCGGCATGAAGGTGCCCTGGCCTGCCGCCGGCCCTAACAAGACTTACATCAATGACTCCTACAGCCACCTGCTGCGCGGCGAACGCTTTCTTCACCTTTGGATAGACAAGCACGGCTACGAGTACGACGTCCTCACCGATCACGATCTGCACCAGAACCCTGAAGTGCTGAAGGACTACAAAGCCGTCTGCATCAACGGGCACAGCGAGTACTGGTCGGCTCAAGCCTACGACGGACTCGATCGCTACCTGAAGAATGGCGGCGCCGCCGTGGTGATGTCAGGAAACACCATGTTCTGGCGAGTGAGTTTCGACGACACTGGCGAAGTCATGGAATGCCGCAAGTTCGGCAAGAACATCGGAGGTCGAGTCCACGCCCAAGTTGGCGAACTCTATCACTCTCACGATTTCAAACGCGGCAGCCTGATGCGTTTCTGCGGCTACCCCGCGTGGCAACTCGTCGGCCTGACCTGTATCGGCTGGTCCGGCGCCAACTTCAAGCCCTACCAAGTCGATCTCCCAGACCATTTCCTTTTCCAAGGACCGCACAAGCTCGACCTGAACCAAGGCGACACCTTTGGTTTCACCTCCACCGGCATGGGTGCCGTCGGTCACGAGTACGATGTCAGGCTTTCGACCATCCTCCGAGCGACCAACGACCCGGCAAGGAAAGGGCTCGTCGAACCCGAAGGAATCACCACCCTAGCAAGCAGCCACGACAAACGAAACGTGCTCGATTTCAACGCCGAAGTGCACGGACCACGTTTCGGCGACGACCAAACCATCGCCGAAATCATCTACTGGGAACGCCCCCAAGGCGGAAAGGTCTTTCACACCGGATCCATCGCCACCGCCTGGAGTCTTTATCACGATGAAGCGCTGAGTCAGCTGACCAAGAACGTGCTCCACCACTTTGGCGTCATGCTTGCAGGCCAACGCTAGCAAGGCAAACCGTCCCGTCGATGGCATCATCCACAATCAAGAACTGCTGGAGTCCTGGTTGATCCATTCTCCGAGGACGTTCAAGGGTAAGGAAACCTTTCATGGTAATGCGATCCGTGCTAGGTTGGAAACCGAGAGCACGTAAGGAACCGCCATGGTAGAATCAACATTAACAGACAAAGGGCAGACGACTGTCCCCCGGCAGGTCCGGGAAGCTTTGGGGCTGAAGCCTCGTTCCCGACTTCAATGGGACATTGAGGAGGATGGTACCGTCATCGTGAAGCCTGAGCCCAGTGCCTTGACGCTCTTTGGATCGCTCAAAAGCAAGGTTCCCTTTCCAGGGATTAAAGAAGAGAAAGATGCCGTCTGTGAAATCATGGCGAGCGAAGCCGCTCAAGAGGGTTCGGAAGGATGAGCGAGATCCGGCTCGTCGATACCAACGTGCTTCTCAGGTTCTTCACTGGAGATCCGCCCGCACGTGCCGAACGCGCGAAAGAGATCATCACGGAAGCGGATGCCGGAGCCGTCGTGCTTGAAGTTCTTCCCCTGGTTCTGGCCGAGACCATCTACACTCTTCAATCCTTCTACAAGATGCCAAAAGTAGAGGTTTGCGATCGCCTCTCCGCATTCCTCACAAGTCGCGGAATCAAGGCACGAGACGAAGATGTGATGCTCGACGCCCTGAAACGCTATCGCTCCCACAACAAACTGCATTTCGTAGATGCATGCCTCGCGGCCTATGGTGTGGCGGCCAACCAACCAGTGCATTCTTTCGACAGTGATTTCGGCCGTTTCGATGACCTTGTGTGGACGAAATAGATTCAATATGCAATTGGCTCCCAAACAGTTTTGAGCAATTCGCAGCTTGCGACAGCAGGAATACGGAGCTTGTTATTAGATGATCGATGACAATGAGCGAGAAACAACCTATCGAATCATAGAAGCGTGAGTAATACGAGCAAGGCAGTGGAGACGCTTTGCTGTTCTTGGTCATCTTCGGATCGATCGATACTCAATCACCTTTGTCTCGCGGGTAAGCGATCAATGCCTCAGGTCTTCATGTGACCGCTGACACTTTGGCATCATGGATGTAAAGCTACCCAAGCGAAATTAGGCCTGCGTGTGTTTTCGCAACCATGTTTCGAAGTCTTGTCGATGGATCAAGTCGATAAATTCTATCGTTTTCTCATGACAGCGAAAGAAGAGGCGGTGACTGCGGCCAAGGCGCTGCCGCATCAGTCCTTGAGATTGTTTGAGATGACGGCATCCGTTCCAGGCATGTTTATCACCAGCGGCGAGTCGCCCCGCCATGCTCACCGCTTGGGCGGCGAGACTATCCGGCACTTTCTCAAGGGCATCGGAAAAGCTCGCAGAGAATTCTGGAAGGCACACCCGGGCGCGGGCACGCTCGGAAACGGGTTCGAGATGGTCCATTTCGGGGTCTTCTTGAACAGACACTTCCTCGGTACGTTCAGCCCGTTGGGCGGTGGATAGTTCTTCTTGAGCGTTCTCCAACTGGCGCTTTATGCGTTGGTGCTGTTCATGCTCGGCTTTGAGGTTGGTCTTCAGCCGTTTGATCTCTGCCAGACGTTCCCGAATCTCGTTGTCTGAATGTGAATGTGAAGGTTTTGGTTCTGGATCTGCGATTGGAACCTTGGGAGCTTTGGATCTGGCGCTCTCCGTTGTCTTGTCATCCAGATTCGCTAGGTCTTCCTCTAAAGCCAGAATGCGCGCTTCCAGCTTCGCTGCTTGTTGCCGTCTCGCTTCAACCTCTTTCTTTGCCGCCGCTTGTTCTTTTGATAGTTTATAGGAAGTTTCGAAGGCAACATCTTCGTGATCCTCAATGGCTTGGGAGATTCGAATCGCTTGATCGTCTCCCGCAAGACCTAGTTCATCACGAGCATTCTCGATGGCGTCGAGGATGGATTCATGGTGAATCGTCTCAGCGTCTTTCAAAACGCCGCGAGCGATGAGGATGCCCAATGGCTTGGAAAGCTGGAACGCGGCTAGTGCCACACTCGTGTAGTGGACTCTCGCCATCACATCTTCAGCTAGTGTCGCGGTAAAGGCTTCTTCGGCTTTGAATACTAACATGGAAACAAGCGTTTCTCGGTCCGCAAGAGCAGCATCCGCTTCAAAATAGGTTTCAAACGCCCCCGCAGCCCACGCTGTGAACCAACGCAGGTGGGCATAGTCCCCCTCGTCTCCCTCAAAGAGATCAAAGTACAAACTTTCGAGATGTCCGATATCGTAATTCTCTGGAGCTTGCTGTTCCAAGACCTTTCGAGCGCGTTCGAAGTCTCCAAACAAGATGAGGCGCCGGGCCACCATGATGCGCATGGAGTCGGGAATCTTGTCTGGACGGAGATTCCACACCTCATAGCTTCGCATCTGGCTGACTTTTGACGGCGTCAGACCGAGTTCCGGCGCGATCTTGAGTTCGGAAATCTTCACGCCATCTGTAGAGTAATCGTCAAAACCCTTAGACTTTTCCAAACAACACTTCTTGTGTTTCTTCCCACTACCGCAGGGGCAAGGATCATTGCGCCCGATGCGTGGCGTTTCTCTAACTAATGTCGAGCCTGAGTGTACGCGCTCTTGACTCGGTAGATCGGTGACTGCGGCAACATTCCAAGGCAGCTCGATGGCTTGGCGGCGCAATTTAGTTAGGCTTGCTTTGATGCCTCCACTGCGACCCTCGATTGATCCTGTGAGGTTCGTGATCACCGGATCGTCCGTGAATTCAGCGATGGTTTCGTATTGAACAAGAGCTACGAGACTGCGCCCCCGAAAAGCGGTTCGGATCTTTCGACGCGTCTCTAGGATCAGCTCTTGAGGAGCCTCGATTCCCCGCTCATTGCAAGCTAGCCAAGCAAGTGTTAGGCACATCGATTCCCGTTCAGAGGACAACCGCCCGCGGCGAACGGACTCGGTGAGTGCGGCGACCACGTCTCCCTGAACCTTCAGTATGGAACTGAGCAGCAAGCGGACGTCTTCAATCAAGGCCGCACCTTCCACCATGGCGGTCGCCGGGATCGGCCGGTCCCCTGTGAGTGCCGCGAAATACAATGCTTGAAAGGCCCGAATATTTCGCATGTCGGCTGAATGCATCAGCGCAGCCGCGAGAACATCGTCACTCTTAGGGAGGCGTGAGACAAACCGTTTGATCGATTCTGGCTTCAGGTCAATACCGCCTGCTTCGTCAATGAGCGTGTTGACTTCTTCTTGAGATACCATGCTTCCCGAAACCCAATCACAACTTCCAGACGAAAGCGAAAGATCAATAAGTTAGGCGCTTAGCTCGTGCTTCTTGAGAAAGGCGATCAATTCATCGGTGCCGAAGTCTGGAAGAACGAGATCTTCGCCGCCTTCCCGACTGATCCGAAGGCAAGGAGCTAGAGATTGGCCGGTGATGGCGATCATTTCATCCATCTTGGCGCTATCTGAAATCACGTCGTGCGTGTTGTAGACGTAGCCCTGATCATCGAGCCACTTGACGGCATCGACGCACCAGGGGCAACCTGGCTTGATGTAGAGATCCATAACCATGCGCGTAGCCAAGCATGGGTCGGCGGAGGCTGCATGGATTCTTTGACAGGCTTTGAAGTTCTTGATCAACTCTCGAGCATGCCTTCGCCGTCCATGGAGATGGGATGCTAGACAACGAAATGACAACCATGAGAACAAGAGTTCCTGCTTTCCTATTCAGTCTTCTGCTAGGCTGTGTCCCTGCCATGGCCGTCGAGGTGCCTGCGATCTTGCCACGACCCGACAGCACGCCGCCGTCCGATGGCAAGGTCAAGGTCTACCTCTTGGCCGGACAATCCAACATGGTGGGGTTCGGTTACCTTCAGGGATCCCAACCTGTCTATCCTAGCATCCACCTCTCGGCGGACCCTAACATCAAGATCGGCCGCATGCCGGTCGGGCCTTCCGCGCTCCTCACGCATGGAGTCTATCAGAGTGCCCGCAAGGAGGCACCGAAGGGCGCAAAAGTTGCTGTTTACTCAGGAGCCTACAGCGCGAGCACGGACTACGGCGCCATGAAGCCGGTCAAGGAGACGACCGTTGCGCTCGGCACGGTTTCGGAACAACTGCCGTCCATCGACGGTCCTCACACCGTGGTAGCGAAGGCCTTCATCGATGTGCCGATGATGGGGATGCACGAGATTCATGCTGGCTTCGAGGACAGCACCCACGCCGTCGTTTCGTTAGAGGGCAAGGAGGTCTATCGCAAGGATCCTGGCAAAGAAGCGGTGATCTCGCCGGTTCCTCTCGAACAGGGAAAGCGCTACCCGATCACCATCACTTACATGAAAGGTGGGTCCGCCGCACTCTGGCTCAAGCACATCGATCTCAAAGGGCACGGCGATCTCGCCACACTCAATCAGGAAGGCAAGTACTCCTGGTTTGCCGATGAGAAAGGCGAGTGGACAGTGCGCAACGACGTGACCTACTGGGAGACGCGCATCTCCAAGGAAGAAGGCGGCAGCGGCGGCCCGCTCACCGCCACTTCTAACGGAAAGTTCATCGGTCCCGAAGTTCCTTTCGGCTACGTCATGGGCACCTACCATGAGGAACCGGTTCTGTTGATCGAATCCTCCATGGGCAACCGCGCGCTGAGCTTCGATTTCCGCCCGCCTTCCAGTGGCAAGACTGAGGAAGAGAAGGCCAACGAATACTGCGGCTATGAATACGACGCCTTGGTCGCGGGCGTGCGCAAGACACTCACGAACATCGACAAGGTCGTGCCGAACTACAACGGACGAGGTTACGAGATTGCTGGCTTCGTCTGGTTCCAAGGGCACAAGGACAAGAACGTTGCCAAAGCTGATTACGAGAAACATCTCGTCCATTTGATCCAGGACCTACGCGAGGAGTTCAAGACGCCGAAGATGCCGGCGGTGGTGGCCACGGTTGGTTTCAGCGGGATGGAGATGGAGCCCGGGCATTTCATGACCTGGGAGGCGCAGATGGCTGTCGGTGATCCGAAGCAGCATCCTGAGTTCGCTGGCAATGTGGCTAGCGTGGACACCCGGCCGTTCTGGCGTTCGCGCGGGGAATCGCCCACCAACACGGGCTATCATTACAATCACAATGCCGAGACCTACGTGCTCACCGGGGATGCGCTCGGGCGTGCCATGGTGAAACTGCAAGGCGGCCAGGCGGAGACACTGACAGTCGAGCCCAAGCCGAGACAGCACCCGGATATCGCCACAGTCTTCTCGGATGCCGTCACGGGCAATTTCAACAAGCGAGGTCCCCACTACGCTCCCGATTACTACCGGGAGATGGGGCAGGCGCTCAAACCGATCCTCATGGAGGAGATGGTTCCTGCGTTTCTGGAGTCGGCCTTTGCCGAGAACAGCCGTGGTTCTCTCAAGGGAATCGTCACTGGCGAGAAACCTGCAAAGACACCAGCAGATATTCGCAACGATCTCGACACTCTGATAGGCTACTACGACATGGCCGGGGTTTCGGGATATGGGTGGAAGCCCTTCGGCCCAGAGATGCGCAACACCAGCTGGTCGTATTTCAGTTTCGATCCACCGGAGAAACAGGAACTCGCGAAGAGTGACCGCTACCGTGAGATCACGTTTCCGAAAGGGATGGAGAACTGGTTCGCCACCGATTTCGATTCGGCCAAGGCTGGCTGGAAGACCGGCCAAGCCCCCTTCGGACGCATGGGCGACAAGCTCGACCGCCGCCGTCCGCGCTGCAACGGCGCTCTCTGTGGTTGTAGTGAACTACCGACCACGCTCTGGAAGAACGAAGTGCTCCTCATGCGACAGACTTTTGACATTCCAGCGGTGAAAGAAGGGCATGCCTACCGCCTGATCCTCGGCGGAGCTGGCTGCGATCGCTCGGGGGAAGGGTTCGCCATCTACGTCAACGGCAAACCCCTCACAGAAATAAACGGCGGCTTCTTCCGCTACACCGGCATCCGCGGGGGCTACCTTTACAACGATATCCTACCAGAGTTCGAAGGCGGCAAGGTGACCATCGCAATCATCAACTTCTTGCGCTACACGCACTTCAGAAACGTCACCCACTATCATGGTCCTCATCCCGATTTCCGAGGGAAACAAGTGCCACCTAACGGACACGTCACCTTGTGGATGGAGGAAGCCAAGCTTTCTCCATCGACGCTCAATGCGGCCGTGGGGAAGGAGTAGGTCACCTGACCTTGGCCCGCCGCACGTTGAGTCTGGCGACCTGTTGAATCAGATTTACACTTGTTATACGGTTCAAAGCAGCATGAGATCGCAGACAACCCCGATTCGTCATGGTGAGCGGCCCAACATCGGAAAACTCAGTGATCTCGAACTCGTGCCCATGCAAAGTCACGCCTAGAATATTTTAGAATTTAAAGATATGAGAAAATCCTTTTGGAATAGCCTTCCGAGTGCTGCACTCGCACTCCTCGCGATACAAACCTTCTGCACGGGTTCTGCCCACGCAGAAGACGAGACTCGCCCCAATATCCTCTTCTGTATTTCGGACGATCAAAGCTACGCTCACACCGGCGCAAATGGCGACCCCGTTGTGCAAACGCCAGGGTTTGATCGTATCGCGCGGGAAGGCCTGAGATTTACTCATGCGTTTTGCGATGCGCCAACCTGTGGTCCTTCGCGCAGCGCCATACTGACAGGGCAACCCATCTGGCGACTGGAAGAGGCGGGTAATATCCATAGCACGCTACCCGCTAAGTTCGCGACCTACACAGAATTGCTAAAGGAGGCTGGTTACTTCGTCGGTTACACGGGCAAAGGTTGGAGCCCCGGCCGGTTGGAACCGGGCGGACGGACGGAGAATCCTGCAGGTGCTGCGTTTCAGTCATTAACGCTACAGCCGCCTTTCAAAGCGATTCGCAACACCGACTACGCTGGCAATTTCGCAGACTTCCTCTCCAAAAAGCCTGCCGAAGATCCGTTCTGCTTCTGGTTGGGGACCTCCGAGCCGCATCGTGGCTACGAGTTGGGCGCGGGCAAACGAACGGGGAAAGATCCTAACGAAGTCATCGTCCCGCCGATTTTTCCCGACAATGAAACGGTGCGTAGCGACATCCTCGATTACCTCGTCGAAGTCGAGCATTTCGATTTGATGGTATCGCGGGCCATCGCGATGCTGGAAGAAACTGGGCAATTGGACAACACGATAATTGTGGTAACGAGTGATCACGGAATGCCGTTTCCCCGCGCCAAGGCGAGCCTCTACGATGCTGGTTCTCGAGTTCCACTGGCGATTTGCTGGCCGAACGGAATCACCAACCCGGGCCGAGTCGTCGACGCGTTCGTTAATCTCAGTGATCTTGCGCCGACCTTTCTCCAAGCCGCTGGTTTGGAATCGCCAAAGATGATGACGTCGCAAAGCTTGCTCGGCACTTTCGCCAGCAAGACAGCTAAGAACCGCGACGCAGCCTATATCGCGATGGAGCGGCACGATGGCTGCCGCAAAGGCGGCAAAGGCTATCCATGCCGTGCGATTCGAACGGCGGAATATCTCTACATCCACAACTTTGAACCCACTCGTTGGCCAGCGGGTTCGCCCGATCCGTTGGTATGTGCGCGATCGATTCCGTTTGGCGAAATCGATTCGGCACCGACGAAGACATTCATGATGGAGCATCGCAACGAACACGGCGTGGCGCAGTTGGCGGAACTGGCGTTCGGAATGCGACCTGCCGAGGAACTTTACGATTTGAAGACCGACCCGCATCAGATGGTGAACCTGGCTGGTTCGGTTCGGATTGCGGAAACTCAGGCAGCATTGCGGAAGCAGCTATTTGATCACCTTGAGTCCACCAAAGATCCTCGCGTCACAGGTGGAGGGGTCGATTGGGATCACTATCCTTACTATGGCAAGACCAGCACTCCAGGTTGGACAGTCGATCCGAAACCCAAATCTAACATCTCAACACCATGACTCGGACACTCCTAACTTTCACCGCCCTATTCATGGGGCACTGCCTGTGCGGCATCGCTCAGGCGAAACCAACTAACATCATCTTCTTCCTCGCTAGGGCAGCGGGACATCGGTTGCTACGGCAGTGAGTTCATGAAACCCCGTCCATCGATCAGTTGGCGAAGGAGGGCATGCTTATGGCAAACTCAGGCCATTGCCCTTAGCCTGCCTGCTCAACCACTGCGACCGGATTCAGCTCACGACAATACTGCCCAATAAGGCACTCATAGGATTCGCATACGATCAGCATCACGAGGATCATTCGCCGCAATTCGACACTACTACTCTCGATCCAACAACCGCCGCAGATCTGAGACAGTCGGGATTCCTGTGGTAACCAGTAATGCATGACCCGCAGCATCCGTGACGACCGACGATGGAAGAGGTGGGCTTTCTGTTCCCGTGTGATTGGCGAGGAAAGAGTTTACTTTGGCACGCTCCGTGACCGGTAAGTCGATCATCAGGTGATAGGCTGGCTTCCACTTCGCAAGATACTTCTCCAGCTTGGCTTTGTTGTCTTCTGGATCGATTGGGATGGCGAAGATTTCGATGCCGTCTGCAGCAAGTAGTTTGGTCATTGCATTGATTTGTGGCAAGTGGCGGAGGCAGGCCTCGCACCAGGTGGCCGTGGTGATGTAGAGGCGGAGTTTCGAGCCTGGCTTTGCAGGTCCAGCAAAGGAAATCGTTGGTCGTTCCGTTAGTGGCCGATCAGCCACTGGGCGCGATTTTAGGTAGGTGCCCATTTCGAATGGTTTGGTGGTACTTTCACGCACCGTGACCAGGGCTCCAGCTGCGACGTTCTGCAATGTGTAGACCTGTCTTGATGATGGCCAGCGCACTGTTAGCCGCGATACGTTTTCAGCGCTGCCAATGCCGATCAGCATGGTGTTGCTATTCTGGGCGGCAAAGCCTTCGCCGCAACGGTGCTCGCGTTTCAAGGTCGGGCCGTTGGTGACTTTGGCAATGACTAGGGCACCATAACCGTCACGGTTGGTTTGTGCTCTTGAGGGCGAAGCCGCGTTGTTGCTGCCTTCGAACCTGACGGCAATCACGTTGCCCTGATTCTTCATCGCATTGCGGTAGAGATTGAACAGCGGCGCATTGGCATTCACCAAGGCGATGTCCTGCCGACCATCGCGATTGTAGTCGAAGAGAGCGAAACCACGGCCGTCGCCAATGTTGTCCAGTCCCGAAATTCCTGACACATCACTAAACGACTTGCCTGCACGGTTCATGAACAATTTGTTACGTTCAT
>JBNMNB010000211.1:0-13304 GCA_051270635.1 Verrucomicrobiales bacterium | reverse complement strand
CCTCTAACCGACGATATTGGCGGAATCGGAATCACCTATAACCTGAAGGGGTTCAAGGGCGAATCCGCGACTCCCTTCGATCTTAAGGGCGAAATCTTCGTGCAATTTCAAAGCTTTCATTACCAGGCTACTGTTATGGTTGGTTTGTTTGCAAAAGAATGGGAAGCCAAACTCTACGCCCAACCGATTCCCGAATCTGAGCGCCGGGAAATGATCCGAAGTAGCATGGATACTCTTTTCCAACAAATCAAAGCAAAGAGCCAGGGCAAGTAGGGGATTCAAACATTCGATCTTCTTCAGTTGCTGTTCGAGCCAGGGTGCAACCTTCTCGACCCACCATGAGCCCATAGATCGTCACCGCTTAAATGGACTCCATTTACGGTCGTTGTCACGGCGCTGACCGGTGAGGGAATCGGTGTCAGAAAGGGAGAGACGAGAAAAGGGACAGAGACGAAAAAAAAGACGAGGAATAATAATGCGACAATCGATGCGCAGCAACCTTCTCGAATCAATGAAGAGTAGTCCTCAGAAACGAATTGGAGAACTTAGGGCTTGTTCGGAAATTAACTGTGCGAAGATGCGCAGGATTTTTTGTCAGCACCAAGGCGAATTTCAGCGATGATAGCGAGCTATCTGAGTTGAAATCCAACGCGGGTGACGGCCAAAAAGGCAAGCAGATTTGTGCAGGTTATTTCCGAACAGGCCCTAAGGGCGAATTGCCTGCTAGCTGCGCTGAGATTCTGGATAAACTGAGAAGATGAGTGCAGAAAAATCAGAGGTAAAACTGGGCACTTTCGAAAAGTACCTGGTGCTCTGGATCCCTCTTTGCATGGTCGCTGGCGCATTCCTGTCCCGCTACACCACGATTGGTGAATCCATCGAGAGTCTTTCTATTCGCGGCATCTCGATCCCAATCGGCCTCTGCCTGTTCTTCATGATGTATCCGGCGGTTCTGAACCTGAAGGGATCGGAGCTGCGGAAGCTCAAGGAAACTCCCAAGCCGATCTTGCTGACTTTCTTCTCCAATTGGCTTGTCGCGCCTCTGGTCGGATTCGGGTTGGCTAAACTATTCTTGTCGGATCACGAGGAGCTCTTCGTAGCTGTCATCCTTCTCAGCGCCAGCCCGTGTACTGCGATGGTTCTGATCTGGGGGGCGATGGCCAACGGCAACCAGGAGCAGAATGTCGTCAACACCAGTCTCAACACGATCACAATCATGGTCTTCTATGCTCCTCTGGTGGCTCTATTGACAGGGATCCAGAATATCGAGATCGATCGTTGGGGTCTGCTGATTTCAGTTCTTATCTTCATCGGCTTGCCCATGGTGTTCGGATTGTTGACCCGAAAAATCATCATCCCGTGGAGAGGCGAGGCATGGTTTGATGAAGTTTACCGTCCAGCTCTCGGGAAGATCTCAATCGGCGCGCTGCTGGTCACCCTGATAGTTTTGTTTGCGCTGAATGGTGCCACCATCATGGGAAACCCCGAATATCTCCTACTAATTTCGGTGCCGCTACTGTTGGGGTTCTTCATTGTTGTCGCATTCAATCTCCTGATGACGAAGCTGTTCCGCTTGAGGTATCGAGAAGCGGTCGTCACTGTCATCATCGGATCTTCCAGCCATTTCGAAATCGCCATTGCCACCGCGATTGCCACCTACGGAGTTGGTTCGGTAGCTGCTCTAGGAACGACCATGGGGCTATTCTGGGAAATTCCGATCATGTTGGGTCTGGTATATTTTTCGCGCTATCTCAAAAGCAAGGGGTTCTGGCCCTAGGAGTTGTGAAGGCCGTCAATGGGGCCCGGGATTATATTATTAGTCTAATTACACTCGCTAGACATTGCACTCTAGCGCGCCTCTCAGAAAGTCTGCGATCTGCAGCCCGCCCGCCTTTGATGTCATCGGTCAAGTGCAGGTGTCGCACTTCATAAAAACCTCTTTTCTTACCAGTAAGTTGAATTATGTCCAACATAGTGGTTCGAAATCGAAAAATATACCTGCCAACGGATTGTCCGTTCGACTACCAGTTGGCCATGCAACGACTGGCAGGGTTTGATGCGCCACGGAACAAGCTGGCTGCGCTGAGCCGCTCAGGGAAGATCGTGCGGGTGAAAAAGGGGCTCTATGTGGCGGGCGGGGCGGCAGTCGATCGGTGGGTGTTGGCGGGGCTGATCTATGGACCTTCTTATGTAAGCCTGGAGGCTGCGCTTTCACACCACGGGTTGATCCCGGAACGGGTGGACGAGGTGACCTGCATCTCGACGAAGCGCCCGCGTTTGTTCAAGACGCCGATGGGACGGTTTTCTTATCGGACGGTGACCGCCCGCGTTTTCCTGGCGGGTGTCGCTCTGGTCGAGGCGGAGGGCGGCAGCTATTTGCTGGCGTCTCCCGAGAAAGCCTTGTGTGACCGGGTGGCGCTTGTAAGAAATCTGCGGGCGCAACGGGACGTGCCTACCTTGCTCACTGATGAGCTGAGAGTCGATGTTGAGAACCTTGCGGAGTTCGATGTAGAGTTGGTTAAGGAAATCGCGCGACACTATCGCCGGGCTTCGGTCACCGCGCTGGCGGGTTGGTTGGCAAAGCAGAGCGTGAAGTTGATCAAGTCATGAACGACGCTCTTGAAACCATGCTCGCGCGCTATCGTCCGGAGTCTTTTGCAGACTACGAGAACGCGCTCAAGGAAATCGTCCAAGAGCTTGCGCTGCTCGGGCTGTGGCGGTCGAAATTCTACGAGCACGCGTCGTTCTATGGCGGCACCGCGTATGGAGCAGATGGGCCATTGGACGGGTGCCCCGTTGACTCTCGAAGCTCTACGAGGGCGGCTGTCGAAGCGTTTCACCGAAATCGATTTCGAGGCAGCGAAGGCGGACGTGCTTTCGTTCATTCGTGATGCGGAGGAACTGGCGCTTTGGGGACGTGAGTTCTTCGACGGGCTCTTGCCGAGACTGAACGCTGAAAAGTATTAGCGGTATACTCGGGGTCAAAGAGTCCAGCCTTTTCGGTAATCCCGATTGAGAAGGCCGCTTGCTCTGGCATGGTCCGGGATCTCGCCAGTGACGGGATCGTAGTGGAACGGCTCTCCCACTTGCGCTGAGATGTTGGCAAGCTGAATCAGCTCAGTCAGTGGGCCGCCGATATCAAAGCTCGAAAAGGTCTTTCCTTTGCCCTTGCAGGCATCGATCCACTCATCGTGATGACTCTTTACGCGGGGAAGCGTTTTATCCGGGCCCTTCAGGTCCTTGAATTTGTCCCTGGGCAAAAGTGAAGAACTTCGATTCCACGGATCCGAGGAGTAGATGCTTGCCTTCGAGCCGATGAGCAGAGCACCGAAGCTACCGACCTCTTCGCCGTGCACCAGCTCCTTCGCCGGTCGTGTATCGACGCCGCTGGAGACTGTCAGTTTAACTGGTGGCAGATCGCCGCGAGCTGGAAAGTGGTAGTGGACGCGCATCGAGGTGGGATATCCTTCCTCGTGCACACCGGTGGCCTCACCTTCGATTCGAATCACACGGTCGACTTTTTCCCTATCGGCGGCTGTCTCCCAAAGTTTCTCCAGTCGCAGGCCACGGAAGACCAAGTTCCCCGTATGGCATCCCATGTCGCCCAGTCCGCCACTGCCGAAATGTCGCCAGCTTCGCCAAGTTCGCGGTAAATAGCTGGGGTGATAGGATCGCTCTGACGCCGGCCCCTGCCACAGATCCCAGTCAAGTCCCTCAGGAACGGGAGGATTGTCTTCGGGACGAGTCATCGGTTCCTTGCCACCGTCTCCGACCCAAAGGTAGGCCTCGCGGATGGGGCCCGCCGTTCCTGCCCATGCCCACTCAGCGGCGCGGCGTACTCCTTCGGATGCCGAGCCCTGGTTGCCCATTTGCGTCACCACGTTGTGCTTGTTAGCGGTTGTGCGCATCGCTCGGGCTTCGTGCACTGTGCGCGCAAGTGGCTTTTCGCAATAGACGTGCTTGCCCTGCTTCATGGCGGCCACGGCCGCCACGGCATGCGTGTGATCGGGCGTGCTCACCACAACCGCGTCGATCTCCTTGTCCATCTCCTCAAGCATACGACGATAGTCTGTGTAGAACTTGGCTTTTGAAAAGCCCTTCCGGGCACGGTCGGACTGCCTCTCATCGACGTCGCAAAGGGCAACGATGTTTTCGTCCGAAACTGCCACAAGATTTCCTTCTCCCTGTCCCGAGACACCGATGACTGCAATGTTCAGGCGTCCGTTGGTCTCGTCGCCGAAAGCCAGGCTGCTGTTGCAGATCAGGAGTCCGGCACCGGTGGTAGTCTTAATAAATCTGCGCCGAGTGGGGTGGGAAGTTGGATTAGCCATGTCCTCTTGTTCGCAAAAATTAGCCGGGGACGCAAGAAAGACTGACACTCATGGGAGGATCAAGACACTGAAGATTGCCAAATCCAACCTCGCGGACTCCGACGGCGAGCCGTTGGCCGATTTCGGAGATTGAATATGCCATGATCCTTAAATCCTCAACTGTCGACGGTGCGTGTGAGAGAATGCGATTCAGACAGTATAGGCGACAAAGGTTTTACTTTAAATTATGAGCGAGATTGGCTAGTCCTGATCCTTTGCGGATCACGGGATTCATTCTGTTCCCGTGCTCCCGTTCGATACTCCGCTGGAAAGAATAGTAATATGATCCGAACCAATCAATTCTTACTGTTGGGCCTTACGTTTGCAGGGTTAAACTCCTGGCAACTTGCTCAAGGAGGGCTCGTCGCCCATTGGCCCCTGAACGAGGGCTCCGGCGACGTGTTCAACGATATCGCGGGAGGATTCGATGGTTTCTTGCCAATTGCTGAGTTCGATGAACAAGCGGAAATTGAATGGAGCGAAGAGGGGCCTCCTCACCAGGAGAACGCCGTTGAATTTCTCGGTGCCAATTCCTTCATCGCTACCAATTTCCCGGGAATCGGAGGAAGCAATCCTCGGACGGTGGCATTGTGGGTACGCACTGAGGATACAGACGCCTATTTCCTCGCTTGGGGCTCGAATGAACCTACCCGGAAGTGGCACATTCGCACACAACCCGGAGCCAGCGGCGGGATGCGCACGGAATTCGCAAACGGTCAGAATTTTGCTGACAGCAGTGTGATCGATGGCGAGTGGCATCATGTCGCTTCGGTTTTTCCGAACGGGGCGAGTGAGGGCGAAGAGATCCTGCACTATGTCGATGGAGTTTTGGACGAACAAACCGGTGGAACCAGCCAACCTATCGACACATCGATCGTCACAGATGAAGAAGTTGACTGGACTGACGCCGATTCACTGGAGCCGTACCCTGTGCATTTTGGCGGAGCTCTGGCCCACGGTTTCGGCCGTATGCTGGAAGGCTCGATGGCCGACGTTCGCATCTACGACGAAGGGCTCAGCGAAGAGGAAATTCGGGCTATCTTCGATGGTGATGGTGTAGGAGCGCCATCTTCGGCGTTCGAGATCACAGAAATCGTCTATGACGAATCCGTCCCGTCGATTGACATTACATTCACCTCTCGCCCCGGCCGAACCTACGCGATCGAGACCACGACCAGCCTCGAAGCAGAGGGCCCCGGCTCGTGGGTCGAACTCGATGACGGTGTTAATTCGGAGGGTGACGAGACGACCTATACAGACACGGTTGATGCCATGGGCGACTTTGTGTTCTACCGTGTGACAGAAATCTAGGAAGCTTGTCGTGGCTGGGGCAGGCGCGAACTGAATCCCATGTTTGGTACACATTTGCCACCTGCCTCCCACGCCTGCTCAAGCTATTCTTTGTCCTTCTCCGACAGCGGTGCGATAGCTATGAGGGGCGCCAGGCTGATCAGTCTTTTACTTCTGAAGCCACTGTTTCCTGAGCCCTGTTTCCCGACGATTTCCAACTCGATTCCCTCCTGATTCGATCAATCTGCTGCTCAATCAACTCGGGCGAAATCCGCATAAAATCAAAACCTGATCGGCGATCAATAAACGGGTTTCCAGCATCTCCGGAACAACGTGACTGGCCCCGAACAATCTAAGTCACAAGTTTGCTATCAGAGCGGGAGCAACAAACCTTCCGAGTGGTCATCCGGCGCGTCCACTACTTTGCCAGCTACTCTGACGCTGCATCTTCACTCTTCACTTCGGGAGCTGCGGTTGCGGTGCCGAGTTCGAGGCGCTGGTCTTTTTCCAGTAGTTCGGCGAGTTCTGGCCAGCCGCCTTCTTCCTGGAGTTGGAACATGTGCAGGTAGAGGGTGACTTCCTCTGCGGAGTATTGCTCTAACAGTGTATCAATCGCGCTTTTGAGTTTCTCGGGATCGAGCGTCTTGGGCAATTCATCGACTGCGCCGGTGCCGTCGTGCTCGATGCCCTGCTTTTCCAGAAATGCGATCAACATGTCAGACTTTGCCTTCATCAGCCAGGCCTGCAGCAGGTGCTGAGCGATCTCGTCACTGCGGCGTGTCTGCAGCGCTTTCACGACCCATTCAAACTGTAGATCACGGGTCTTCTTTGTAACAAATACCGGACGCAATTTACGCTGTGTTGCCAGCGTGGAAATGGTGGTCTTGTAAACGTTGCGATCCGATTCGTAGAAAAAGGCAACAAGCTCCTTTGCGAGTGCAGAGGACATTTGCTTGAACATCTCGTGTGCTATCATATCTGGGACTGGGTGCTGGATACAGGGTTCTCTAGGAATTAGACTAGACGTTGAAGCGAAACTCGACGACGTCGCCGTCTTTCATCACATACTCTTTGCCTTCGATGCGAAGTTTACCAGCTTCGCGTGCTTTTGCATACGAGCCGAGCCCCACTAAATCGTCGTAGTGTACAATCTCTGCTGCGATGAATCCGCGCTCGAAGTCGGTGTGAATTACACCTGCTGCCTGCGGTGCTTTGCAGCCTTCAGGTATCGGCCAGGCACGGGTTTCTTTCTCACCGGTGGTGAGGTATGTGCGCAAGCCCAGAAGCTTGTAAACGGCTTTGATCAAATTGGTGACGCCGCTGTCTTTCACGCCGAGTTCTTCCAGAAACATCGCCGCATCATCCGCGTCGAGGTCGATCATCTCTTCTTCGATGCGGGCGGAAATGACCACGATCTCTGCGCCGTGTGTTTCCTTTGCATACTTCATTACCGGGGCCACCAGCGGATGATTCTCGGGCTCGGCCTGAGCGGAAGATAGATCATTTTCTGATACGTTGCAGGCGAATAACGTCGGCTTGGAACTGAGCAGGAAAAAATCATGCATCAGCTTCTTGTCCTCAGTAGATAGCTCTAGTGTTAGAGCAGGGTTGCCGCTATCAAGATGCGGCATCAACTTGTCCATGAGTTCCACCTCACGCTTGGCATCCTTTTCGCCCGTCTTCGCTTTCTTCTCACGCGACTTGTAGCGCTTCTCCAGCATGGCCAGATCGGCCAGGATGAGCTCCGCATTGATCACTTCAATATCGCGCAGTGGATCGACACTACCCATCTCGTGGACGATGTCATCATTCTCAAAACAGCGCACAACCTGCACCTCCGCATCGACCTCGCGAATGTTCGCCAGGAATTGATTGCCCAGTCCAGCGCCCTCACTGGCACCTTTAACGAGTCCCGCGATGTCGACGAATTCGATCGCCGTCGGGATCAGCTTCTGTGATTTGGAAAGGTCTGATAGCACAGCCAATCGGTCGTCTGGAACGACCACGACGCCCTGGTTGGGCTCGATCGTACAGAACGGATAGTTCGCCGCCTCCGCCTTCCGGGTGCGGGTTACGGCATTGAACAAAGTTGATTTACCGACGTTCGGCAGTCCGACAATTCCAGCTTGAAGCATAAGGCGGCGACGCTAGCCGACAATTCTCGCACGCGCCAGCGGGGAAATGGACGAATTCGCCACCGTCCAGAGCTTACGCGCGAGAATTATAGTGGCCATTCTGCTCAATTTGACGGTGAAAAACGGGAAGAGACCGAATCTTTGGAGGAAAACCGACCATTCGATCGACACTTGATCCAAGAAAACATGGTGGCACCACCGATTCCTTCGCACTTCGCTCCAAATCTAAAGCCGCACGATATACAGTGCGATAAGCGCGATAATGCCTCCGACGGCGACGGACATTGCAGCCACTTTGATCCATAGCGGCTGGGAATCGAGATTGGGCATGCGCACGCTGGCGTTTGCTGACTGGGCGGGATCTTGTGGTGATTTCATTGGCGATGAATGGTGGCTTAGCGAGCTTAGCGATTGAATCGGAATTCGCTGCTGGCCATGAGCGCCCACAGCAGTTGCTCCGATGCGGTGGCGACTGGCCGATTTTCGAAATAGGCGACCGCCTGCGCCACTTCGTCTGCATCTGCAGCGCGGCTCAGGACTTGTTGGAAGGCCAGCTGTGTGCGTGCGGCGAGGTCGGGTTCTGCGATCATGCGCGCGGCGGTGCTGGCATCGTCTACTGGCGAAGTGAAATCGTCGAGCAGCGGATTGTTGGTAAAGAACAGGGACTGGCCGACGTCAGGACTGACGACTTCTGGAAACAGTGCAGGAAATCTTTGCACCAGAATGAGCCGGTCGTGGTCGTCGATGTCGTTATCTGCGAAGCTGCCGTCGGTCTGGGGCGATTTACCGGAGGCCACCAGTAGCGAGCGATAAAGTGCTTCGGCGGGGAGCGGCTTCGGCACCATGCGGGCGAAAGTGTGGGCAAGTGGTGGGCGTTCGGCGGGGTGTGTGGAGTCGAGCTGGTAGGCGTGCGATGCCATGATACCGGCGATGAGGCGGCGGGCATTGTATCCGTGCAGGGCGAAATCGCGGGCCAGCCACGTCAGTAACTGCGGATGGCTGGCGGGATGTGCCGAGTCCATTTGATCCACCGGATGCACCAGTCCGCGACCTGTCAGATACGCCCAGAAACGGTTCACCGCAGCAGCGGCAAAGTCAGGATTGTTGCTGACGATCTCCTGCGCCAGTAGTGCCCGGCGCGATTGCTTCGGAACTGGCGCGACGGGCATTTCGGGCGGGCCTTTGCGCTTCTTTTTCTCTTTCTTCTCATCGCTCTTCTTTGCCACTTGTTCGAAGTAGCTTTCGGGAGGAGTCACGGAGTAAAGGTCTGCCGATTCCGGGCCTTCGTTGCGCTCCTCGGGCAGTGTCTTGCCGTTAAGAAATGCCAGTTCAGCTGCAAACGATTGACCGCCCAGATCTTTGTATTCCGAGTAACCGCCAGTCGCGGCTTCCGCCACGCGAATGCCCTCGGGAGTCTTCACTCGGTAGGTGCGTTTGAAAAATGCGACCATCCCCCAGTAGTGTTTGTGTTCGATCTCTGGCGATATCGGATGGTCGTGACACTGCGCGCACTGGATCTGTTTTCCTAACAATGTTCTAGCCGTCTCCGTTGCCATAGCGTTAGGGTCATCCTTTTTCTCTGCCAGAAACCAGGCGGCACCCATTTCCTCCTCCGCATTCGGTCGCGCCAGTAGCATGTCGGAGGCCATCTGATTCCACGGGCGGTTCGTGGTGAACGCCCAGTGCAGGTAATCAAACCAACGGTTCGACTGACGATCACCACGACCAGACTTACCATCGCGGTCACGCAGCAGGAAAACGGTATCAAAAATCACCGTCATGTGCTTGGGAAACTCGTCGCTTTCCATCAGCCGATGCACCAGAGAGCCACGTTTTTCCGGGCGCGCATCATCACAGAATGCAGACACCTCAACTGGAGTAGGAATGCGCCCTGCCAGATCAATGTAGGCTCGTCGGGCAAAGGTCGCATCGTCACAGGTGAGCGCCAGGGTGATCGATTCCTTTTGCCATCCAGCGGCGAGTCGCAAGTTGATCGCTTCTGGCACCGTGGTTCCTTCTGGTGGTGCCCAATCCCAATCGGCCATCTTCGCCGCCGCCGCTTCCGCCAGATCTTTGCCGTCCAAGCCCTCGATCCAGGTGCGCAGCAGGAATGTCTCATCCGATGTCAGTGCCTCACCTTTTGGCGGCATGTGAGGGTCGGCCCCTGGCTGGATCAGCTCGAATAGCAGGCTCGCGTCCACCTGGCCCGGCACCACCGCCGGGCCGGTCTCGCCGCCCTTCAGGATCGACGACAATGATCGCAAATCCAGCCCACCTTTCTTCTTCACACCACCATGACACTTCAGACATTTGTTTTCCAAAAGTGGACGAACATGCGCATCCCACACGTCTGCCCGGGCTCCCACTAGAGAGCCTGAAAACGCCAATGTCATCAGTGCAGCAGCAGAACACCGCCATGTCCTTTTCCAAGGCATCCTCCCATTATGCGACCCATCGCGTCGCTGTCACGCCTTATGCTACTGACGAACAAAACTATTGATTGAAATGTGCCTCACTACAGCAGGCGGCTGGTATCGTTGCTGATTTGTTCGTGAACTACAACACTACTGTCAACATGAGCGTGAATGGCAGTGAAACCAATGATACTACTCTGGCGTCAGCAAGTTCGAATTTCAATTTTAACCCCGGTGTCAACGGCTTCAGTGGTCGCGGTGACGTTGGAATCATCATTCTAGGAGGAGCAGATCCTAATCCGGGTGCGCCAGATGGAACTGTGAACTGAAACTTCGAGGATTTCATGTGGGAATCAATGAACGATTTTCAACCTGGAGAGCAGGATTTAATTTCTACGGCAGCTCATGAACTACTCCATGCAGTTGGATTCTCTTCTGATATCGCTCAGAATGGAAATAATGGATTCGGAACGACTCCAGGTAATGGTGGAATTTGGGCACCGTTTGATCAGTTCGTCAGCGACTCAACTGGAGCACTGATCGATGGGGGAACTTTCGCACTTGATGGTACACGATGGAATGCAGCGTCTGTCGGGGGAACCGGTGCAACTCCTGCTGTCAACGGTTTGTACTTTAATGGCGCCAATGCCATGGCAGCAAATGGCGGTAATCCAGTGCCTTTGTTCTCACCGACCACATGGGCCGGCGGTAGTTCCGGTTCGCACTTGGATACCAATTTCTTCACCGGAGCAAATGCGAAGATGATGAACCATGAGGCAGCAGTCGCAGAGGGGTTGGATATTCGCACCATTGATGGAATTACGCGAAACATGTTCAAAGACATGGGCTTCAATTTGATTGTCGTTCCTGAACCAAGTAGCAGTATTCTGATTTTACTGGGAGGTGTTTCGCTTCTATTCCGACGCCAGAAAAGGTAGTCGGTTTATTTTATTCGTTCAATTAGTTGAAGCCACACCTCTAGAAATGGGGGTGTGGTTCTTTTGTATAATCCCATGAGCAAAAATGATGACATTGTAGAACTCAGAGTCGCAAGTCGACTTTACCGGATTGATGAAATTTCCAATGCCAACATCTACATTACAGCAGGAATAACAGAAGGGGGCAAAAGCCACCCATACGTTATTGAAGAGAAGCAAGGGCATCTAGCAGTCGATTGGGAAACAGCGGTTGCTTACAATCCGATGACAAGAGATGAATTGTTAACGCATCGACCGTCAGCACCGACTTCCTTTCGTGTCTATTTGGGGCAGACCGATCGATATTTTGAACCGTTCAGCGTCGAAGCCTATCAGGCAGTCCAACTGATCTTCCCGGATAAAATCGAGACCGTGGATGCTTTCATATCACGTGAAAACGTCGGCCTAATATACGTCGCAGAGTTGCTGAAGACACAACATCTTGCCCCCGTTATCCTAAAACTACGAATTCCTGAAGACTTTGAGGGTGATGCTGTCCTGATTGATTCATTCGTGCAGCCCCGCTGGTTTGTGAGTGAGTAACCTCTGACTTACAGGGGGGGCATCGCGAGGCCTCGTCTCTCAAGAGCGTCAGCCACGAACTGCTTCACCGACTTGGAGATTTCGTCGTTCTTGTAGTAATTCTTAAAGGCCGTCCAGTGAGCACTATTGCCCATCATTACCAATTTCATCGCAGCGCCCTTCATCTTATACTCTGAGGTAAGGCTGGCATTGCGCGCACGAAATCGGCATCACCCATTGTGACAATGGCTTCGATCTCTTCACCTTCAGCCTCCTCCTCCAGCATGCTCTCGATAAGGTCGAGTTTCGCTTTGCTTCCGCCCGATCGGCAAAAGAGCCAAATCGCTCCAGCTACGAGAATGATCATGACAGTAATCACATCGCCCATATTTTTATCCATCAGCGCTGAAATCCACCTTGGTGCTGACAAAAAATCCTGCGCATCTTCGCACAGTTAATTTCCGAACAAACCCTAAGATAACTTGAGCAACTCACGAGCTTCGAGGTAGCCTGGCGCGCGACCGCCTGGTTGATCCTTTCTTGTCATCCCGTATGTGCTGGCGGTAGCACGGGCCAGGGTAATGAGTTCGCGCCAGCGATAGGCTGGTCGAATCGATGCAAATTCTTCGGTGACGGTTCGGTAGTACTTTTCTGCGTGTAGCCTGCCATCCTCGCTGATGGCGTATTTCAAGAGTAGATCGAAGACTGGACGGGCGTTTGCATCACCGTGCTCACTGTAGCGAAGCACTGCCGCCGCAGCGCGGAACTGATCGTTTGCGCGGATCGCCTCGTCGGCTTCACCCAACAATTTATCGGGTTCGGTCTCGGTTGCTTTGTCTCGGAACAATGCCAGTGGATCGTCATCCGTCGACAGCTCAACAATACCGGGCCCCACGACTTGTTGACCAGCACCCGCGACGTGGTAAGCCGCCACAATCATGCTTGCGTATTGATTGCGGTCATTGGTTACACGCGCGATATTTCGCCACGCATTTACCGCATCTGATGAATGCACACCGCGCGAATCTCCATGAGTGCGATCTTTGGTCTGGCGCAGGATGATCTCATTGGCCGCCAAAGCGATCGCTTCACCTATGACCTCTGGTGAAATGCCTTCTGCCAATGCTTCGGCGACCGCTTCCGCTGCCTGTGCTCGACTTGAGGTGTAGATCAGATGCGACAAATTTGCGACCCAGGCATCGTCTGCTTTGCCGGTGCCCGGCGGCTTGCCAGCCAGCTTGTCCAAGTGCGTCGTCAGCACCTTTTGCAAATCGGGGAGCGTCTTCCCTTTGGAATAATCCTGTCTCGAACAGGAAAAGTGCACGCTCTGACGCAGTAAGGTATGCGCGTGGGACTGCCCGAGAATATCGACCATTTCCCAGGCCCGATGCGCCAGGGCAACTGCATGAACATTGGGCTTATCCTGAACTGCAAATTGTAGCGCATCATAGGCCTCTTGAGTAGATCTCCCACTCAGGGTGGCAAGAATTCGATCGCCCTGAAGTGAATCCTTTGCTCGAATGGCGTCACGCAGGAGTTGTGCCGCGTTCGCACCGGGATCCACCTGGGCTGGATCGACCACGCGAAGTGTGTCCC
>JBNMNB010000210.1:0-13336 GCA_051270635.1 Verrucomicrobiales bacterium | reverse complement strand
GAGCGAGAAGATAAACCCGATCTGATCGTTATGGACGTCGGGCTGGCTGGCCCACTGGATGGCATCGACACTGGCGCAGAGATCTGGAAAAATTACGACATCCCCGTGCTATTTCTTTCCGCAGCGAGTGATGCTGCAACTTTGCAGCGGGCGAAAGAGGCTAGCGCGTTTGGTTACTTGTTGAAACCATTCAACGAACGCGAATTACACTCAATGGTAGAGGTCGCAGCCGCGCGGCACCTGACTGAAAAGAAGCTCAAAGCGACCAACGCCCGCCACCTGGGAACCTTGACCAGCATGGCCAATGCCGTTTTGGCTACCGATCTCATCGGCCGCATCACTTTCCTCAATCCAGCAGCAGAAGCGATCACTGGCTGGGCCATAACAGAAGCACTGGGACGCTACATCCATGAGGTGTTCAAGATTTCCTATTCGTCCGGCGAGGCCGTGGCAGTAGCGGATGATCCTGTGGGCAATGCGCGCTCCGTCATGCTGACTACTCGCGATGGCGCACTGCTGCCGATCGAAGATAATACCACTCCGCTGCGTGATCGTGAAGGCAGCCTGTGCGGACTGGTGATCGTGTTTCGCCTGCGCGATGAACGCCAAAATGCAGAGGACGATGCGAATCAAATCGACACCGACACGGGCGACGAACTGACGACGTGGGCGCAACTTGCAGGCATGGTCACTGGCATTGCTGATCCAATCATTGCCGTAGATCCGCAATGGAAAATTACTTATGCGAATGCGCCTGCCGCGTCACTTTTGAAAAAGGAACGACGCGAACTATTCAACTCTGAGTTCTGGAGCCAGTTCCCCAAATCCGCGCACAGCCGCTACTACCAGCGACTGCACCGGGCCCTTGCTCGCAATGAGCCCGCTGAGTTCGAGCTTCAACTTGATGCGCTGGCTCTGTGGTTTCAAGCGCGCTGCTACCCGTTCGCCAATGGCTTGCTCATTCTGCTGACCAACATCACCGCGCGTAAAACCGCTGACGAACAGCAGTCGAAACTCGATAAACTGGAATCGCTCGGCTATCTCGCACGCGGGTTTGCGCACGACTTTAATAATCTTCTCACCGTGCTGCTGGGGAATCTGTCGATTGCTGGCATGCGCGCGCCGGATGACGCGCCCTACCGCGCTGAGATCGATGAGTCCAAACGCGCGACACTACAGGCACAGGCACTGGTGCAGCAGCTGCTGGTCTTCGCAAAAGGCGGCGCACCGATTCGCAGACGCACTGATATCGGCGCTTTCATTGAGCAATGGTTCAAAGGGCACAAGCGAAAGAAAGGCATCAGCTATAAACTCGATATCGCCGATAACGTTGGCTTTGCTGAAATCGATCCAGATCAGTGTCGCCGCGTGATGTCGAATCTCGCCGCTAACAGTGAACAAGCTATCGATGAAAACGGAACGATTACTATTTCGATAAAGCGAATCGGCAATGCTGAAACGGATGAAACGGACGAAGCGTGGATCGAGTGGAGCTTTGAAGACAATGGCCACGGCATCCCTGCGGCTGACCTTTCCCAGGTGTTCGAACCTTACTTCAGCACCCGTCAGAGCGCCAACGCCAGCGGCATCGGCTTGACGGTGTGCGAATCGATCGTCGAGGCGCACAATGGTGCCATCAGCATCGAATCTAAAGAACAACAAGGGACAACGGTAACCGTCAAACTGCCCGCCACTCCTTCAGTGCATCCAGACATTGAAGCAGCCAGGCTGGCAGCGGCCAACACCCCTAAAGTCGAGCGAAAGGACCCCTCAAGTGAGTCCCGACCTTCCCAATCCAATCGTCAGCGGCGCGTCTTGATCCTGGAAGATGAACGCCTCATTCGCCAACTCCTGGCGATGAACCTGAAAACGGGGGGATTTGAAGTCGTCGCCACTCAAGAAGGCAGCGAAGCCGTCGCCGCATTCCGCGAAGCCAGCGATGCCGATAACTGCTTCGACCTGTTCATCACAGATCTCACCATCCCTGAGGGAATGGGTGGCGCGCAAGCCATGGAGCAAATCCTGGCGATTGATCCAGAAGTGCGCGCTATCGTCTCCAGTGGCTATTCTGACGACCCGATCATGTCCCGATTCATGGATTACGGATTCAGTGCCGTGCTGCCCAAACCCTACGAACCCCGGCAACTGCTGGAGTTAGTAGAGGAAGTGCTGGCCGACCAGTGATCAGCCGATCTTCAGCTAGAGTTCACTTATTCTGCGCAATCTCTGCTCGGTAGTGCTTTATAGGTTCAGGCCCCATTTGTGCGGCTTCACTTACTCTAACCTCAAATTGCCACAGTTCCGACAGTACCTGCCTGAAGAACTCCCTGATACTTAGAGTTGCCGGATCTGCCGAGTGTGGCATGCTTGCTCAGATGTCCAGCCCTCAGCCCCATGCCTGGAAAGCCGACGGGAAGTTCCTCCAGTTAGGCGGGGAACACGCATGGCTGCGGGGTATCACCTATGGGCCATTCGATTCAGGCCGGGCTCCCCACGGATTGCCATCGCCGGATCAGTATCACCGGGACTTAGATCAAATCTGTGAGCTGGGTGCCAATACGCTACGGCTCACCCGATCGCCCACGCATGAATTTCTCGCAGCCTGCGACGAGCGCGGGTTACAGACATTGATTGGGCTCAATTGGGAGGACTTCGTGGATTTTTTCCACGATCCTGCCATGCCTCCGCGTATTCTGCGATCTACCCGGCGAGTCGTATCCGAGTTCCACGAAGCTCCCGCCGTCTCTGGATACTTTGTCGGCAACGAAGTAAACGCGCAACTGGTGCGCTGGCTTGGACGTGACCGCGTAAAGTCATTCCTGGAAGCAATGATCGAAGCCGGTCGCAATTGCCATCCCGGCACCCTGTTCGCCTATGCCAGCTATCCGACGACAGAATATCTGATGCCGGACAATGCGGACTTTGTCGCCTACAACGTCTATCTTGAAAAGCGCGAAGACTTTGCCCGCTACCTGCGCCGCCTGCAACACCTGGCAGGGAATCGACCGCTGGTCATCAGCGAATTTGGACTCGACACCCGCCGCAACAGTACTGAAACGCAACGGGAAACTCTAGATTGGGCATGTGAAGAAATGGCGCAGCAAGGGGTCGCCGGCACGATTCTTTTCACATTCACTGACGAATGGTTCACCGGCGGACGCGACATGTCGGACTGGCAGTTCGGGCTGGTCGACTGCGCGCGACAGCCGAAGCCCGCGTTCAATGCTGTGCGGGAACATTATCAGAAAGGTGCGGCACCGCTCAGCTTCCTCACACGTATCCCGAAAATTTCTGTCATCGTCTGCACCTTCAATGGCGTGCGCACCTTGAACGATTGCCTGCGCTGGCTGGGCCGGGTCAACTATCCCGACTTTGAGGTTCTGGTAGTCGATGACGGATCGATGGAAAACGTCCGAAGTATCGTTGAGAAGCACAAGAGCGTGCGCTACATCAAGCAGAAGCACACAGGCCTCAGCGCTGCGCGCAACCTTGGTGCAAAGAAAGCGCGAGGTGAAATCCTGGCCTACACGGATGACGACTGCATGCCGGACAGGGACTGGCTTGCCCATCTGGCACTGGCATTCCAGCGGGATCCTGAAGTCGCAGCAGTGGGCGGCCCCAACTTACCTCCTCCAGCAGAGAATGTGACTCAGGCCTGCGTCATCGCAGCCCCTGGTGCACCGGCTCACGTAATGCTGAATGACGCTGATGCCGAGCACATTCCCGGCTGCAACTTAAGCGTGCGCCGCACCGACTTCGACGAAATCAATGGCTTTGAAGAACGTTACAACGTCGCTGGTGATGATGTCGATTTCTGCTGGCGGCTGCAGATAAGCGGCAAGCGCATCGGCTTTGCGCCTGCAGCATTCGTCTGGCACTACCGCCGGTTTTCCACCAGGGCCTATCTGAAGCAACAGACGGGATACGGCCGCGCCGAAGCGATGCTAATGAAACAGCACAGCAAACGCTTTAGCCTGTTGTCCGGTGGAGCCCGCTGGTTCGGCACCGTCTACCAGCCAGATGCACTGGCAACGGCAGATGGCTCGACGCGGCTCTACCAGGGCGTGTTCGGCAATGCCCTTTTCCAGTTCATCTATCCCGAAGCGGTTTCCTGTTTCACCGCATTAGTCAGTGGCTTTCCCTGGGCACTGCTGGCGCTCGTCCTGTTGCTTGCTGGCATCGTCAATCCTCCGCTGTCATTAATAGGCCTGGCAATGCTGGCCGTCACTGCCTGGCAGGCGTGGAAACGCACCCGCTGCCGGCGCATCGATCCCCGCTTCGAATCAAGAAAATCCCGCGCACTTCTGTGGCTAATCACGTTGATCCAGCCAATCGCCCGCGGCGCCACCCGCAGTATCCACAGCCTGCGCCTGATGGCCATTCCGCGTGGTCCGATTCTCGGCAGCACACTGCTTCGCTTCCCTCAATTCGTCTTGTGGAAAAAGGTCGGACAAATCGCCGTGTGGAGCGGCGATGGCAAAGAACGTGATGCCCTGCTGACTAAAATTATTAAGGAACTCGATCTACACAGTTGGAAACACAAAGCAGATGACGGTTGGAATGACTGGGACATCGAAGTCAAGCGCAGCTTTTGGTGGCATGTAAGGGTCACCACCGTCACCGAATACCATACCGGAAAGAATCGCCTTACCCGCGTCCGCATGGCTTCACACATGAGCCCCGCAAATACCATTTTCAGTCTGCTCCTGCTTGCGGGAATCATCGCCACCTGCTGGACATCAGACTGGCGCGCAATGTGGATCTTTGGCTTCGGCATCTACTTCCTCTGGTGGCTTCTGCTCGAAGTCAAACATCAGGCCATTGTCAGCCGTTGCATGCGTCTCATCCTCACCGTCGCCGAAGCCAACGGCTACGAACCAACGCGAGAAGAAAAAGACCCCATGCCAGATCGTCCCGCCTGATCAATCCCCTCTTTCGCTGCGAAGAACAGGGACGACCAGCATGGGCCTACATCGAATTTTTCGAATATATCTATCCTTAGGGCTTGTTCGGAAATTAACTGCGCGAAGATGCGCAGGATTTTTTGTCAGCACCAGGGCGGATTTCAGCGATGATAGCGAGCTATCTGAGTTGAAATCTAACGCGGGTGATGGCCAAAAAGGCTACGCTGGCTAAATAAATAAAGATGTTTACAGAATCCTAACAAAAGTACTTCTTTGGATCGACTTTGCCTGGCTTCTTTTTCGGCTCCTCGTCTTTCTTTTCCTTTTTTTTGTCATCGGCTGCTGTTTCGTCCACCACTGCGACTGGCTCGACGATTTTCACCTGGGCCGGGTGGGTCAGCTTGATTTGGAGCTTCCCTTTGTATTCGTTAACATAACCGGTGACTTCGACATTTTTATCCTTCAATACATCCGCGGGTTGGCCGTCAGGAAAATTGGGATATTCGGACTCGAAACAAATCAGCATGAATTTGTCGCCATCAAAGTTTAAAAAATTGGCACCACCGTCCCATTTCTTGACTCGCTTAATAAGGCCGAACACGGTCACTTTTTTGCCAAGGTTTTCGCGCAGAGCCTTCTCGTCTTTCGAGTCGACCCGTTCGTAGGTTTTTTGCTCCGCCTCATCCTGAGCCTCAAGAGAACCCGCGCCGAGACTGAAGCAGAAGGCGATAGCAAAGCAGCCAATGAGACTGATGAGGGAGGCGTAAGATTTCTGCATAGAGGCAGTATAGCGGGCGATTCGCAGGATTAAACGCATTTTCTAAAGGCGGAAAACCATTCGTCGAAACGCTGGGAAATGCTACGCTCCGATCGATGACCACAGAAGATCGCACCACCGACAGTGCCCCGGAAACCCGCAGCGCCTCACTGGCGGGGGCCATCGCCATCGTTGTGGGAAATATGATTGGCGTAGGTGTGTTCACCGCGTTGGGATTTCAGGTCACCGATCTGCCGTCAGGTTTTGTCATCCTGTTACTCTGGTTAACCGGTGGTCTTGTAGCCTTCTGCGGCGCCGTGTGCTATGCAGAATTAGTAGCAATGTTCCCTCGATCGGGCGGTGAGTATCATTTGCTGCGTGCAGCGTTGCATCCACTGCCCGGATTTCTGGCAGGATGGACGTCCATTGTCGCTGGCTTCCCAGCACCCGTGGCACTCGCCGGGTTCGCCTTTGGTTCCTACTTTAGCGGCAGCGTTATCGAAGCAAACCCAACGACACTAGGCATCGGCCTCATCATCATTGTGACGGCAGTGCACCTCGTTAATGTTGTGCTGTCGTCGCGGTTTCAGAGCATTGCCACCCTGGGCAAGGGGATACTGATTCTGGTGCTTATCATCGCCGGGTTCTCAGTGGGTGAACCACAACCGGTACGATTCTTGCCTTCGTTTGCGACGGATTGGGCAATGCTTGGAAGTGGCGGCTTTGCCATCGCACTGATGTGGGTGCACTATTCATATGAAGGCTGGAATGGCGCGGCCTACATCGCAGGAGAAGTAAGGAATCCGCAGAGGAATGTGCCCATTGCCCTGCTGTCTGGAACCGCCATCGTGATGCTGCTCTACATCGGCATCAATGCCGCGTTCCTTTACGCCGCTCCCATGGACGCGCTCGCGGGCAATCCAGAAGTTGGGTTGGTCGCAGCCCAGCACATTTTCGGTGAGAACGGCGGCAAAATAATGGGAGCATTGATCAGCCTGGGCTTGATCTCAGCGGTGAGTGCCATGACCTGGGCAGGCCCCAGAGTGTCGGCTCGAATGGGCGAAGACTACCCGTTGATCGGATTCCTGGCGAAACGCAGTAAGCTTGGCGCCCCCATCGTCGCCACCGTGGTGCAGAGCGCGCTCGCAATCGTCATTCTTGTTTCTGCCCGCTTCGAGCAGATCCTCATGTATGTCGAAGTTATGCTGCTCCTTTCCTCGACCACTACTGTGGCGTCAGTGATCTGGTTGCGCATCCGAAGGCCGGAACTTAAACGCCCTTACAAGGCATTTGGTTATCCCATCACCCCACTTCTATTTGTTCTGATTACCAGCTACACCCTCTACTGGGCTGCGCAGCGCCACCCGTGGGAGTCACTCACCGGCATTCTTTTCCTCATCGGCGGCGGTGGTGTTTATGCAGCCTGCGTGAAACACCAACGACCGCAGACTGCGCGCACTGTTCACCCTGGGTGATCATTCTTTCTAATCGGTTTCATCAGGAAGAATAGTCGAGCCGAGCTGCTTTCCCTTTCAACCTATCCGTGCCATGATGGTTGCAAAAGAAGAATGCCTGCCGCCCGAATCATCCTTTTTCTGATCACTGCTGTCGTCGCATGCCTGGTGAGCACCAGTTGCTCGACGTTTCACAGGGACTGGCGCAGCACGCCTGCAGGCACAGGCATTAAGGGCAAATGGGACGGCACCTGGCAGTCCAACACAAATAGCCACGCTGGCAAACTAAGGTGCATCGTCGCCCCATCCGAAAGAAGCCCGGGCCAATACGAATTCCGTTATTGGGGCACATTCGCAGGAGTTTTTCGTTTTCACTACACTGTGGATTACGTCGCACGCAAAACCGCTGACACATGGAATATGGACGGCGAGAGCGACCTCGGCATCATGGGCGGTAAGTTCCTCCACAGTGCAACGGTTCGTGGTGATACCTTCGACGCGACCTATTCCTCGAAATGGGACAAGGGAACGTTTCACATGGTGCGCCCCGAGCCGATCCTGGCGGCACCCTCACTTTAGAGTGTCACCGAACCGCGATTATCTGCCGGAATGATGTGCGTCGTTGTCGCATGACCCGCTGTGTAGGCATCCTGCATCGCTCGGGCGATTTTCTCTGGCTTATCGGCATTCGTCAGACAGGCGATGGTCGATCCGGAGCCGCTCAGGAAGCCCCCCAGTGCGCCAGCCTCAGTGCCAGCCAGAATGACATTGAACAAACCTGGCACCAGATGCTGGCGATACGTCTGGTGTAGAAAATCATCAAACGTGTCACGCAGTTTGCCATACTCACGTGTAGCGAATGCGGCAGTGATGCTACAGGCATTACTCATGTTCTTCACCGCCTCTTTGTGCAGAATCGATTGCGGCAAAACCGTGCGCGCATTTTCGGTGAGCACTTCGAGATCCGGCACCAGCAAGACGAATCTGAGCGCGGCATCGACTTCGAATCGAAAAAAGTCTTCGTGCGCATTGGTGATAACAAACCCACCGAACACCGCCGGGCCAGCATTGTCAGGATGCCCTTCTATTTCAGTGCAGAGCCGGAACAAGCAGAGTTCATCGAGCGGTCTCCCAGCTAACTCGTTCAACGCCTGCAGGATGCCCAGCCGCAGGGTCACACTGCTCCCCAATCCTCTGGAAATGGGCACATCACCCTCAATTTCCCAGCGAAATGCAAACGCACGCTTGCCCGTTTTCTCAAAAAACGCGCTCGCGCACTGGGTTACCATCGGATGCTCAGGCGCGCCTCCCATGGCAGCACCTTCTCCACCTCGACGCACCACAACTTCATTGTAAATTGCCAACGCGATTCCCAGGCAATCATAGCCGGGGCCAATATTGGACGTGCTTCCTGGCACACGCACGCGTGCGAATTCTGGAAAATTTGATGCTGTCTGGTTAGTCTCTGGAGCCACGCGCCTTCCATAGCGCATTTCTCCCGTCTTGAACAGTGAGAACCCGGGCCGATCTTGCAATAAATATCGAACTGCCCGGGCAGGAACACACCGTTTCCAGGGTGGCATCGCCGGGCGCTGCGCGATACGGTTGTTGCATGAATCGATTTAATGATGCAGCACGCGCGATCCTGGTGACCGCGACACTCCTGCTTTTCTTCCACGCAGACGGGCAGGCCCAGACAACTCCACCTGTCGGCGCAGACCTACTCAAGACCGATATTCTCGCGGTCCTCGCCCATCCAGACGACGAAACAATAATGGCGGCCACCGTGGCACGTTACGCCCTGGTAGAGGGAAAAAACGTCGCCCACGTCTACTGCACACGGGGCGAAGGTGGCGGCAATATGGTTGGGACGCAATGGGGGCCTGCACTGGGAATCCTACGCGAACAAGAGTTGCGAGATTGCCTCGCTACTCTTGGAATCCGCGCTTGCTACTTTCTGGATCAAGTCGACTGGGCCTACACTGAAAGTGCTACCATGACGCTGGAGAAATGGGATCGCGAAATCGCCGTCGAGCGACTCACACGCCTGATCCGCTGCCTGCGCCCAGAGGTCGTCTTGACGATGAGTCCTTTTCCTCGCCCCGGATGGCACGGTCACCACCAGGCGGCAGGCATGCTGGCTGTCGAAGCCACTGCTGCCGCTGCTGATCCGCAGCGTTACCCCATGCAAATCACGCGCGAAGGACTCACCACCTGGCTGACGCCAAAAGTCTACTACCGTGGCTCAACGAAAGATCTACCCGATGCCACTCAGGCAAATATCAATACTCGATTTCTACTTCCCGGCGGGGGGTCGCTGCAGGACACTGTTCGCAAAGCTCTTTCCAATCATCGCTCACAAGGGTTTGGAAGATTCACCCAGGGCGGTGGATTGATGCCGCCTGAATCGTTCGTTCGCCTGCTCTCTAACATTGCCACCAATAATCCGGAAGATGATCTACTCAGCGGCTTCGACGACAACTCAGGTGCCCGAGGAGACACATGGCTGGCACCCCCGCCAACTCAGACATCCGACCCGAATGCCGCACGGATCGCGTTTGAACCCCGACCAGCGGTTACAAATTTTCTAAAATGGGCGAAGATCAACGAGATCGACCATTTCACCGGCAAACTTCAGTCGGACATTCCAGTCGTCCGCAGCACGACTACTGCAATCGAACTGAGTCTGGACGCCTCCGGTGCCGGAACGATCAGCTTCTCCACTTCCGATCCCGCGGTTCCTCCCCCAGCAACGATAAAAATCTCAGATCCCACCGGCCCGATTTCTATTCAAATTGAAACCCCATCAGGCCAGACGCAGGATTTTGAATTGACGGCCGAATGGAATCCAAATCAATCCGACCAATTCGGCATCGCCGCCACCACTACCTTGCACCCTGTTCCACTCGCCGCCGCGAGCCCTGTCGTGACGCTCGCCGTCAACGATCCCACTGGCTGGAATAAACTCCCCGAGCACTTAATCCCCCCATCCCTGCTGGTTCAGGGAAAAGTGGACACGCCTCAGGATTGCCGGGCTAGCTTCCGGATCGCGCATGACGCACAGTTTTTCTTCACCGAAGTAACCGTCACAGACGACGCTGTCGTGTCTAACATTGCCCCCAACGACATCCGTGGACACTGGCGCAGCGATTCCATCGAGATCTGTCTCGATCCTGGAGGTTCAGAGCACACTCTCACTTGCTTCAAGTTGGGTATCTTCCCATTTGATTCCAGCGGCAATGTCCGTGCCGCACGCGACGCCGACGCGCAACAGGGACCTGTAGAAGAAACCTCTCCCGGCACTCAATTATTCTCAGAGCGCCTTCCTGACGGCTATCGCATTCGGGCAGCGATACCTCTTGCTGACGCCCGCATCAAACTCACCGATTCCCCCACCACCATCGGTTTCAACATCATCATCTACGATGGCGACAAATCCGACGCCGCCCCAGGCGAGAACATCAACCAGGCAAGAATCGCCTGGTCACCACGCTCAGGAATCCAAGGTAGACCAGAAGACTGGGGACGCCTGGTTTTGAATCAGTGACCGCCGCAGGACGGGACGAGTTCCAGCGTGCCTGATTTTGACAGGCATTCAGAGATACGATAGACTGACTTATGAACAGGAAAGCATGGGGAACCAAGTGCGCCATCGGAATCGTTGGCTGTGGGATAGGATTTGTGTGGGGCCACTCAGGGAACAAGCAGCAGCGGGACAGCGCAAGCGGAGGGAACTCAGTGCGTTTGTCTTCCTTGAATCTCTCCCAGACGTCATCCGACATCCCTCCGCCAGCAAGTGATACGAAGGAGATCGCAACAGTCGCCCCACTGTATGACACTAGCGAGCAAGCGGCGGCGGCCATGCAGTGGCTGTTCAGCGAAGACTCCGATCCCAGTCCAAATGACGAAAATTTGATGCGAGCGACCATGGAACGCTGGGCTGAGCGAGATCCAGCGGCTGCGCAATCGTGGCTAAGAGATAACTTGGACCATCCTGGTGTAACTCCACTCATTGAAGGGATGATTGAAAAGCTTACAAGTGAGTACCCATTGGTTGCAATGAATTGGGTGAACCACATTCCCACGAAGGAGAGACGGGCTAATGCCTGGGCTTCCGCGTCCCTGCCTATTCTTTTTTCCGATCCCGATCGTGCGGAGGATCTACTCAAGCAATCCTCGCTCGATGAAGTTGGGAAAGAAATTGTAAAGGGAGAATGGAACCACGCAATGGCTCGATCGCAGAGAAATGCTCAAAATATTGTAAGCGTAATCGGCGCGGCAAAGGCGGCAGGAACATCGATAGTTCCTGAATCTGTAGATGCACTTGTGGAACAACTCACCAACGGAATCACGGGAGCGGGAACTTTTGCTGATTCAGTATTCAAGATTTCTCCACTTTCCACAGTCGAAGTGGAAATGGTAAAGACGTTCGTATTTATCGAAGATACAGGCACTGTGCGCTATCGTCGCCCTTCTGATCAATGACAGATCAGGCGAATAGGGTCGTTCTGGGTATGGTTGAAATTTCTGAAATGAGGCAGGTGATGGAGAAACTCATCAGTCGTCTATTCATCGCGCCGAGCCTACTTTAGCGATTGGCTCACCGGATTCCATAGCAACATTTATTCAAAAACCGCGCACCACTGGATCACATACTATTTATTGCGGTAGTCGCCTCTCCCATTTCAACGACCACAGCTCTTCCGGGCGATTGACAGTAGTGACTGAGAAATCCCAATTCGTAAATTGTCAGGTAGCAGGTTCGCCCTTACTTTCCGGTAAGCTCGCGCCCTCCAGATTCCTGTAAATTGCTCATTTTAAGTTGTTTGCACCACATACGGGAAACGGTTTCTATATTTCGGGCGAGCGATTGTACAACCAAACCAATGAATAAAACAGTCAAGATCTACGATACGACTCTGCGTGATGGCACGCAGGGCGAAGGTGTGTCCTTCAGCTCGCTCGACAAGATTCGCATTGCGGAGAAACTCGATGAGTTCGGTGTAGATTACATTGAAGGCGGTTGGCCGGGATCGAATCCCAAGGATGTGGAGTTCTTTCAGGAGGCCGCGAAACGCGAATGGAAGAACGCCAAGATTGCAGCGTTCGGCAGCACTCGCAGACATGGAGTCAAAGTAGAGGAAGATCCACAGATCCGCCTCTTACTCGAAGCCAACACTCCAGTGATCACTTACTTTGGCAAAAGTTGGCTGCTGCAAGTGACCGAGGTTCTGCGTACCACTCCTGAAGAGAACTGCGCAATGATCCTGGACACGGCGCGCTATCTCAAGGCGCAAGGCAAAGAAGTCATCTACGATGCCGAGCACTTCTTCGATGGCTACAAAGACTCAGCTGAGTATGCGCTGAAAACGCTGGAAGCAGCACGCGATGGCGGGGCTGAAATCCTGGTGCTTTGCGACACCAATGGAGGCGTAATGCCTGACGAGATTGCTGAGATCACGACGACTGTCCGCGAAAAACTGGGCATCCCTATTGGCATCCACACGCACGATGATTGCGGACTGGGAGTTGCCAATGCCCTTGCCTCGATCAGGGCTGGGGCTGTGCAAGTGCAGGGAACCATCAATGGCTACGGAGAGCGCACAGGCAATTGCAACCTGACGTCCGTGATCCCAAACCTTCAGCTGAAGCTCAACACTCCAGTCGTGCCGGATTTGACGCAAATGACGTTCCTGTCGAATTTCATCGATGACGTCGCCAACTGCGCACACAACCGACGTGCTCCTTATGTTGGCATCACCTGTTTTTCTCATAAAGGCGGGATGCATGTTAACGCAGTGCAAAAAATCGCACGCAGCTACGAGCACATCGAGCCGGAATCAGTTGGCAACAAACAACACATCCTGGTGTCCGAACTGAGTGGCCAGAGCAACATCCTCTTAAAAGCAGAGGAACTGGGCTTCCACTTGAAAAAGGGCAGCGACGAAGTGAAGACTGTGCTCGCTCGCGTAAAAGAACTGGAAAAAGAAGGCTACGAATTTGAAGCGGCAGAAGCTTCACTCGAGCTACTGATCCGTCGGGAGCTGAATCAGTATCACGCGCCGTTTAAACTGGAAGAATACCACTGTTCTTACCGTCGCGATGGTGTCAGGAATTACGAGATCTGTTCGGCAACGGTGAAACTCATCGTCGATGACAAGGAGGTCTATACAGTTGCCGAAGGCGACGGCCCAGTCGATGCCCTGGATGCAGCGCTGCGC
>JBNMNB010000209.1:0-13671 GCA_051270635.1 Verrucomicrobiales bacterium | reverse complement strand
ACGATCAATGATATGCCGCCTTCCGTTGCATACTTCACCCCGGCGACCTACACCGTCGATCAACCGATAAGCCCAAACCAGCCCAGCAGCACGGGAGGTGCCGTGGTTTCCTACTCGGTCTCGCCGACTCTCCCTGCCGGACTCACGCTGAACACCACCACAGGGGTGATCATCGGTACGCCCACTGCTGTCAGTGCCACGGCGAGCTACATCGTGACGGCAACCAACTCTGGGGGATCCGCCACGGTTTCCCTGACCATCACGGTCGATGACATTCTTGTGGCGCCTTCATCGCTGACGTATTCGAGCAATCCGGCTGTCTATACGAAAGACACTGAAATTGCTGTGAACACGCCCACCAGCTCAGGCGATGCCGTGGATTCCTACTCGCTGTCCCCCTTGCTACCAGCCGGACTCCTTCTCAACCCAACCACAGGAGTCATCAGTGGCACACCCACGGCGGTCACTGCCGCGGCGAGTTACACCGTGACGGCGACCAACATCGGTGGCTCCACCAGTACTATGCTCAGCATCTCAGTTAGTGTTATCACTCTTCCCGAGATCGACATTACCGGCAATGCCACGAGCATACCCAACGGCAATACCGCGGTCAGCACGTCAACTCACACAGATTTCGGCGCCGCCACAATAGCGGGTGATGCAGTGGTAAGGACCTTCACAATTCACAACAGCGGAACGGCGGATCTGAATCTGACTGGTGGGCCCGACTTGGTCACTGTGACCGCCGGTTCCGGGTTTTCAGTGACCGCGCAACCAAACTCCCCGGGTGTGGTTCCGCTAAACCAATCCGCCACCTTCCAGGTAAGCTTCACCCCTGAATCGGTAGGCACGCACACCGCCTCGGTCACGATCCCCAACGATGATAGCGACGAAAGCCCCTACAACTTCGTCATCCAAGGAGTTGGGGAAGTGCCCTTGGTTCCCGAGATCGACATCACGGGCAACGGCATCGGTATCGCGGCAGGGGACTTTTCCCCCGACTTGGGCGACCACACGGACTTTGGCGAGGTCTTGGTTGGCGCTGAATCGGTGCGAGCCTACACGATCAGGAATAGCGGCACAATCGATCTGAATCTGACCGGCGCGCCGAATTTGGTCACGGTTTCCGGTTCCACGGAGTTCTCTGTCTCGGGACCGACTTCTCAGGTGATCGCCCCAGGCCATTTCACGATCTTTACAGTCGCCTTCCACCCCGTTGCAACTGGTGACCACAGTGCCATGGTGAGCGTGTCCAGTGACGACGGTGAGGAGAACGCTTACGAATTTGCCATTGAAGGCAACGCCGACATAGCCGACACAAACCTAACGACAGATCTTGTCGCTTACTGGCCGTTCAATGGCGATCTGGAAGACAAAGCAGGAACCAGCGATGGCACCGCTATGGGCACGGGGCCGATAGCCTATGGCTCGGGCAAGTTTGGCCAGGGAATCGACCTAAATGGGGAAGACCAATACGTTGCAACCCCGGCCGAAAACGAGGGCATGTTCGATTTTGACGGTGGACAGGCGTTCAGCGTCTCGGCCTGGTTCCGCGTTGATGCCTTTGATACAGGCTGGCAATGCCTGATGGCAAAGGGTGAAGGCAATAGCTGGCGGATTCATCGTCGAGGTGTAGGAAACATGAATTTGTTGACGGCAAATGGTGGAAGTGGGGACTTGGGCGAAGGTGATTTTAGCAGCATAAATGACGGCGAGATTCACCATTTGGTTTTGGTAAGTGACCCTGGTGCCGGTGCTGTTCGCCTTTATATCGACGGCCAAGAGGGCGCCACCGGTGGCGCGCCAAGTGCAGAGAACAACTCGAAGGCTATGCTGATCGGAGAAAACCCCGTTTCCCCAGGCCGGGAGTGGGAGGGCCTAATTGATGACGTTGCTATTTGGAAACGGTCGCTTACTGGCGATGAGGTAGCGCTCATCTGGAATGGTGGAGTTGGAACCGAAATTGCTACGGGGCTTGGCCCCGTCAATCCACCCATCGATTCGATCTCGGCCTTTGTTGATGCAAGTTTTGCGAGCGCGAGCGAAGTGCCGTGGTCGGTAGATGAATTAACGGCGACTGGACGAACAATCAGTTTTTCGCTCAATTTTGCGCCAACCTATGGAACGGAGCTGATGGCGGTTGATAACACTGGACTTGGTTCCTTTTCTGGCACTTTCGATAATCTCGCGGATGGACAGAACGTGCCCTTGAGCTTCGGCGGTGTGGATTACCCCTTCGTGGCCAGCTATTTCGGGGGGTCGGGCAACGATCTCGTGTTGGTCTGGAATTCGATCCCAGATTTTCTTGATACAAGTTTTGCGAGCGAGACGGTAGTGCCGTGGTCGGTAGATGAATTAACGGCGACTGGACGAACAATCGATTTTTCGCTCAATTTTGCGCCAACCCATGGAACGGAACTGATGGTGGTTGATAACACTGGCCTTAGTTTCATTTTTGGCACTTTCGACAATCTCGCGCATGGACAGACCGTTATCTTGAACTTCGGCGGTGTGGATTATCCCTTCGTGGCGAGTTATTACGGCGGCACGGGCAATGATCTCGTGTTGGTCTGGAAAGACGCACAACCCTATGCATGGGGCAAGAATGAAAATGGCCAACTCGGGAACGGCGACCAAGTGAACCGCACAAAACCTGAGTCGGTGGACATGAGTGGCATACTGGCCGACAAGACGGTGCTGAGTGTGGCAGTGGGAGAGTCCCACAGTCTGGCGCATTGTGCGGACGGAACTGTCGCCGCTTGGGGCAGTAACACCTTTGGGGAATTAGGTGACGGCAGCGAGGTCGAGCACTCCTCCCCAGTGCTAGTTGATCGAGGAATCGGATCAGCACTCTTTGAAAAGACTGTCGTGGCGGTGGCTGCAGGAAGACACTTCAGTCTGGCGTTGTGTTCAGATGGCACGGTGGCCTCCTGGGGCCTCAACGAGGTTGGCCAACTCGGCAATGGGACTCAAATCAATACCAGCATCCCAATGGACGTAATTACAAACAACACTGCGATTTCTGGGAAGCAGGTTGTGGCAATCGCAGCCGGGATGGCCCACAGCCTTGCGCTTTCCTCCGAGGGTAGGGTGTCCGCCTGGGGCCTCAACAGCGACGGCCAGCTTGGCGACGGCACCGACAGCCCTTGGATGAACCGTAGCCTGGCGACGGCGGTGGCCCAGACAGGACAATCGGCGCTCAATAACCAGATTGTAACGGCGATTGCTGCCGGATCTTCTAATAGCCTCGCGATGACTTCGGATGAAACGTTCGCTACCTGGGGGCTCGGAGGGCGGTCTTTTCTTCATCAGGGAGTTAACGTGCCTTACGATTGGTCCAGCAGGTTTGTCAATATTGACAATAATTCGGTCCCTCGCCCTCGCGCGATTGCGAGTGGTGGGAATCACCATTTGACGATAATTGAACCTGGATGGATAGCTGCATGGGGCGGAGGGCCGAGTGGCCAGCTAGGACGAGGTAGCAACATTTTTAATCTAGCTCACCAAGCCCCCGCACCTGTTTATTCGGTGGGCCCACCGTATTCTTCAATGTCTGCCATTGCAGCAGGCGCGAACCACAGCCTGTCGGTCCGCTTGGACGGCATGGTCGAGGCGTGGGGCGGGAACGATTTCGGTCAACTGGGCGACGGCACGGTTGGTAATAAGTATTTTCCAGTATTGGTGGAGAATGAAACATTGCCACCATTGGCACGCTTTGTCGGCCTGGCTAAAGGTTCGACGAGTAATCACACAATTGCGTTGGTGGCAAACCCCCTCCCTGACCCCGAGATTAACATCACAGGCAATGGGGCCCCCATTCCCAGCGGCGGCGATAGAATACCGAGCGTCGTCGTCGACACTGATTTTGGGGTTACGGTAGGCTCTGTATTCAACTCGGTGCGGAGCTTCACGATTGAGAACCTGGGATTAACTAATTTGATCCTCACGGGTGACCCCGTGGTCGAGGTAACCGGTGACAATCCTCAGGATTTTACCGTAACGCTTCAACCGCAAGCGAGGATTATCCCGCCCAACTCGCGTGTTGACGCTGGAACACTGACGTTCCAAATCGCCTTCACGCCTAGTCAGATCGGCCTGCGCAGGGCGACAATCAGGATAGCAAATAACGATAGTGACAAGACACCTTATACGTTTGCCATTCAAGGTACCGGCGGCAGCAATGTTCTCTCTGCTGATTACACCACCGGTAGAGAAGTGCCGCTAAAGGTCAACAGCTTCACGGCCACCGGCAATACCGTACAATTTGCCCTGAATCACGCTCCTGCGACCGGGACAGAACTGACCGTGGTGGAGAATGCGGGCCTTGATTTTATCTCCGGCACTTTCGACAACCTCGGACATGGTGAGACGGTCGTGCTCCACTTCGGCGGACTACCTTATCACTTCGTAGCCAATTACTATGGGCGTGACGGAAACGATCTTGTGCTGGTGTGGAAAAACACCGGCGCATACGCTTGGGGTGCTAATGCCAGCGGCCAGCTCGGATTTAGCAGTGGTGCGGGCAATAGTTTTTCAAAGACTCTCGGTGCCGTGCCTATCAGTGGGGTGCTGTCGGGAAAAACCGTCGTTGCCCTAGCAGCGGGCGTTAGTCACAGCCTGGCCCTGTGCTCCGATGGAACCCTAGCGGCATGGGGTCTCAATAGCGCCGGCCAGCTCGGATTCGGTAGTGATTTCAGTAGTCACATTCCGCCAGGGGCAGTGAGCACCCAGTCTGCCCTGTCAGGCAAGAGCGTTGTCGCCGTCGCCGCAGGCGGGAACCATAGTCTGGCTCTGTGCTCTGATGGCACCGTGGCTTCGTGGGGATCCAACTTCAATGGTGAGCTCGGCATTGGAATCGACGGTCCCGAAACGAATCGTGATACCCCGCAAGCTGTGGCAACCGACACGGCGCTCTCTGGCAAGACGGTCGTCGCAATTTTCGCGGGCGGCGCTACCAGTAGGGCTCTCTGTTCGGACGGCACTGTTGCCTCCTGGGGATGGAATATTGGTAACAAGCCAGTTTTGAACGGAGCTCTGCATGGGAAGAGCGTGGTTGCCATTTCTGCCGGCCATGCGCTCTGTTCGGATGGTAGCCTCGTAGGGTTTGATGGTGAAGTGGTCAACGCCTCGTCGCCTACTTCGGCTCTGTTTCAAAAGCGCGTAATCGGTATTGCCTCTGGAGTTGGCCACCACCTGGCACTACGTTCTGACGGTAGGTTGGCCGCCTGGGGAGACGGCAGAGTCGGTCAGCTCGGGAATGGCCTCTTCGATGATGTGAAGGATCCCACTTGGAGTCTTCAGGATCACTTTCAAGCTTTCTATCGAGAAGTGCCCGTTGAAATCGACGGTCTCCATGACAAGACCGTGGTGGCTTTCGCTGCAGGTGATCAGTATAGCATAGCGCTTGCCTCGGACGGCACCTTGGCTAGTTGGGGTTCGAATGAAGTTGGCCAGCTCGGTAACGGCCAAAGCGTCGATGGTCAGTACCGCCGCCCCGGAGGGATCAACCACACTCTCGATCCCCGGAATAGATTCACCGGTATTTTTAAAGGGTCAGTTGGTTCGCACACTCTGGCCATGGTAGCTCATCCGCCGGCCCTTAGGCTGCCTCACGACCGTGACGCCCTACAGATTGACGGAAATCTCTATGTATTCGGCGAGGATGACGCGAATGCAGGGGACGTCATCACCATCGAGCTAGGCACGGTCGCGAACCAATTCAACGTGTCGTTTGGAGGCACTGTCGTGTCAGTTAACGATATCACCGGTCGAATCATCGTGTTTGGCCAGGCAGGTGATGATGACTTGAGGTTAATCGACGACATCACGTTGAGCGCAGAGATACACGGAGGTCCGGGTAACGACACCCTCAAAGGCGGTGCTGGCGATGACCTCTTGTTCGGGGAAGAAGGCGATGACGTAGACATTGCCAGCCTAGGGCATGACGACTTCGAGGGAGGGGCCGGCGAGGAAGACGGTGTAGCGATCTTCGGGACTCCGGGGAATGACAATATTCGAGTGACTTGGTATCTGATTGATGACGATCTAGATCCCGATGTGGTCGTCCATCCTCCATTCCCAAAACACGGGGATGGTTTGCGAGTCTTCATCAATGATGACCAGGTATTTGATATGACTTACACTCCCCAAGACGACTTTGAAACCATCTTCGTCTACGGCGGAGGCGGTGATGATCGGATCGTGATGGAGGATGATGCTGCCGGCCAGCACTGGAATGCAGAGTTCTATGGTGAGGAAGGCAATGACACCCTGATCGGGGCGCGCAATCTTTCAGACAAGCACCTTCGCGGCAGGGATCGCCTCTTCGGTGGTCCCGACAACGACATCCTAATCGGGAATTCGGGCAACGACTTCCTGGACGGAGGCTCAGGTATTGACGGGATCGACGGTGGAATCGGAGTGAATCACATCGTCACCGATGGGCTTGATGAATTGATTTTGAACTCGAGCGATACGGTGGACCTTGTTGTGAACGATTCCAGCGCCCAGACCGCTGAAATCGACTGGGGTGATGGCACGGAGGAGCCGGGAACGGTGGATCTGGCCAAGGGACAGATCCAGGGTAGCCACACATACGATCTGGTGGGCCCAGGGCAGCGCACGATTAGAGTTACGACGGTCGATGCATCCGGCACCACTTCCACCAATCCGATTCAGGCAACCTTCATCAACGGACTGTTGACTGAAGTGCCTGGACCACTGGAGGTGGAAGTCATCTCAGAGGAACTTCTAGGCGTGACCTATCCGGCCGTGCCAGGAAGCACTTACATGTTGGAGGCTTCAGAAGACTTGATTTCGTGGACCGTGATTGGACAAACCCTGAGCGACCTGGACGGGTTTGCGCGCTTTGAAGTGGCGGAGTGGTCACACCACCCCGTCCAATACTTCCGAGGCCGGGCCTTTGCCCCGGGTGATGAAGTCGAGGATCATCATGAACATGAAGGTGAGTGATGGGTGAAAACTCTCAACCAAAGGTATGTAGGGCACCGTATGCTACGATTTAGATCCGAAGAGCAATCAGGGCTGGTAGGCAGCGGGCGCTTCGTCAACACGGTGTAAGACACCTAACCAGAAAGCGAAGCCATTACAGGTGGCGTGGTGCCGGGTTCGGGTAGGCGAGTGGTGGGCCGACGAAGGAGGATGTGGAATGCGCCTGCCCGGGCCGGGCATCACGAGCGGTGCGGAGCAAAGTCCCAACCCATCGGGCGCCGGCGTGCAAAAGGCGGTTTACTGAAGTTGCCGCAGAGAAGCGAAGCACTTCACGGAGTGCTTGATATCACTGACCAGGTCGAACGGAAGGAAGCGATCGCGCTGCCCGCCTAACCATTCGCTAAACCCTGAGGGTATCCATGAAGGTAATCGCTTTACGATCCCCACCCGCAACGGATGCGGACGAGACCGCCTACGGCTGGCAAGCCGAAACGGTTGTTTGCTTCCGTTGCGGGTCTCCTTGGGGCTGAACGCGATCGATTCGAAGGCCACGGCATCGCTTTCAATCGCTATGACCTTCGACCAGACAGTTACCACGGGTTTCGAGTGCAAATCGAAGTCCGCAACGAAGCCGCCTTGCGCATGATCGCACAGATCGCCGGTGAAGACTACCGGATGCACCACACCGAACAAGGTCACCAAACCGACTCTTAACTACTTTCACTCTTTCTATCATGATCACCATGAGACTTCCCGAAACCATCAACTGGCAGGGCGACGACTACGACTTGCCTACTGAAGAGGAAATCGAATTCTGGGCTGTTGACACTATCTGTCAAACGCCTGACGGCGATATCGTCGAACCGGATCACCCGACAGTTGGCTCAGCCTGCTTGGACTCGTCTAACTACAACGGAGGTTTGATGTAGTTAGATTGTTAGGGTTTGGGCTTGCCGGTCGTGTGTTTCTTTTCATACTTCATCAAGTGGCATGGACTTTCTCCCTTCTCCTCACGACATTCGCCGGGTTGGCGATCTCTTGCTGGAAGAACACGGCACCGTTTTCTTTTGCAGTGTCGGCACGGTGCTTTTTCTTTTCGGCTATCTCGGCATGCATTGGATTCAGCGCCGACGGTTCTATCGCCGAAAGCTCACCAATCCCTTTCCTTCGTATTTCCGCTATCGGCTGGTCAAGAACGCTGAGGGCTGGCTTGCCGTCCTCTTCATCTCCTCAGGGTGCATTGGCTTTCTCTGCTTTCTTGGCGGCGTCATCGACTGGATCGACGGTTAGAAAAACCATAACAGAGCGCCGGAAAATTTTCCGTCGCGGTCGCGCTTACGTTACACTTCGCACGACCGCGACGGAGACGGGCATTGGCCCTGAGTTTGTGGCATTCGCCAGAGTCCTGCGACTCAATCCTCTTCGTGATCCATACGATGGATCACGATCTCTTCCACCTGGCAGCGCGCCGGTTTCATCGCCAACTCTTTCTCGACAATCGTCAGGATACTAATCGAGACTTCCCGCAATCGGTAGGCGCACAGTTCGCGCCACATCTTGCCGAGATGGCAACCGCGAATCTGGATTCTGGTATCGTCACAGTCGATCTCAATGCTTCGGTCACCTTGCCCTCGCCTCATTTCATCGATGCGATGATAGGGGAAGGCCACGGTTTCCTCTTTCGCGTTGAAGGCAATCGTATGCGGATGATCGTCTGTTTGATAGACGTTGTCAGTTCGGTTCGGAGTCGTTGTCATGCACTTGTTTGACGGTCGCGGATTCGCCAACTTTCATACCGCCAACTTCGCGATGAAAGTTGAGCACCATGCCAGGTTGGTAATCCTGCCAGTGACAGCGTTCGACTTCCGTCCACGACATTGAGGCGGATCCACGGATCTCGATTTCATCGCCGTGGATTAGATTTCTCGCCTTTAGCTCGGCTCGCGCTTCCTCATTGAACCAGTCGATGTCATCCCAGGTCGGGATGACGACGAGGGTTTCCTTTCCTGATTCGACTTCGTCGGCGTAGTGCTTCGCCGCATCGGCGAACAGCTCGCGGGCATCGGGGATTTCGTGCACCCTCCCTAACTCTTCAGCTTTCTCCAACGCCTTGAGGGATTTTCCGTCGGCTAGCATCTTCGCCAGCTTGCGATGCATGTCGGCGCGTTGCCGCCTTACGTCTTGGAGGCGTTCCGGTTTGATGAACCCGGAATCGATGAGACTGCGGAGCGCACTCCCCCTCTCCACGGACTCGTGATGCTTCGTGTCACCAACCAGCACGAGGCGGGTTCCGCGTTCATTCGCGATGGCAACAAGCTTCGCGAGTTGTTTCGTTGAAAGAAATCCAGCTTCATCAATGAGCACGGCACGACCCGCCGCGTGTTCCTGAAGCTTTTCACTGTTCAGAAACGCAGCCACGGTATCCGCTTCCGGATAGCCATTCGCCGCCAGCTCCGCTGTCGCTCGCGTGGTTGGGGCCAGCGCGATCAATCCACTTCCGGTCTTATGCCGATGTGCTTCATCGAGTCTCGCTAGCGTGTGCGTCTTGCCAGTTCCGGCGTCGCCGATCAGGATCGCGATGCCGTTCTGACTCTCTGATAGGCTCACGATGGCTTTTGCGTTGACCGTCGTCGAGCAGGTCAAGCTGTGCACCTTGACTGTCGCCCAACGCTTCGAACTGATTGCGCGAGTGTTTCGCGAATTGGAGGATTGCCGTTTCTTCCTGGAGGACTTGTTCAGTGGTTATCAAATAGCCGTCGCTAATCGCGCCGGTTCTTGAACGCATCTCCTGGTAAAGCCCACTCGGATCGAGATCGCCGATCCGGTTCGATCCGAATCGCAACGCCGACGCCAAGGCATCGCCCAGGCGAGGGACGCTGGTGCGTTCGAGGCAGTGATCCAACCCCTTGACGGCCGCATCCTTTAAACTCCTGCTAGGTGAGAGGCTGATGCCTTCCGCTGCGCTCGCTCGTGCTGCGACGACTGTCTGCTCGACTTGACCGAGGCCGTGGTCATCTAGCCGGTCGCGTTGCCGTTCTCGCACTTCCCTCGTGGAGATCTCGGTTAGTTTCGGACTGCGGGCGTTCTTGACGAATTCGGCAACGAGCTTCGCTTACGACTCTTTCTTGAAGGCTGACTTGTATTCCGCACGAAAGCGCAGCTCAGACGCCCCCTTGAGATCCGCGATGAATTGGCCAACACGTCGTTTGTTCGGTTGATGACCGAACACTTTCTTGTAAAGGCCCTCGAACTTGATTCTCTGATTCGCACGCTCGCTAAACGTGCGCTTTGCCTCCTCGGAAATCCCGGCAATTTCGAATCCATGCGAGTCCTTGCTGGGTTCTACTCTGTAACCTAACTGCGTCAGTTTCCGGGCGAAATCATGATAGAGAAATTCGCGTACGTAGACGCTCGCCTCCATCATGGCGCGACGCTGTAGCGCCATCCACTTGTCGCGCTCCCTATCAAAGCTTGCGTTGACCATGACAGCATGGGCGTGCAACTGCGGATCAAGCTCTCGGCTGCTATCGTGGAAGAAAAGAGCACCAGCCACATTGCCAGTGATCCGGAGTTTCTCAGAGTTCCTGAACTCGCCTGCGCGCAACCTAGCGGCTGAGAAGTGTTCCATTTCTTTCACCGCAAGCCTGACCGATTCCTTCCAGGCGTCGATAACGCGATCATCTCCGCCGACTATCGCGACAATGCTCGCGGCCTTTGGTGCGCTGATGTTGATGTCATGCAGCGTGATCGGTTTGCGACTCTCGACTTTACCGGTTTTAGGATTCGTAACCTTGGCGACGGTATTCCTGCGCTCGGTGAGGCGTTCTCCAGTGAACGTGTGCATATTATTCCGAAGCAGCTCGAAGTGTTCGGATTCGACAGCACCCTCAAGACCAAGTTTTTCGGCCCCCTTTCCGATCCACTCGCCGGAGACTTCCTTGCCTTCCTCGTAGTAGTCGTTCGCACGAAGGTGCTTCGACAGATACTTGTCGCCACCCGTGATGGAGCTTGCGGTAATCATGCTAGTGACGCGCAACAGCGCGTCACTAGTTAATTCGCCGTCTGTGAATCCAGATCACGTTTCAGAAGTGCTTTTTCGAGTGTGCGCCAAACGAAAAGGGGCGGAGTGGCGGGAGGATGTCTCCAGATCGTCATTCCGCGTTCCCAGGGAGCAACGGCTAACGGATTGACTGACGTGCACTTCTTTCAGATGCTTTCGCAACCATGTGCAACGCCTACGATATTGGTGCGAAGATCCGCCCCGGACACAACACGCGCTCGGAGAAGATCCTCCGTGAGCGCATCGCGGGCCTGCCGAAGACGCGCACGATTCGCAAAACCGATCCCGGATTGGTCATCAGGCTCAACGATGACGGCGAGCGTGAACCCGAGATCATGCGCTGGGGCTTTGATCGCAAGATCAATCCATGTATCAACAACGCGCGTGCCGACAAGATCGTTGCCGGTCGATCGATGTGGTCAAAGGCGTGGTCGGAGAGGTGTCGCTGCCTTATTGCGGTTGAGGCATTTTATGAGTGGTCAGGGCCTAAGGGCCACAAGCAGGCGCATCGCATTCGGGCGACTGACATCGCCCCGGATCACTGGATGTGGATGGCAGGCGTGTGGGAAGAGCACGCTGAGCACGGCCTGTGCTATTCGATGATCACAACCACGCCAAACGCCACGATGGGGCGTATTCACGATCGGATGCCTGTCATTCTTCCGTTCGAGCAAACCGGACGAGTTTCTCAAGGGTGATGATCCCGGTGACTTGCTAGCGCCCTACAACGGCGAACTTGAGACGCCGGAGTGTGAGAGCCCGCTGAAATCCAAACCGCTAAAGTGATGCTTCAGTCGTCAGCGTGCGGGTGAGGTGCACCGAATGCTCTGTAGTTACCTCGATTGCTAGGCGCAGTCGGGTGCGGATTCCCTAGCGTCTGGCTAACTGCATTCGATTGTCGCTGTAGGTAGCGATTTTGATTGATTAGGATACGCAAGACCCGCACGCCTTTCGGGCGCGGAAATTGTGCGCATTGCGTGGACTTCGGTAAGCGTTCGGATACGGTTCGCATGGAGGTCTCCACCGAACCATTTGCGAAGCGTTTCCGAACTCTTTGCGAACTGTTCCTGAACCCCCTCTTTCCCCTAGGCTCCGCCCGCCCATGAACCCACCCCTGGAAATCAAAGTTCCTACCAATTACCAATAATTCAACCACGGCCACCGCGAGATCGATTTTGATCTCTATCAACCCCTGTGGGCCGAGGTGCCGTGGGTGGCGCTCGACCAGGTGCGGTTGATCCTCGACGCGCCTGACGACCTGCCCCCTTCACAGCGGGAACGCGAGTTGAAAATGCGCTCGCAGGCAGCCGAGTTCTCGCTCCTCCAGAGACTTCCAGAGGATCTGCACTTTTTCATGCATGAGATCATCCGCCTTGCGCGCATCTACACGAGCCTCGATGACCTCGAGCACTACCAGACGACGCGCCTCGCGATGCCGCTGCGCAAGGGCTTGCGGATGCTCGGGCAGAAACTGGTCGAGCGCGGCATCCTGAGAGATCCGATGGACCTCTTCTTCGCCCGCGAATCGGAGATCGACGCTGCCATCGCGGCCGACAGCCCGTCGAAATGGCAGGCGTTTTCCAACGCGATCGCCGGAGAGAAGGCTTCGTGGGAAGCAGCGAGAAGGCGCGTCCCCGGGTGGGTTCCGGATGCGCCGGAATCCGAGCCCAGCGCCCCAGAGGCGGGGGCCGAGATGTCCGGCCTCCCCGGCAGCCTGGGAATTGCCGAGGGCGAGGTCTACATCGTTTCCGGCCCTGAGGATTTTGCGACATTCCCGCGTGGTGCGATCCTGGTCGCCCGCACGACGAATCCCGTATGGACGCCCCTCTTCTACACGACCAGCGCGGTCATTACCGAGTGCGGTGGCCCGCTCTCGCATGGCGCGGTCACCGCGCGCGAGATGTGCATCCCAGCAGTGATGTCGGTCCGCAATTGCCTCTCTCGCCTGAGCAACGGCTGCCGCGTCCGCGTCGATGGCAGCCGCGCTGTGGTCACCCTCCTAACTCGTCACGGATAATCTCCAGCACCTGTTCCCGCAGCTCGTCGCACTCGTTGAGAAGCTGGTGGCGGCCGCCATCGATCGTCGCGAACCGGCCTCTGGGAAAGGTGCGCCGCATCCACTGGTTGCTAACCGGTTCATCGATCACCGTCTCGATGCTAGCGCTGATCACCAACGGGCTCCGAGAACTCGGTGTTCCCGCCTTGATTCGATCCTGGAGCTGCTATCACGTGAAGGCGCGGCTCCAATGGGTCGAGACGACCCGGGACTAAGCGGATCGGACTTGATGCAATCCGCCAGCTTCGGATCCGACGAACTGTTCTCGGGATACCTTGGCAGATAGTTGACCAGGGGGAAATCACACGCCCGAACCGCTAATTGACTGGTAAAAATAGTAATGACTTCATTGTCGGCTTGATTGGCACGCTTACGGGAGCGAGTATCGCCGAATCTATGGCGCGACTATGATCATCCGACTGCTACTGATCATCACTTTGCTGACAGGGACGTGTCACCTCGGCCCGGTTCGCGGAGAGGAAAGTGCCCACCCTGGCCCAGCGTGCTTTTCGAAGGCTAGCGACTTCTTTCGCGATGAAATGTGGCCCAAAGTTGCCGCCGGTTCCTGCCTGAAGTGTCACAAAGCTGGGGGCGATGCCGAGGA
>JBNMNB010000208.1:0-13853 GCA_051270635.1 Verrucomicrobiales bacterium | reverse complement strand
CAGCGTGAAGTTCGTGCGCTGGTTGCGAAATTTCATCTACCGCGACGCGCCCTGGGGCGACGCGCTGGCCCGGCTGGCCAAGATCTACTCGACGAGGTGATCAGAGTTTTCCACACCGTTGCTCTGGGCATGGCCCAAATAGACTACACTCTAATTGAACTTGTTCATAGTTACACTATTCTTGGGATGCGACAGCACCAAAAAAAAATTAGGAAATTGGAAAATTCCGTAAGCTACTTTGCATCCTCCTATGCATGAACCTTTCTTCCAATCCTTTGCAACAGTCATCGCGTTCATCGCCCTTCGCGGCAACGTGCGAGAACCTGCTACACCGGTAGCCCACTTCGTCTAAAATTTCGTGATTGCCATGCTACTCAGAGTTTCGTTGGCACTAAATGTTTTGCTCACTGCTTGGGCGCTGTTCGCGCGAATGGATTCCGATGAGATCCCAGCGAAAACTAGAGCAAACGCAACCACGTTCTCCGACGCTCCTGAGGAAACTTTCGGCGCACAGCCGATGGATGTTTCTGAATGGCACGATCTAGATGCTGGTTCGCCAGCCGAGTTGGCGCGGCGATTGCGGGACATTGGATGTCCGGAGCACTTCGTTCAGAATGCGGTGGTCGCACAGATCGATCGCGCGTTCGCCGCACGCCGGGAAGCGCTCGCTACTATCGAGGATTTTTGGCTTACACACGATGCTCGAAAGTCGGTTGAATTGGAACGTCGTTTGGAACTCCTGGCGCTGACAGAGGAGCGGCGACGAACCATCGAGGAAACTCTTGGCATCGACTGGAGCCTCGCGCCCTCGAAGCGGTGGATCGGTCAAAAACGCACTTCCGTAAAAGGATTCTACTACGGTTTCTTGCCGCCGGATCGCATGGCGAAAGCCGTCGCTGTATATGAGAAGGCGGAGATTCACGGAGATGAACTAGATGCCGTCTCCGGAGCGCTAACCGACGAAGAAATGATTGAGTTTAGGAAGTCGCACTACGCCGCCTTCGAATCATCCATCGCGAAGGTTCTTACATCCTCTGAGCGAGAAAGGGCGGAGCGCTGGATGTACGGCATGTACTTGTTCGACGTGTGGAAATCGGAACGCCAGTTCGGACGCGACCTTTCCCATGAAGAGCGCGATGAAATGCTCGCGATTCTCAAGCCGCCAGACTATGCGGCGCGAAGCTTTAGTCTGCCACTAGAATCTGCCTATGACGAGGAACTGCGAGCGGAGCGGGAGGCCGCGATGCGGGAGCGTTTTGGAGAGGAAGTCGTCGATCACTACCGGAAGTTCACAGAAGAGGTGGGTCTGGACAACCAAGTGTTTCCAATAAAACGATGACTCGTGCGGCATTTTTTCTGTCAATGATTGCAAACCTCGCTTTGGCTTGGTGGTTGCTGATCGGCGCCGGCTCTAAATCGACGAATATTGCGGCCTCGGCGGCAGAAACAGAGACTGCAATTGAGATCGAATCACCCGCTCCCGATTCTTACAAAGCGACACCGGCACCAGAGCAACAAGACGCGCGCCCGATTCGCTGGGCGGACATTGCGACTCCGGACATGGGGGAACTTGCCGCAAACTTGCGAGACTTGGGCTGTCCTGAAGCAATAGTCGCCGACCTTTTGGTGCCGGAGATCAACCGTCAGGCCGAACTGGATACCGTGGCTGCGTTCATCAAGCTACGTCGCGATGTGCTTCCCTGGGATCCGTCGCCGGAGTGGGATGCCATGGCACCGGAGAACATGACGCCAAAGATATTTCACGACGAAGAAGGAAATCGCGATGCCCTCGTGAAGTCGCTCTTTGGAAAGTGGAAAGACAAGCACTGGCCCGACTTATGGCCATCGAACCCGCTGGACACGCGGGAAGACAGGATGGCGTTTCTCGATGCGTCGATCAGGGAGGACATCGAACGCCTAGATCGCGAAAGAAACGATGAGCACGATCGGCTAAGGACAGTGGAGCCGCGCCCTACCGATGAGGAAATTCGATCGACACTACGAAATTACCGGGCCGGGCAAATCCAAGAATTGAAGAACGCTCATCCGGGCGAGCAAGATCAACTGGAAGAGTATACCCTCCGTACGAGTCCCTTTGTAAGGATTCCGCAGGAAGTGCCGGGCATCGATCTGACGCCGGACGAATTGCGCGAGATCGTCCGTATTTTCGACGGTAGAAACCACGAACGGGCCGCAGATTTCTCCGATCGAATGAACGCAATCCACATCCTCATTGGAGGCGAACGCTTCCACATCTTTGAGCCCATCGCCTTGAAGAAGCTCGAAAACATCAAAATCCACTGATGCGTAGTTTCTGCTTGAGGGTGAACTGATCGACAGAAAAACGAGCAACAAGTCTCAATACCGACTACGATCTTCTAATTCGCGATGGTAGCACAGCCTGCCTTCGGCGCGAACGAAGGGAGTAGCGGTACCGCAGAGATTATAGCATTCGTAACCGCATCGAACCATCTCAGGAACGCCTTCCTTCTGCGATGCCTGCCGAAGAATCAGAGTGATCCGTCAGCCCTTCCCATCGTGCCGACTTTGTGGCCTCTGGTCGGCGGTAGAGATCTGGATGTGTTCGGTGCTGGCATAGCTCAAATAGACTACACCCTAATTGAGTTGCTGTGCCCACCTCCCAAAGCACGGGAAGTGCAGCCTCTGCAGTGGCCAGATCTCCAACCACCCTAGTTGAGCCCCTTCAGGCCGAAGTTATTTTGCATCAATCTTCCGCCGCATTCGCCGCATCGTTCGAGATCGCGAATTCGATGACTTTTGATTCAAGACGTTTCGGCATTACGCAATCGATGACAATGTCATTGCCTTCATACTCTGTAGAAAGGGTCTTGCCTTCGCGGTGGATGAGACTGGCAATATCCATGCGCGACTGAGGCAGTCGCAGCTGCAGATGCACCACCCGATTGATGATCATTCCGTTCAATCGATCCAGCAGGATCTCCATCCCCTCGCCTGTCTTGACGGAAATGAATACTGCGTCCTCAAAATGGGCTCGTAACTCCTGCATGCGCACCGGGTCATCGACTAAATCGATCTTGTTCAATACAACGATCATCGGCTTCTCCGAGATGTTCAGTTCCGACAACACTTTCATCGTGGTTTCGAAAAACTTCAAAACCTTCGGTTCACTGGCATCGAGTACGTGCACAAGAAAATCAGCTAGAACGGATTCTTCCAGTGTTGCTTTGAACGACTCAACCAACCGGTGAGGTAGATTGCGAATGAATCCAACCGTATCCGTAATCAACATTTGCTGTCCGTCCGGCAACTCCAGCTTGCGCGTGGTTGTGTCAAGAGTGGCGAACAACTTGTCCTCCGCCAGCACCTTGCTCTCCGTCAGCTTATTCAGGAGCGACGACTTGCCAGAATTGGTATAACCAACGATCGAGGCATGAGGCAGAGGAACTCGCATGCGTTCCTTGCGCTGAGTTTTGCGCTGCTGCCTGACCTGCTCCAATTCAGCTTTCACGCGATCGATTCGCTTGCGCGCCAATCGCCGGTCGACCTCAATTTGTTTTTCACCTTCACCTCTGGCGGCACCTCCACTGCCGCCGGCACCACTGCCACCACCACCAACTCCACCGCCCTGCCTGTCCAGGTGAGCCCACATTCTTGCGAGCCGCGGCAGCGAGTATTCCATCTTCGCCAATTGCACCTGAAGCGCTGCCTCTTTGGTCTGTGCCCGCATGGAGAAAATGTCTAAAATCACCTCCTGCCGATCAATGACACACAAACCTGAATCCTTCTCCCAGGCACGTTGCTGGCCAGGAGAAAATTCGTTATCGAAGATGATGCAATCGCAGTCGAGCGCCTTGGCATAGTCGATTAATTCCTGAGCCTTGCCAGTTCCTGTCAGGTATTTGGCGTGTGTTTTCGCAGCTTTCACCAGAACCGAATCGATGATTCCGATTTCAAGTGTGCGCGTCAGCTCCTCGAGTTCCACCAGGAGGCTGGCGGATTCTTCTTCGTCGTGCTTATTGAAATACACGCCAATTAACAGGGCGCGCTCAACCATTTGAGGTTTGTCTCGAACTTCGAACATCACTGCACTATCCGTGAGAAACCATTGCGGATCAAGGTGGATCGCTCACGGTGATTTACGCGAGTAGATGCTGACGTATGGGCTGCGATAGAGAGGGCCTCGCTTTTCGTCGATCCAGACATAATTCCCAACCACAATATCCACCATGCCATCGCCATCGCAATCTGCCGCCGCAACCGTCGGGTGCGAAGCACCGTGCCGCTCGACGATGTGTGTTTTCCAGACAGCGCTGGCAGCAATCGTCGCACCTGGGTTTTCGAACCAGACGATACTGGCGAGCTGCTGGGATATCCACTCCGCCGGAGAAGACAGCGGCATGAACGCCGTCGCTATCAGATCGAGATCACCATCGCCATCCATGTCCGCCGAGTCTGAACCGCACGCGCCAGGGAGCTTACCAACGCGCCGCTCTTGAAACTTCAATTCGCCAGAATTCTCAAACCATTGCACTCCAGAATACGGTTTCACTTCGTTGTAGTCGAGACTATCCCCATTGACAGTAACGATGTCGAGTAATCCGTCAGCGTTGATGTCCACCACTTGAATATTGGTAAATGCCCACGATGGATGCGGCGCAGCCCATACCAGATGACTGCTGAAGTGCATGCCTCCCTCGTTCCGAAACACGATCACCTGCTCGTGTTCCTGGGACAACACGGCAACAATATCCAATGCACCATCGCCATCCATATCGGCGATGTCGATTGAGGCGAATCCATCGCGTGGATCCAGCGTGTGTAGTTTCATAACGGGATCACTCCCGTCAGAGGCCGTTTGATTTTCAATCACTGCAAGTTGCCCTGTTTCACGAAGGCCAAAGGCAGAAACAATGACATCGGGATCGCCATCATTATCAAAATCAGCTGCCTGCACGCTCGCAGGCCGTGCCAGATTCTCAGCGATCACACGGCGCTTGAAACGACGATCCGGTTCCTGCTGCAACACAACGATCGAACCTTTTGTGGTATTGTCAGGCTGCAGGGTGCCCATGCCTGCGACGACAAAGTCACTGAGGCCATCCTGGTTCCAGTCGATAGGGTGAACATGCGCGGGATAATTCAGATCACGCAGCATCGGATAAAGGAACGCAGGTTCCGATAGTTTCCCCTGTAACGGAAGATGCAGTAATGAACGAGAACGCAATTCTGCCACCAACACGGATGGAAATTCTCCTGTGGCCATGGGTGTGACCACCACGTGAGCGACGGCAGGAACTAGCGCCTGCTCCAATCCAGGTGGAGTAAAATGGGTCGCTGTCCATTGCTCGCCATCGCCCAGCGATTCGGCATCTGGATCGACAGTTCCGTTGAGGATCACCGAACTCTCCGTTCTATAGTAACGACTCGCCTCCGCGAGATCTTCCTCATGCAGCGGCTCGCCCATCTCCACGGTGATGCGTTTCATTTGTTCGATCACTTTTGGCCAGACATGGCGCGGCAGGGAATCAGCGGGAGGCAACTGGTGGCACCGACTACACGCCTGCGCCCGACCGACTGGCATGGCTGAACGTGCAATGACATCGCCCGGTTCAGGACGACTGCTTCCCCCGTCACATGCGTTCAGCAAGCAGGCGGCAACAAAGACAACGGGCAAAAGGAAACGCGACAATCTACACATACCGTCAGGGGCATCATTCGGGGGCATGATCAATCACGACTCCCCGGTAAGTCTCAGGGATATCGCGAATTTAGTCCACCATTCCATCAACCAATTGTGCCTTCTTGCCCACAAGCAGCCCGCTAACAGTGCCGATCGCCGATTGGCCGGGAACGAACGAAGACACTGCTCGATCGCAATCGAAGAGAAGCACGGTCGTGTCATCGGGTTTAAATTCAGATTTCTCAGGCTCAAAGGTTTCTTCCGTGTAGCGCGCATTTTTGCTCAGGCGGACGTTGTCGATTCTCCCTGCAAAGCTTCTAGTTGGTTTACCGTTTCCGTCCGGGTCAGCGCCAATAAAGAACGGTTTGTCATTGCGCTTGCGCTCACCGCTCGCTTCTGAATGTGCTACACGCCGCCCATTAAGGAACAAACTGACAGATTCGCCATCGAAAACGCCCGCCACATGCGACCATTGGCCTGCGGGTAACACTTCAGCAGAAACTGCCTGTCGATACTTCCCGTCGAGATAAACCATGAACTGAGGCATCCCGTTCTGAACATGAATCCCGTAGTCTGAACCCTCTGTCTTTGACAGCAGCGCAACGTTCTCCATTTCGCCTTCCGGATACGCCCAGCATTCAATGGTAAATGCCCCGTCAGGCAGATCAAATGCCGCAGAATTCACCCGCAATGCAGAACTTTCGCCCCCTAATGACAAAGTTTGATGCGCGTCAGTCGTAAAGAAATCTTCACTTACGGGTGCCAAATCGACCTCAAGCTTTTTGGTCCGTCCGGGAAGCGTGATCCTGGCATTGCCATCGAGGTAGTCAGTATCGATCTTCAAATGAGGAACGGCTGACAGCGCTTCCGATGCACCAGTGAAGGCATAGGTAAATGCCACTTCCGCCGATTCGCCTGGCGCGATTGTGAGATGCTGGTGGTCAGGTAAAACCAGCCATCCGCGCTCCGAATCACTTGGGCTGACAGTGAGCTCCACCGCAGCTTTCGCAGGATTGGTAGCTTTCAATTTGTAGGCACCCACGGCTTTACCATCACTCTGAATCAGAATCGGATCCGACGCCAGCGACAGCGGTAAGTTACGTACGGCATCGAGATCCTGAAGCCGATCTGGAGTATAAATTGTAGGATCGATCACCGCGCCCACCGGAAGAATCGCGACCGAGAAATCCTTTTTCCTGACAGTGACTAAGTTCATATGATGCACGTAGCCGATTTCAGGATAGTCGCCCGGCATCGCTCCCCCAGTAGTCGCAAGCGCATAGTAGCCAATCCCGTCTTTCACACCGTCATAACGTAGCCGATGGATGTGCCCGGCAAAAACCGCTCTCACATTGCCTGCTTCGACCAGCGAGGTATGCACGGCATCCCAATTACTCCCCTCGTATCCACCTCCGATCCAGCGTGGGTGATGGAGGAAAACGAAGACATTGTCCAAGGCGTTCATCTCGCCAAGTGCTGCCTTCAGCCAGGCGAGCTGCGTGTCACTCATCTGCACATTTTCGGGGCCAGCAAACTTCTTCGGACTCGGCCCTTCATCAGTGTAAAGCACCAGAAATCCACTCCCTTTGTGCTCGAACCAATACCACAGAGGGCCAAAGTGTTTCTCATAGTTGTCCTCATGCTCTTGCGGCGGCGCTGGCTCACTTCCACTCCCCGGACGCCAGTAGATATCATGATTTCCAGCAACAGGAAACCACGGCATGGCCAACTTGGACATCACTCCCCGAAATTCACGCATCTGCTCCATCCACTGCGGCGGCTCATTGTATCCCTGCACAAGATCACCCACAGTCATGACCAAATCCGGATCTAAAAGATTGGTATCCGTGACTGCCTCTTCAAGCACTTCGATCCCCTCCGGTGTCCCACCCGTGCGATCTCCATAAATAATAAAATGGAACATATCATCTGACTTAGGCAATGGCATGGCCCTGCCATTCTCACGTGACGTGTGAATCTTAGGGTCATGCGCAGCTGCCGGAGGAAGTCCGATCGAAACAAGCAGGATAGTCGCAAACAATTGAACGAGAGCGGATTTCATCAGTTCCGAGCGTCCAGCCTCATAGAGAAAAATACCAGCAAAAATACCCACAAACTCACATTTCTTGATGTTACTGAATGAGGCTGAAACAAATTCCCGGTTGACCTGAAAGCGATCATTCACCTCAATTTAACAACGCAATTTTGAACTGGAGGAGTCAAAAAAGATGAAGAGATTTGTAGGAACTAAATTAGTGGGGCTGGGATTGGTATTTGGATCGGCGCTGCTCAGCGCATGCTCAGAAAAAACCGAAGTCACGTCCGCGCCAGTTATCAGGGAAGACGAAACGGAATCGGAAAAGGCGGCGCGAGAACTTGAAGAGAGTAAAAAAGAACTCGAATTGATGACCGAGGCAGCGCGAGTAGCGGAAGAAAAAGCTGCCATGGAAATCAAACTGGCGGCTGCCGAAAAAATGGAACAGGAAGCCAAGCAAAAGCGCTTGAAGGAGGAAGAAGACCGTAAACGTGCCGTACTGGCGAAAAAGGCTGCAGCAAACAAGGCGCGCGAAGAATTACTAAACACGAAACTGGACAAGCTGGTGACCGGCAAAGGCCGGATCTACAAGCTGGTGCAAATCAATAAGGTCACGCCTGCCAGCCTGGGAATCATTCACGACGGTGGTGCTGCCACGATTCAATTCAGCGAACTGACTGCTGAATGGCAAAAGAAAGTCTTCTATGACGCCGTCGAGGCAGCCGACTACAATGATGAACGCAAGGCGAAGGTGGATAATTATAAAAATGCCGTCGCCGCATCTAAGAAAAAGACTCAGAACGACTCAGAACGACTCAAACTCGGCAGCAGATCAGGCCGTAGATACGTCGGATCAGATTCCCGAAGAAGAGCGCAAACTCCAGGCACTGATGGAAAGTGCCCTTGCAGTACATTCAGCAACCGAAATCGCACTGGCGCAGGCATTCAGGCAGCGTGACGGTTACACTCGGGGCAGTGCCAGTTGGAATTCCGCAGACAAACGCCTGGTCGCACTGCAGGGAAAAGCGAATGAACAATCACAAGTAGTCGCCCGCTACCAAAATATGCTGTTCGTAAAAGAAGATGCGCGCAGGAAAGCGGAAAAGTTTCGCTATGAGGAAGAACGCCGCAAAAAGCGCGCCGAGGCACGTGCCGCGCGCTAAACGAGTCCAGTGTTTTAGCTTATGGCAACAAGCCTGCAACTGCGTCCCGCTCTTCGCTCAGCTCTTTGACTGATGCGTCGATCTTCGCACGGCTGAAATCGTTGAGTGGGACATCTTGAACGATTTCCCATTTTCTGCCGTCACTGCGGATTGGGAATGAGCTGATCAGCCCTTCGTCGACGCCGTAGCTCCCGTCTGAACTGACACAGACGCTGTGGAATTCACCTTCTGCGGTCGGAGTCGTCAAACTCACGACCGTATCTACGATGGCATTCGCGGCGGACGCGGCGGATGAGGCACCACGCGCATTAATAATCGCCGCACCACGCTGCTGCACTGTCTTAATAAAGTCTCCCTGTAGCCAATCGCCGTCGGTGATGACATCCGTTGCCGGGCGACCACCGATTTTCGCGTTGTAGAAATCAGGATACTGAGTGGCGGAATGATTTCCCCAGATCGCCAGGTTTGAAACCTCGCTGACGTGGCCATTGGCGCGAATAGCGAGCTGCGTTTTGGCCCGATTCTCGTCGAGGCGAGTCATCGCGAAAAAGCGATCGTTTGGAATACGATCGGCATTGTTCATGGCGATGAGGCAATTGGTGTTACACGGATTGCCAACGACGAGCACGCTGGCACCCGATGCCGCATTGCGGGAAATCGCCTGTCCCTGGCCGGTGAAAATTTTGCCATTTATGTCGAGCAGATCCTTGCGCTCCATGCCTGCCTTGCGCGGCACGCTGCCTACCAGCAATGCCCAGTCGATGCCGTTAAAACCTTTGTCCAGATCAGCAGTCGGAACAATATCTTCGAGCAGTGGGAACGCACAGTCTTCAAGTTCCATGACCACGCCATTGAGCGCCTCCAGGGCCTGCGGAATCTCGACGAGATGCAAGGAAACCTTCTGATTCGGCCCAAACATCTGGCCAGATGCGATACGAAATAGGAGTGCGTAGCCGATTTGACCGGCTGCACCTGTGACTGCGACTTTAATGGGCTCACTCATGATGCATCACTGGCTAGCAACTCAGCGCCATGGTGCAAATCTTTTTATCAAAAAAGCTTGAATTCTCACTCGCTATCCGGCTGAGATTCTTTGTCGGTTTCTTGCCACGCCAGCAGCGGAGCAAAGCGTTTTTCGTAGGAATTCAGCTTCTTACCAGTAATCACGAGTCCCTGGGGAGCGTCAGTGGAATCAATCATCCAGCGTCCTCCAGATAGCTGGCAGTCGTCGCTGACCAACCCGCGGATGCGAGAAAGCGTCAACTGCCCCCTGGGACAACTCCAGATAATGTCTGATTCCTCAATTGCGGTCGCCGTCAACAGCAGGCGTCGCCCAGTAGCGCAGAGAACGAAATTCCGCTGCCATATCATCGTCTCTGACTCCCCTCCCTCAGGATTCACAATGACCAAATCTTCGAAGAAAAACTCTACCATTTCGCCCTCCTGCAGCACTCCTAACAGCAAAGGTGCCGCTGCCACAGGAAATTGCCTGGCGCTTCCGCCCGATGAATCGATTCCCGTCAGCAGGAATTCCGCATATTTCTTTCTCAGCAGGGTGCGCCATTTTTGCGGATCCTCCCTGAAGTAACCAGCCGTCTCTTCGATTGCCTCCACTGACTCAGGATAGCGCGGTGCATGCCCAGCTTCCAAACCCAGGAGATCCTGCAAAAAGCAATTTAGCATCGAGCTTCCCGGCACGAGAATCGGAATTTCATACAGCATCGGCGGCTCGGCGGCAATCGATTGTAAAACTTCGTCCAGCACGCCAGCATCAGCGTTCGCAGCGGACTGTGTCAACGGGAGCAGCACATGAACCTGAGCCATGTCCATTTGCTTGAATTGAATCAAGAAACTCGCCAGCGCCCGCAATGCATTCTGACAAGATTGTGCAGCTGATGGATCAAGTTCCGATGAACCAATGCGCAGGTGCACTCCGAGTCGCGCCTCCACCTTTGGCTTCCAGTCTTCCAGCAGGCGACGCTCTGGTTTGATCCCCTGCTTCTTCAGAAAACGCTCGATTTTTCTAGCAACTAATTGCCTCTCCGCCAAACTCAAGAACTTCCTGCTTTCAAAGCAATCGGGGCGCACGCTCGCTCTACCAGCCAGACAACCGCAGAGGAAAATCCGGTCGTATTCACTGCGCAATGTCAACCCCGTCACCTCACGCAGTGCAGCTTCAAGCAGGGGCTGAGAACTGGGCAGCAACTGTGCCAGCCCCACCATTTCCATGCCGTAAATCCACGCCGGATCGCGGTGACGATAGTCATCGCCAAAAATGCCAGCGGCCTCGTTCCCGAGGATTCGCACGGTGTCATGAAACAATCGAAGTGCATAGCTATGCGCATAGTTTACAGAGCCCTGTTTGATCAGCTCGCTGACCGCCCAGCCAACTCCAATGGTAATCGGATTGGTACCCATTGCCAATCTCCCAAGGTGATACAGGGGGCGCGCATAGCTCCAGTAGGGTTCGACTCTTTTGTAGTATCCGTAAAACTTTGCACCAGAACGGAGGTATCGATAGGTCTCACGGAGATTGTAAGATTTCACATCCAGCGGCAGCTGCTGCAGGTGCACTAACATTTGCACCGATGCATGATTCACGGCGTGAAGCAATCGTTCAACGCTCGTCTCAAGCAGAGGATGTTCAGAATCAGGCTTGTAGATCAATGCGACCGATTCCATCAGCTGAATCAAATCATCTCCGAGGCGACTTCGATCAAATTCTCCGTCCTTCACATAAGTATTCTCAACCAGATTGCCAAATAGTCTCTCCGACTCGGCTCGCATCAATGTTAGAACTTTTGCGTCTAGTTCTCCCCACTCGGTTTCATCCTCCGATCCTATGACGACCAGTTCCTCGCTCCGATCCACCTCGTCATCAGATCCGTCAGCGTTTACGTCATCAGCGTGGTCAGCGCAACTGTCATAACTCAAACCGAGCTGTTCCTGACCAAAAAAAAGTGCTCGCTCGCGGCGAAGCACCACTCGGTCTTTCTCCAGTCGCACGGCCTCTCTTTCCACTTCTCTCCGCAGTTGCACCAGAGCGTCGGCCTCACGGTTCACTACAGGCGATTTCCACAGCAGGAGCCAGCCGCCAAAAATGCTGATCCCCCCTCCAATCGCCAGCCATTTCCCCCACGTCGTCGCTGCGGGAGCCACAATCGCCGAACCCAGAAGGCTGAGCCCAAGTACCGAAAAGGCCACGGCGAGTCTTCGTAATTTCTTCATTATAAAACTCTTACCACCTTTCAGGCAGTTTGAACAAGACGAACAAGCATCCCATTTGTTTTACGATAATTTCCATGTATATTATATTTATTGTAATTAATTTATGATGTTCCGCCGCCAGCAAAGCTTAAGCGCCTGCCGCACCCTATGTTGTGTGCGTAGCCTCATCATGGCGTTTTTGGCATTATTGTTGCCCACGGTAGCCGGAGCAGAGACGCCGATCATTGGCAGCGGTAGCTTCGACTTTCCACCGTATCAATATCTCGACGCAAATGGTCAGCCAGCAGGATTGGATGTCGATCTCTTCAATGCAGCAGCCATTGCGGCAGGAATGAAGCCTGAGATCCGTGTTGCAAGTCGCGACCAGCAAGAGACTGGGGTTCGCCTGGGTACCAGTTATACAACGCTGACGGCCAATGAAACTTCGACACTTCCCTACACCAAAACCAGCCACGCATTGTATGCCAACAAGCGATCTCTGGTTCGAGGAATAGAAGACCTGCGTGCTAAACAAATTGTAGTGCTGAAAGGGAATGACGCCTTGCGCAACTACCTGTTTCGCCACGGCTACGGTAATCAACTCACTCTCGCCGAGTCTCCTGAACAAGCGCTGCAATTGATCGCAGAGGATGCCGCAGAGGTGACCATTTTAGACACCGTCTCTGCAGCACAAACTCTAGAGCGTTTACCGGATCTGGAGTCGACTGTCCGCCTCGTGGACATAGGCATTGCCCCTTGCGAACGGACGTTTTCGATTGCCGCATCATCGGCTGGCCTGTGCGAAAAAATCGAGGCAGGAATTCGCACCACCATCCGCACCGGTCAATACGATCGCATGCTGGTCAGCCACTTGGGCGCAGCAGCGAACACCAGCAGAGTCACCTTTGCAAGCGCCTCAAGTATTACCTCTACCATCCCTATCTTCATCGCTGTGATTCTATCCCTTTTCGGATTAGTCATGGCCCTGCGCTTGAACGATTTTAAAGGCCGTGCAATGGCAAAGCTGCGAGCGCTGGAGGAACAAAATGCCAATGAGATTCACGCCCAGCAGGAACTGCGTCTAGCACTGGCACGCCAACAGTTCGTCATTAATCGCATAAGCACGACGAATCTTGTCGATGTCATCAAAGAAGCATCGCGCAATTAAGTAAGGAGCGCTGTCGGGCGTTGACTCGATGGTATTTCGGCCCCAGTTTCCGAAAATGCAAACGCAACTCATTTTCTGTCTGGGAGTGATCTCAACTACCCTCATCGCTAGCTCTACGACAACGGCCCAGAGCTCGCTGGAACAGATTCCAGTGACGGGCAGCGACGTGGCTGCGGAACTGGGACTGGTGATGACAAAATTCAAGTCTCGCTTTCCTGAACCCGTCTATTGCCGAGTAAAACTGGAGGTGCAGCAAATTGGAGGCGGTGGTGGTGGGCCAGCAGTAATCGAAACCCGCGCACCAGAACCGCGCAGGACCACAGAGATTCTGTTTTCGATCAAGGATGTCGAGTTTATGAAACGACAGTTGGGTCTGTTCAACCCTGCGGTCAAAGGAAAGGAAGAGGAGGGAGTCGTTCCTGTATCCTTCACGATAAAAGCACAGACGTTCTCCACGCGGCACTATGCATTCAATCCATTTGGAATAGCCTTTCCAGGAATGTCATTCATCACCTGGTCGCCTCAACACAGCACAGAAGATCTTCCGCTCGATCAAGACATTCCCATTTTCATCAAGGCTGGCCCCTACTTGAACGGACGAGAACGCAAGGTGCAGGA
>JBNMNB010000207.1:0-13998 GCA_051270635.1 Verrucomicrobiales bacterium | reverse complement strand
ATCTCGAGTGGAGCAACCGCCCCTTTTCCTATGATTTGAATGCCATTGGGCCTTGGGCGATCGCCCCCGGCACCATCAACACCCGTGATAGAGAAAGAGGATGCTGTCAGGCCTTCGAAAATGACTGCATTTGAAGGTAATACATCTGCGGGGTCAGTCGCTCTGCTAAGAATGTATCCGTTCACTGCTTCATCATCCTCAAGTGGATAGTTGCTACCACCGGCACCTTCCTGGCTCAGATAGAGCGTGGTGCCGTCGATGTCGAAGCCAGGCGTGCCTGCGCTGTCAGAGGAATGATAAACAATGACATCATAGCCTCCGCCGGTGAATTGTGCGCCCAGTCCCTCGACGTCGATTGAGCCGCCGGTATGCAGGTTATCAAGGTATCCCGACATCATGTCACCGTCGGCACCATCCGCGAGAGCAGTTCCAGTGGCTGCCCAGTTATTTGGGCTCAGGTAGGTAAGAGTGGCACTCACTCCGCCACCACTGGAGCCAAGGAGAACCTTAGGAGACGATTCAGCTTGTCTGGCAAAATTGTTCCAATTTTCTGCGGCAACAAATCCGGCAGATTCGGTCACTTGCGCAGTGCCACCACCTCCGCAACAGGGGTTCAACTGCCCACCCTCAAAATTGATACTGATGACTGTGTCTGCCGCGATCACTGGCACACTTGCTGCGTCAGTCGGATCTGAGCCGAGCGCAATCTCATGGGGGTCTGAGGTGCCATCGCCGTCAGTGTCGGACTTTGCAGGGTTTGTGACAAAAGGATTGGCGGTGACCTCTTGGCTATCGGTCAGACCATCTCCGTCAGTATCCACTTTGTTCGGGTCACTGAAAAATGGATTGGCAGCGACTTCGTCACCGTCCTTCAGCCCATCGCCGTCCGAATCGTCTCGCAGTGGGTGGGAACCAGTCTTATTTGCATCGACAAATTCTCCGGTATTATCTTCGACATTGTCGTTCGATCCATCCTTGTCTGAATCCGGGTCACGCGGATTCGTTCCTGCCCTGAACTCATCAATATTGAGGAGTAAATCACCGTCAGGGTCACCTGCAGCGCCGTTCACTACGTCGATTGAACCATTGTCATTTGGGTCAAGATTGTTCTCGTCTTCCCATTCATCATCGAGACCGTCTCCATCACCATCGGTAATGGGAATGTTAGCAATGATCTGAATTCCGTTGGGCCGTGGTCGGTTGCCACCAACTCCCTGGACTCCTGTCACTGTAAATGACGCGCTGGTGAGCCCATCGAAAACAACTGCGTTAGACGATATAGCAACTGCAGGATCAGTAGCATCACTGAGAATGTATCCGTTAACGGAGCCCGGGCCATCAAGAGGATAATTAATGCCGGCAGTAACTTGCCGCAGGTAGAGTTCTTGGTCTCCAATTGCGAAACCTGGTGTTCCAGCACTGTCAGATGAATGAAAGACGATCACCTTGTAACTGTTCGAAGTGAATGCTACGTCCAGCCCTTCCACCGTGATGTCGCCATTGGTGTGAAGATTGTCCAGATAGCCTGCCATCATGTCGCCATCAGCGCCATCACCCGGAGCAGCACCTGCCGCCCAGTTATTCGGACTTGTGTAAGTAAGAGTTGCGCTCACTGCGGCACCACTGGATCCATTAAGAATCTGCGGGTCTGGCTCGGCAGGATTTGCAAAGTTATTCCAGTTCTCAGCTGCTACATAGCCTGCGCTCTCAGTGACTTGGGCAGCAACCGTGCCTTCGAAGTTGATACTGATGACAGAATCTGCAGCTACCACTGGCAAATCGCCTGCGTCAGTGGGATCGGAACCGAGAACGATTTCGGTCACATCTGTAAACCCATCACCATCGGTGTCAGCCTTGGAAGGATCGGTCACAAAAGGATTTGCGGCAACTTCAAGCTCGTCGCTCAGGCTGTCACCATCAGTGTCTTTCTTGTTCGGATCACTGATGAAAGGGTTCGCGGCAACTTCGTCGCCATCCGTCAAAGTGTCGCCATCAGTATCAGGTCTCAGGGGATGCGAGCCAGTCATGTCTGCACTGACAAAGACACCACCTTTGTCTTCGACATTGTCATTCAAGCCGTCGTCATCGGTGTCCGCAAGTTGTGGCTTGGTTCCAAGTTCAAATTCTTCGAGATTGGTCAAAGTATCGCCGTCCGGATCGCCGTCCGCACCATTATTGACATCGATTTCTCCACCGTCCGCCGGATCGAGTCCATTGTCCTCTTCCCATCCATCATCAAGTCCGTCGTCATCTTCATCTACCAGCGGCTCAAAGACCACGATTTGAATTCCATTGGGACGAGGTCTATCGCCTCCTTCGCCCTGAACGCCGATCAGTGTGAAGGAAGAACTGGTGAGCCCCTCGAAAACAACTGCATTGGAGGCTGTAGCTTCGAATGGATCAGTTGCGCTGCTGAGAATGTATCCATTCACTGCGTCGTCCCCTTCCAATGGATAGTTGGTGCCGCCCGCGCCCTCCTGCACAAGATACAGTTCAGTGCCATCAATGTCGAATCCGGGAGTGCCAGCGCTGTCGGCAGAATGATAAACAATCACGCTATAGCCATTGCTGGTGAACTCAGGCCCCAGTGAATCAATGGTGATTTCTCCGTTCTGCAAGTTATCGAGATGCCCCGACATCATGTCTCCATCGCTTTCGTCGCCTGCTGCTGTTGCAGTCGCAGCCCAATTGTTTGGGCTTAAATACGCCAGCGTTGCGCTCCCGTCAGCTCCCGTGTGATTCACCAGAACTTGTGGATCCGGTTCCTCCTGATTGGCGAAATTATTCCAATTCTCGACCGAGTAATATCCAGCTGCCTCGGTGACTTGGGCTGTGCCTGGACCTCCACAACAGGGTGTCGTGCGCCCCCCTTCGAAGTTAATGCTGATTACCGTCTGGGCAGTCGCTGGTTGGAGAGAGTTTACCAGCATGTGGATGCTGATGATTGCTGCTGCGTATGAGAATTTCATCAGGAAGAATTCTTAAGATCGAGGCTGCGAATAGCAGAATTCATCGATCGCACGAATCACCATTTGTGAAAGTGATTTCCAATCGTGCACCGTCATTTTTTTGTAGTAACAGAATCGCTCCGCCGGGAGAATCCCTCCTTCCTGAATCCAGCACTGACACTGACCTGAATAGTACTGCTCGCCTGTCGCAGAAAATCTACCGCCCGTTTCGTCCCTGCCACTCACTTCTATTCCCAACTCTTCGCTGCATCGCAAAGCCCATTTCTTCAATCATACTGTTCACTGGAATGCCGTTGATCCGGTAGCCGTGATCTTCGGTAAGCAGGTCATAAGAAATGGCTACGCCACCAAATCGCTCGATTGCCGAAACCGTGTGACCTTCGACCTCAGTCCCAAGTTCCATATCCATTGATCGCTTTCCACCAATGCGGTGCATGTCGCAAACTCGCACCTGGGCATCATTTTCAAAAGTCACGAGCATGAATTTTTCAGATTGGTCAGTCTCCAGGTATTCATGCTTCTGAAGAATTGTGACAGGCTCACCGCTATAGCCAATTACCAAATCACCTACTCCAAGGTCTTCAATATTTCGCGGCCCGATGGGCGTATCGATAGCAACTCCCTGCGGAACGCATCGGTAGAGCAACTTTACCTGCGCCGCCTGCATTCCTACGCCGAGCACCGTGTTAATCAGCGTGGCAAGAAGTGTGCAGCTGGTGAGGCACAGCGGTGCTACACCTATCGCAAGCAGACGGATCAAGATCGGAAATGAAATGGAAAACTTCAAAATATCGGAGAGGGAGCAATTAAATGGCGAGCAAACGCCAGCGTGGGCCGCACAACAAGGAAATTTCGGACTCCCTCTGCTGGATAAACGCACATGGGTCTGGAATCATAGCGGAAATATGGCCTCAATCTGCGGATCTCATTTTTTCTCGACCGTGCGCCCGGCAGTATCCACTTCGAATTTGCTAGCGGCGATGGTTGCATCTTTTTCGATCGACTGGAAGCGATTAGTCACGATCGATCCATCGCGAAAGTAAAGGTGCACGTGCCGCATCTCATATGATTTCAAGTCGAGAAAGAAAACGATTTTCCTGCATCCGAGTGATGCGCGGCGGTCAGTCAGCTTCGTTTGCACTTCATGAAACCCTTGATTCTCTTTTACAGAAAGGATCTCAAAATTCTTCTGGAACTGTGCCAGATCCCGCGGAAACCCAGATTCAAGAAACGACAATCCATTGCGACTCCCCTCTTCAACCACTTTCTCGTAGGGATGCTGCTCAACGATATTTTCCTTCACTCTTACCACGAAGAGATCCTTCTTCTCTTTTTGCACTGCAATCATTTCCGCTGGCTGCCCCAGTTCCCAGCGAAATGTTGACGGCGCCTGAAACCAGAATTTTCCCTGTTTCACAATCGGTCGCTTGAGACTCCGCAGACGCCTCTCCTGAGTGAAGCTGACCACAGCGGACTTCATCGCAGCCTGTTTTTCGATCCACTGCTTCACAGGTTCAATATTCACATCGGTGGGAGCGGCCGTGGTCGTTCTGAAGCTGCCGATCATTGCGACGCCAAATAATAAAACGGGGACAACTCCCGAGGAAAATTTCTTCATGGACAAGGTTTGGGGGATCATTCTGTTTCTTTAGACGGTTCTACTCTCTCTCCAGTCACAACGATATCATCCCACATTCCCGTATCGTCGAATGAACCGATGCCAATGCGTCCTGATGCGAATGTCGTATCAGACGCAACCATCACCGGATGCTCCAGATCATTAAAAAAAACCTCGATCGTCCCAGCTTTCACCGAGCGAACGATTTTCACGCGATGCCAGGTATCTTCCTGCCAATGTGTTCCGGTTGACGTACGAGTCGAAATTTTCGTGCGCGGGGCGTCATTGACGATGAAAATCTGATTCGCATGATCATCCGTCTCTTGCCCCAAGTGCACATAATAGAAGTGAGCCGGATCCTGATAGCCAAAAATGAAGCACAAATCGCGGTGGCCGTAGGATCTACAGGTCGTCTTCACCTTGGCCGTGAGCGTGAAATCACCTGCGTAAACATCCTTTAATATGGCGATACCGAATGGACTGCGATGCGGTGGCTTGTAGTCACTTTTCCCGGAAGTGAGCTCGAAAACTTTCCCACCCCGGGCATCTGAAATTTTCCACGCTGCAGGATCCGATGGTTCCCAGCGGGCAGCTCCCGCTTCAAAATCTTCTCGAATCAGTAATTCCCCACTGCTACTGAGCGCAGCAAAGCAGAACAGAGCACCCAAAGCTCTGGAAAAAGTTGTGTGAATCCGGTGTTTTGAGCGGCAATGGATTGTCCTCATGGTGGGGCCACCCTAATTCCTCTCCCTCTCATGGGAAGTAAAATCAGGAAACCAGATTTACGTTTTCTCAATACTAGTGTTCAGCCAGGACTAAATTGGCGGTCAAAAAGCATGTTTCCAATCTCGAATGGCCCCAGAAGTCCAGCACTACGACAGCCCCGGTTTGTAGAGAATTGGGATCGTGTCCTAAGATGATTGCGAGGCAAACGTCAGCGCGTAGCGTCAACATTCTGTTGACAAATCCTTGAGCTCTCCTGGTATCAACGAGAATGTTGATACCACTTGCTCGACCGCTAGACCAAGAGGCAGCGATCCATCGATTCAGACTTGGTCAAATACTAGTCATTGTGTCCGAATTGACGCAAAGATGGTGGCCACTCACTTAAAATATTTCTTCAGCACCTTTTTTTCTTCAGGCAGCAAAGATTCACGCCACACGGCGGCACCACCCCGTCCATCCGACTGCACCTCACCCGCATTCGTGGGAACAGCGCGGGTTTCATCGTTGCCGTGTTCACCTTGACCAACTCCGAGTAAGTCGCCGGGCTGGATTCGGGACATGTCATCATTGGTGACTCCACGAAGATTCCGGCTGCCCAGGTCAGCCTCCGCTTTCGAAAGATTTACCGGCGCGGTGCCCGGACCGCGATTTGCGGCACCTGTGCCCGGAGTGCCTTCGCCTGGTTTTCCATTGAGCAAGTCTTGAAGTGCCTGTTCATCACTTCCGGTTTCACTGTCGCCGCCAGGACCCTGGCCGCTCGAACATCCCTGTCATGTCTTCGCGGCACTTCGCAAGCGTTCGCGTAGTTCTGCAATTTGTTCCTTGTCCAGTTGATTCAACTTGCTCGGATCGAGATCTTTCAACTTCTCCATCAATTCCTTATTCAACTCCAGTCCATTGCGATCGAGCCCTTGAACAGCGGATTCAAAATCACTCAGCACTTTGTCTCGGGCAGAATCACTTAGCTGATCGAATTGATTGCTCGCCGCATTGAGACTGTTTTCAGCGTTGGCCAGGTCATCTGCCATGTTTTGAACCGAGGCATCAAGGTTTCGGCGCAGGTGATCGGTGGCCTCCATACTACTGTGACTGTACCATTCATCTTGCGGTTGATTGCGTAGTTCGCGGATTTGATCACGCAATTTTTCCAAATCTTCTGGGTCGACGATTTCTTCCTGCTCAAGTGTCTGAAGTGTCTCTTCCATCTTCTCCCATCCCATCGGTTCGTTGACCGGCAAATCATCTTGATTGGCAGACACGGGGACAAACAATCCGACGGCACACAACGCCATGTAAGCGCACACCGGCCCAGCAGCCCGAACGACCTGCCAGCGCATCCCGGCAGCAGTCTCGCTCTTGCCCAAAGTGTCGCCGTATTCGGTAGCCTTCGGCCATTTTCCTATTCCTGCCAATGCGGTCGAAAGCGCATTGTGTATACGCAACTTTGCTTCCAATCGCACCAGAGCCTGCTGTGTTGAGCAAAAACGTCTTCTCGCAAAAGGATAGGCTGCCGCCCCTGAGACCAAAAGCCCCGCGATTGTCAAAAGCCCTCCCTGCCAGGGCGCCACCGTCGCACCCGCCGAGCGCGCATAGAATAGAACGGCGAATAACAGCAATCCCCCAAATACAAACGTCGGCGCAGATTGATCCAACCACCAGCCAACATTCAGCTTCCGCCGGACGCCAGTCGCCCGCTGCATCCAATAGCGCGCTTCGTCAGAATCATGGTTCGATTGACTCATTTCGAGAATTAACGGACATGGTAGATGAAATGCCGCGCTGCCGCAACCTTCCGCATTCATGATTCTTCCTCGTTATCCTGCAAATTTTCCGATAACTCTCGATTGTTGCATCTAAGTGCCAGAAACCCGCGGATCAATGCGGAACCCAACTGCCTCCACTGACCACAATGAAGATTCCGCATTCTTTTCGCACCATGCTCTTCACCCTCGTAGCGACCAGTGGTTGGCTGTCTAGTCCAACTCTGGTAGTGGCCCAGCTCTACGATAATCTTCAAGCCTTCTCCGCCAGGCTGGACGTAGGTGATCCGGACATCATTGCTGAAGGACTCAATGAAGGCCCAAAAGGAATTGTGACGGCCGACTTTAATCGCGACGGTTTTCCGGATCTTGCGATTAGTAATCTTGACGGCAGCATCACATTTTATCGTGGTGGAGAGAATGGCCAATTCTCCGCCCCTTCTCACTTACAGACGGGGGCTCGGAGCTTGCGTCAATTGATCGCTGCGGATCTCAATCAGGATCGACTGCCCGATCTTGCGGTCGCAGCGCCTTTCGACGGAGCCGTGTTCCTCTTCTTCAATGATGGGACGGGAGCATTTGAACCGCCACAGAAACTGAATGCCTGGATCGGTGCCCGTAACCTTGAGTCCGGTGACTTCGATGGCGATGGCGTCGCGGATCTGGCGGTTGCAGGTCCGCAAAAAGGATTGCGACATTATCGGGGATTGGGAGACGGCACATTCATCGTCGCTGGTGACCTGCAGGTGCTGGATCCCGTGCGCCCCTCTTTCCCCAAACCCGTCTACACATTAGTGTCTGTCCCATCTGAGGATGGTGGACGCGATGACCTTGTGGTGACTCATGCCAACAGCACCCGAACCTGGATCTTGAGTTCTCAGCCGAGGGTGTCAGATGCCGATCGTGTGCTGGATGGTGCGGGTATTAGTGGACAACGTAATCCTCCAGGTGTTGCTGCTGATTTTCCACTGCTGATTTCGGAGTTCTGTGCATCCAACGATTCCGTCATTGCCGACGAGGACGGTGACTTCAGCGATTGGATCGAGATTCACAATCGCACCCGGGAAACCATTGCCCTGAACGGCTGGGGGCTTGGAGATAACATCGACGGCGCGGCGCGCTGGTTGTTTCCCGCTGTGAGCCTTGAGGCCGGGCACTTTCTTCTCGTGTTCGCATCGGGAAAAGACCGCCGCAGCCTTGATGCCCCATTACACGCCAACTTCAAGCTAGCCTCAAAAGGAGAAGTCCTCACCCTGCATCGGCCCGACAACGCAGGCTTTCAATCGTTCCCGCCGCCAGGGGCACCCAGAGGAAGATTGTCCACCACCAGCCCACTGCGCATCTCCGATTTCGGCTTTGCGGCAACCAGTCCTGTAGTCGATGACCAGGGCAAGAAATGGGATTGGATACGCGTCGAGAATCGCCAGACAACTGCCCTGCTGGACAGCACCTGGGGGATCCGTGTTGAGACCGATGGAGTGAACCAATTTTATTGGGTCCCTGAGTTCCCGTCGGCACTGGCACCCGGTGAATCCGCCGTGATCATGTTCTCTGCCCGAAATGTTAAAGATGCTGATGGCAACCTGCACACCCCGTTCCCACTTTCCCTTCTTGATAACGAGATTTCCACCGTTGATGTAGACGGACAGACTCTACACAGTCTCGACTGGTCGGAAGTCGGATTCGAATTTCCTGAACAGATCAGCGACATCTCATTTGGCTTGAGCCAAAGTGGGACGTTTCAATATTTCGATTTGCCGACTCCTGGTTGGATCAACAATGCGGGCGTTGCATCATTGAAGGAACTCCCATCGGAAGCAGGTGCTGAGGTGAGTTTCGTTCGAACTGATCAGGGAAGTGACATTGTCAGGGCCAAACTGCTGACAGAGGATCCGCTACTGAGTATTCAGTATGTCTGGTTCTGCTTTGAGACGGCTATTGGAGACGAGCGCCATGTGCTGATGAAACAGGATCAGGATGCTGCGGGACGTCCGCTTGCCCTGAGCTATTCTGTCTCCGTTCCAGCAGGTTATGCCGATGGCGACGGCTACCGTATCGTGGCGGCGGCCAGCGATCTGGGAAACCAGGGCAATAAAGTGACGCTCGAACTTGCGAGTGGCGGCGCATCCGCGCGAATAGACGTTCCTGTGCAACCTGGTGGCTTGCTGGTAGCTTCCGTCATCCCCGGTCAATCAGCACGGGCATTGGACGTCGGCGCACTGTTGCTTCCGGCCAGCGAAGGGATCATGGACCTGGTGAGCGCCAATCGCGACAGTGGCAATCTGGAAATTCGCAGAGGAAACGGACGCTCCAGTAAATTCGATCATCGCCCGTCTCAGGTGCTGCGTGTGCCGGGCGGACCACGATCGGTGAAAATTGTCGATCTGGATCGTGACGGCTGGAATGACCTGGTCGTCGCCTTACGCAACTTCGATCGCATCGTCGTCTACAAGAATGAAGAAGGCATACTGGAGCTGGCGTCAGAAGTGCCGACAGGTGTCAGCCCGCGCGAAATTGCGGTAGCCGACTTCAATGGTGACCGCCAGCCGGACGCAGCAACGATTAATCGACTTTCGAGTGACGTTAGTATTGTGCCGACATTTCCTGGAACGCATTCGCTTTCCACGCTGGATCAGATCTACGAGACTGACGGCGAAGTCGTTGGCCTGACGGTGATCGACGTTACCGGTGACGGGAAAGATGATGTCGTGCAACTTCACCGTGCCTCTGGTGACATCAGCATTCGTACCGCTGATCCTGATGGCTCAGGACGATTGTCAGAGCCGCTGTTTGTGCACATCGGAACCAGTCCCAGCGCCGCCGAGATGATCGATATCAATGGCGATGACCGGCTGGATATTGTGACGGCAAATCTTGACGAAATTGGTTCTATTTCCGTCAGACTGTCCACAGCAGACGGCTTCGGCCCGGAAGAACGATTCAGCCTGCCAGACTCTGAGGCCGGCGGACTATTTGCCTTAAGGGCTGCCGACTTCAATGGTGACGGGATTCTTGATCTTGCAGCCGGCTATTTTGACTGTCGGCTTGCACTGTTTCGGGGAATTGAGGGAGGGACGTTCGAGTATGTGCGCACGACTCGTTTCACCTATGAATCCCGAGTCATGACCACTGGCGATTTCGACAATGATGGTGATATTGACCTTGCTGGAGCCGGATACGCTGGTGATGTGGTTGTATTTGAGAACCGCGGCGACCTGTTGACCGATACTGCCGCGCCGCGTTGGGATTACCGTCCACGCCTGTCAGGAAAATTTGGCACGCGTGAGATAAGCTCGGTCGATTTCAATGGTGATGGTGATCTGGACCTGCTGCTGGGCAGCGGCCGTGGCGTGCTAGTTTTGCGTGGACTGGAAGGCATGCTTTTTGAGCCTGGTGGCGAAATTATCGAAGGCACTGAGTATCCCACGGCAGGGACGATCAGCGCTGATTTCGATGGTGATTCGATTGACGACATTGCTGTTTCCTGTCGCCTGCTATCCTGCGTGACCATTTTGCGCGGCGATGGCACGGGGCATTTCAGGCCGGTCGTTACGGTTGACGTTCCGACGGGTGCATACCTTGCTGCAGGTGATCTCGATGGCGATGGCAAGGCGGATCTGGTAGGGACAGGTGATGTGCTGTGGACAGCACTCAGTAGCAGAAAATCGGCCGCCATTCCAGCACGCACTGAGAACAGCATCCGTCCATCCATGCCTGGAGTGTTAATCAATGAAATACTGGCGATCAACACGGACATTCCGATTGAATCTGACAGCGGCAAAAAATCGGATTGGCTGGAACTTTATAATAATACCGATGCCGCTGTCACCCTCGGCGGCTGGGAACTCGAGGTTAGCACCACAGATGCCGACTTTCCCGACAGCTACCGTTTTCAGTTACCCACAGGCGCCACAGTTCCCGCAGGCGGGCACCAGATGGTGTTCTTCTCTCCTGATCTGCGCTCGAGTCTGCACACTGGAGCCAGGCTTCCAGGATCACAGGCAACGGTCTCGCTGATCGATGCAACTGGCGCGACCATTGATCGCGTCACTTATTCTAATCAGCAAGCCAACATCGCTTATAGTCGCTATCAAGACGGCGCGGCCAGCTTTGTCTTCAACCCAATCCCGAGCCCGGGCACGGCGAATAGCTATGATGGCTCGCCTGATCCTGACATTCGTTTCAAAGGCTTCGACTACGCCAATCTTCGTCCTGGCCAGCCCATCCAGTTCCATGTGCAAGGCAAAGACGATCTGGGGCTACTGGGAATCTCGGTGGTGTATCAGCGGCTCGATGTGCCCGGTTCCCCGCCTGAGCAATTCATGCTCTTCGATGACGGCCAACATGGCGACGGAGAATTGCTCGACGGCTGGTTTTCCGGAAGCCTTCTGCCCGGGTTGCCGCCCTCTGGCGAACTGCAGTTTTACTTTGTGGCAGAAGATTTGAGCGGCAATTTCATCGAAATCCCTGACGAAACGGTGTTCGTCAACGCAGGCGAGCCCGTGCGAACCTTTTCTATGGGGTTCGGCGGCATCGGCGGCCCTCCCCCAGTGTCCATTTCAGAAATCTCAGCAGACAATGCCAGTGGACGCACGGATGAAGCCGGTGGCGCTGCGGACTACGTCATCATTCGGAACGATGGAACTGCCGCAGTTTCCCTAGCGGGTATTTCCCTGGCTAAAGAATTCGATGCACCATCGGATGAGTGGTATGCCTTCCCTGCCAGCGGAGAGATCGCGCCCGGCGAATCGTTCGTAGTCTTTGCCGATGGAAACGTGAAGCAAGGATCACGGCACGCACCGTTCAAACTGGATCGTGGCGGCGAAACTTTATTCTTGATCGGCACGGGCGCACTGGGATCACGCATCTTGATTGATCACGTTACCACTCCACGCGTAGAAGAGGACAGGATTCTCACCAAGGTTGGTGACACTGGACTGTGGGCCAGCACCTTGCCAGACGAGTTACTTCCCGGCACTTCCATCGGCCAGGTGTGGCAAGGTCAGGCGTTCTCTTCCACTGGTGAACCTGTGCTGGCCGTCGCATTTTTCACTGAGGTCGCTGTCGACTACGTGATTGAATTCAGTGCGGAAGGTGATGACTGGCAGGAATTGTCTCGTATCACCGGCGATGGTTCATTGTCCCTCTTCAGTCAATCGGCAATTGACCATCCACAGGGCATTTTTCGTGTGACCGAATTTCGCCCACCCGTTGCCCTTCCTGAGGTGCATCGTCTGACCTCTGTTTCCGGCAAAACTGAGGCAGAAGTAAGTGGCAATCTATCGAGTGATGGCGGCGATGCGCCTCAGGTATTAATTTACGCTGGCTCTACTGACGGTGGCAAAGTGGAAGCCGGATGGGATTACGCGGGAACGGCGGAACTCGATGGTCTCGCATTTCGTGCAAGCCTGCCAGATCTGCAGCCTGGACAATCGTATGTCGCGAGGGCCAAGGCCACCAACAGCGCGGGAACCGTCTGGTCTGCAGCCACGACATTCTCCACGCAGTTGGCCAGTGCCCCGGAACTGAGCGACGTCACGGTCACCGGGCCTGAAGTTGACGGGTTTCGCGTGCAGGGAATGGCTGACCTGGCCAAGCAGGTGACCGTTTTCTATGGAACATTCGATGGCATGGAAGTCCCAGGTGCCTGGGCGGGACAAGCAGTGGCAGAAGTCACGGAATCGGGGCAATTTGTTTCAGAAATCACGGGGCTGTTGCCTGGGGCTGACTACTTCGTCCGAGTGCGTGCAGAGAATCCATCTTCCACCATTTGGACATCCGCAGCGATTCGCGCGCGCACTCTGACAGAAGTAGAAAACCTGAAAACGAACCTGCTCATTTCCGAGATCATGTACAATCCAGCGAGGGCATTTTCCTTCTTCGAATCTGATCTGGAATACATTGAAATCTACAATGCCAGTCGCAGCTCGATTGCTCTAAGTGGACTGCGATTTGTCGGCGGTATCGAATTTGATTTTTCGACCATTGAGGAAGCGGATCTCGCCTCAGACACCTATGCCGTCATTGTAGCCAATCGCCAAGCCTTTGATTCGCGCTACTCAGCACTGGATGTGAATGTGCTGGGAGAGTGGTTAAGCCCGTTTCATGTAACCAGACTAGCGAACCGTGGTGAGACGCTCACATTACAGTTTGAACCCACCGGTGACACGGTGCATTTGATCACCTATGACGACCGCAATCCATGGCCCCTTGAACCGGATGGCGGCGGGCCTTCCCTGACCTTGAGTTCTGTTGCGCCAGGTCAGGACTTGTCCCTCAGTGACGCATGGACGGCGAGTCAATCGGAATTTGGAACACCTGGATTTCGTGCGGTGACCGAACCATTAATTGTCTCGCAACCGATCGATATCACCATTGAAGAAGGTGGCTCGCATCTGTTCGAGTTCTCAGTCATTGGCAAGCCGCCGATGACCGCCACCTGGACGCTGGATGGCACCCCTCTGGGAGAGCCGACTCAGGTCAACGGCGGAATCACTACTTTCTATCTCAGCGATTTGCAACTGGAAGACTCAGGAGAACTCATTCTGCAGGTCAGCAACGCATTTGGAACGGCCACTACAAATTCAGTGAGGGTCAATGTCATCCCTCGCTCCACTGATCCGGGCGCGCTCGATATTCATTTCTCCACAGCAGTAGGAGTCGTCGCATCCGAACTTCTGTCGATGCCAGGCGGAGCCATTCTTGCAATTGGTTCAATCGCGACCGCCAGTGGTGACCGATCCGTCGTTAAACTAAATGCCAACGGTGTTCAGGATCCCGCGTTCAAGGTTGCCAGTTTTCGAGGAGGAAATGCCACCACAGCCGTGCTGATGGATGACGGACGAATCTTTGTCGCAGGCAATTTCAGCAGTGTCGATACTGTTCCCCGAAGGGGCGTGGTTATGCTTTTCCCTGATGGAGGGAT
>JBNMNB010000206.1:0-14103 GCA_051270635.1 Verrucomicrobiales bacterium | reverse complement strand
AATTGTCCAGGGCTGCGATCGACCGAAAGATTTGGACGTCGCGTGGATTTGGAACAGCTATTCCGAAAATGGCGCATTTTGGTGTCAGGTCGGTTGGATCGGGAGTTCGATGGTGTTTGACTACGGCCATAGAGGGTATTTCATCTGGCGGCGGACTGAGGCATTGATCGAGGTGTTTGGTGTCCCGAGCGACTCGCTCCAGCATCTCCTTCTCAATCAGGTGATACCGGATATTCTGGCAACGGATGGAGCAGTCGTGATTCATGCCGCCGCAGTCGAAATCGACGAATGCGCCGCAATGTTTTTGGGAAAAGCAGGCGCAGGGAAGTCCACCCTGACTGCAGCATTCGTTGCAAGTGGATACCGCTGGCTTACTGATGATGTCCTGCGTCTTGATTGGGACGACCAGAGGAATCTCGTTGCCTGCCCGGGATACCCCACCATTCGCCTGGCGAACGACTCGCTTCCGGTCTTGGCGAACCACAGCCCGGAAAGACGAAAGGTTGCTGATTATTCAACAAAAACCGGCTTGCGATTGCAGGAACATTTTTCGTCTACGATCGCCCGGCTTCCCGTTCGCGCAGGTTTTCTGTTGGAACCTAAAGACGAGCCTTGCCCTGTGCGCATCGCCCCTGCTGCCCCATCTGCGATCGTGCTTGTTGAGCAGGCGTTTCGAGCCCACCTTTCGGAAAAATCAGCGCTCACGGAAGAGTTCAAACGATTGATGGATCTGGCTTCAGAGCTAGAGCTCTACCGTCTGGAGTATCCGAAGCAGTATGATGCTCTCCCGGAAGTTGTTAGCACTGTCTGCAGCTTTCTGCGTGACTAAAGCGGACTTTTATCTGAGAACCTGAGATCTGAAGATTTATGGGATACACACCACACGAATTTGGAGTAATGATAGGAGACGATACCCGAATGGGTGCCTATTCAAAAGCAATCCGCGAAACCGTTCGTCCGGGTGATGTGGTGGTCGATATCGGTGCCGGAACCGGAATCTTTTCGTTTTTGGCTTGTCAGGCGGGTGCGCGGAAAGTGTACGCCATCGAGCCGAACGATGCAGCGTTTCTTGGTCGCGAGTTGACTCGGACGAACGGCTTTACAGATCGAATCGAGTGGTTCCAAAAACTGTCAACGGATGTTGAATTACCGGAGAAAGCCGATGTCGTCGTGGCCGATCTTCGCGGAATCCTGCCGTTCTTTTCCCCGAACATTCGCACGCTGGCAGATGCAAAAAAGCGCTTTCTCAAACCGGAGGGCACCCTGATTCCCCGAACGGACACCATTTGGGCCGCTCTCTACTCGAACCGCAAAGCCTATGACTCGTTCGTCGCTCCCTGGGGCGACAACAGCTTCGGATTAAACTGGACTCCTTACACCGCGAAGCTCAGCGACGGTGTCTACAAGTGCAGAGCGGACGCAGGCACCGTCATGTCGGCACCGCAGCAGTGGGCGCGCATTGATTATGGGATCTGCGAGTCTGATAACTTCGAAGGTTCATTCGAATTTGAGGTCCTCGATGAAGCGGATTGCCACGGTCTGTTGATCTGGTTTGATGCGACACTGGCAGACGGGGTGAGTTTCTCCGGAGGGCCAGGCGCTCCAGAGATGGTGTACGGCTCCGCCCTGCTCCCATTTGGGGAGCCTGTCTCCTGTCGCCGTGGCGAGCACGTGAAGGCGTCCGTCCGCGTTCGGGAACTGGTGGGAGACTGTGTTTGGCACTGGAATGCGAACTTTGCGGACCGAGCCCTGCCAACGTCGTTTCAGCACACCACTGGAAAGGCATTGCTTCCGTCTCCTGCCGCCCTGCGAGCCGGTATGCCGGACGCGGTTCCTGGTTTGACGAATCGGGCCACATTGCTGTGGCAAGCACTCGACCGGCTCCGTGCCAAGCATTCGATCGGTGACGTCACCCGGGAACTGGCCACCGATTATCCAGACCAGTTGCCGACCGAGAATGCCGCCCGCGAATTCCTCGCATCCCATGTCCTGCCATACAATCAGGATTAGTCGTTGATTTCTACGGCAACGATGGACTGCCACGGCAACGGGGCTTAGTTACTCCACTACCAATGAGCCTGCAGCACGGATCAGAATTGAACGGACCGATTCGGGGAACGGCATGAGCAAAGTGAGCGGATTTTCCGGCCTGCTGCATCGCGGGATGACTACCTTGCGACTCATGCCCCGCGCATGGAAGCTGGTATGGGAGTCTGCCAAAAAAGCCGTGCTGCTGTGGCTCCTCGTATTGATCGTTCAGGCAATCGCGCCGGTACTGACGATGTTTTTGGTGAGGCGAATCGTCGACGCTGTTGCCAGTCGGCAGGACATCGCCGGTTTATTGCCCGAGGGACTTGCTCTACTGGTATTGATTTTTGCGGTTGAAGGAACGCGTTCAGTCAGTGAATGGATCCGCACCATTTTGGGTGAGCGGGTGTCGGACAGGGTAAAGCGTGAAATCCATCAGGTGGCGATTCGTGCGGATCTTGCCTTGTTCGAAAATCCGGAAGCCTACGATCGTCTCTACCGGGCAAATTTTGAATCGACGGATTCGGTGGTGACGGTCTTCGAAAGTATCGGCAACGTGGTGCGGGGAATCCTGGTGCTTCCTGCATTGTTGGTAGTGTTGTATCCATTTGCCTCCTGGGTTCCCCTGGCCGCGCTTAGTGCGGCATGCCCGGCCGTGCTGGCAATGGTTTATCAAGCGAGAGCATACAATCGCTGGTGGTTGCAGACCACTCCACAGAATCGCCGCGCTGACTATCTCGACTGGCTGCTGACCTCATCAGACGCGGCGCTGGAGATGCGGGCATTTGGATATGGCAAAAAATTCTCCAAGTCCTTTTCAGCGCTGCGCGAAGACCTTGTTGTCGGGAGATCTGCCCTTGAAGCCCGAAAAGCGAGATCAATGTTTGTCGCGTCGGCAGCTTCCCTGGCGGTGATCGCGATCGCTCTGTGGCGATTGGTAAGCGCATCAACAACCGGCGCCCTGAGCGTCGGAGATCTGGTATTTTGCTATCAGGGCATCGCAAATTCTCAGGCCGTTGCACGGGAAGTCGTCTCCCACGGGGGCGTGCTGATTCGCAGTGGCCTGCAACTACAGGCGCTGTTCAAGTTGCTGGAAGACCGGCCTGAAGCAGGCGCGGAATCGTCGGGCTCCCTTTGCCTGGACGGCCATCCGGCATCGATCGAGTTCCGCAATGTCAAATTCCAGTATCCCGGTGGCCACCAGCCAGTACTTTCGGGCTTTTCGGCTGTGTTCCCAGCCAACAAGCTGACGGTCGTCATTGGTCCGAACGGGGCAGGGAAGTCTTCACTGCTCAAGCTGCTTCTACGGCTCTACGACGTCGATGCAGGGGAAATTCTGATTGCTGGCCGATCCATAGCGGACGTGCACCCGGATGGATTGCGCGACTCGATGAGCGTCGTGCATCAGAATGCGATGCATCTGCAAACTTCGTTGCGAGACTACATCTGTTGCGATCGGCAGGATGACGAGCGTCTCGCGGAAGTGTTGCGGGCCGTGCGGATGGAGGACGTCATCGCCCGCCTGCCGCAGAACCTGGATTCACTTCTCGGGAGGGATTTTCTCGACGGTGTGGAACTGAGCGGCGGGGAATGGCGGAAACTCGCCGTAGCAAGGGCCATTTTTCGCGATTCTCCTGTCATTCTCTTTGATGAGCCCACCAGCGCCCTGGATCCCTGGGCGGAAAGGACGTGGCTCGACGAACTCAGTCAATTCCTTGCGGGGAGGACTTGCATCATGGTGTCGCACCGGCTCGAAGTCGCTCGCAGAGCCGATCACATCGTCGTTGTGGATAAGGGAATCGCGCTCGCCTCTGGCGGACACAAAGAACTCGTCGACGCTTGTCCGCTCTACAGGAGTATCATCTCGCCAGCCTAGCAATTTCAAGAAAACGGCTCTGGCGACAGACCGGAGCAGCTGCCGAGTCACCATCCACACCCAGCACCCTCTACCAGACCAGCCACACAATTGCATTAAGTAATTGGGAGGCAGGGGGCGGCAGGGGGGCAGCAATGTCTACAGTTCCGCATGGGTCACTGCTCCAGCCCGCTTGCGCGACGGCTATGGCTTCCTGAACAGCCGCTGGGGAGGTGACAAGGTTTCTCCCGGGTTCATGGGAGTGAAGTTTCAAATTGGTGCTGACACCCACTATGGATTTGTAGAAGTAAGTATCCCCGCCCCTTATACAGTCGACGGCGGCGGCTGGCCGGGATCCGGAACAAATTCACCAGTAGTTGGAGCATACGGCTACGAATCGGTGGCGAATGCCAATGTCCACGCAGCAGTGCCTGAACCCTCTTCATTAGGCCTGTTGGCGCTCGGAGCAGGGGAGCTGGCGATGTTGCGCCGACGCGGGCGAAAACAGTCCTGCAATCAGGGCAAACACTTGTTGAACTAAAACGTCAGATTTTGCATATATTTCTGGTAAATGCTTGACTGAGCGGGATTAATTTGGTTAAGCTCTTAAAATTGGAGGAATTCATGCAGAAAAAATCATATTCAAGTCCTGTTCTAACCTGTTTCGGAAAAGTAAGCGACCTGACTCTCGTCAAGTCGACTGGCCCATCTGAGGGAAAGAAGGGTACATCGCTGGTTCGTAAAGGTGGCGGTAAGTCTGGTATCCTGCCAGGAATGGACGGCGGAGGTTTCTAATCCGTTGGATGGGGTTTCATGATCGCGGTCTCTGGGCATCATTGGCATCTCGCGTTCCCTGGAAATGTAGTCTTACGGCGGGAAAATCGTTCCTGCCTCAGGCATTTAGAGGGTGGTTGAGTCGGCGCGGTTGTGAGTGGAACCAGAGTGAATCTTTGTAATTGGCATTAACACAAAATATTTATGAGCAAATTCGGCAAAAGCAAATCGAGTCGTCTCTCAAACCGCCAGCTGTCTGCATACGCAGCGCTCGGCAGCTTCGCCGCTGGGGTAGCGGGCGCAGACGGGGCAGTAATCCTTAACAGTGGCTCGGTCACCCAGAGCACTGTTGGTGACGAAACCACGTGGGCGATCGACCTGAATGGGGATCTGGCTGTGGATCTTAACATCCTCCTCGATGCAGACGCAGGCTTCACTTATACCCCAGGAAACACTTTTCCTGTGCTCCAGGCAACGGGCGGCTCGATCGCTGCCGTATTTATCAATTTCCCCGGCTATGGCGTCTACCGCTACGCTCAGAAATTTAATTCGAGCGTGACCTTCGGTGCCTCGATTGGCAACAATATCTATACTTCCGCATGGGTGACCCAGCCAGCGAAACTTCGCGATGGCTATGGTTTCGTCAACAGCCGCTGGGGGGGGAATCAAAACGGCAGCGGTTTCGTAGGGGTGCGTTTCAAGATTGGTGCGGATACTCACTACGGCTTTGTGGAAGTTTCAATTAACGATCCCTACATCGATGATGGTGGTGGTTGGCCAGGAAGCGGGACGAATGCTGCTGTGATCGGAGCTTATGGATTTGAGTCCGTGGCAAATACGGATGTTCATGTGACAGCCGTGCCCGAGCCATCTTCGCTGGGACTGCTGGCGCTTGGCGCTTCAGGCCTTACGCTGATGCGTCGCCGTCGCAAGGCGACCTCGACGGCCTCTTGATCGCTTAATCGCAGGGTAACCAATCGGATGGTGGCAGTTTTTCGCTGTCTCGGGTGATCTACTACTTTCCTGCCGTCGCTACACTCTAAAATGTCGAACGGAAACCAGCCAAACCTGAAGAAAAAGGTTCTTTTGGTGGGCTGGGACGGTGCCGACTGGAGGCAAATTGACCCGCTGATCGAGCGAGGACAAATGCCGAATCTTCAGCGTCTGATTTCAGGCGGGGTGCGTGGTAACCTGGCCACGCTCGAACCCGTGCTCAGTCCCATGTTGTGGAACTCGATCGCCACGGGAAAACTGGCCGATGCGCATGGGATTCTGGGGTTTACCGAGCCTGAGCCGGAAAAGGGCGCTCGCCCGTTTGCCAGTAGTTCCCGCAAGGTGAAGGCCTTGTGGAACATTCTCACGCAATCGAACCTTCGGTCGATTGTGGTCAACTGGTGGGCAAGTCATCCAGCCGAACCTATTGATGGTTTTGTGGTTACGAACGCTTTTGCGCATTCTCCTCCAGATCAAAAACTGGGCTGGAAGCACCTGCCTGGGACGTTTCATCCCCGTGAAATATCGAGAGAATTGTGGCACATGCGGGTTGGTGAGCATGAAATTGACGACCAGTCGATTCTGCCGTTCATCCCCAGAGCCAGCGAGATCGATCAGGAAACCGACCGCCGCCTCGGCATTTTTGCCGGCCAGTTGGCTCAGTGCGCCTCGATCCAGGCTGCTGCAACGCACCTGATGGCAACTCAGGAATGGGACTTTTCCGCCGTTTACTTCGAAGGGATCGATCACTTTTGCCACGGGTTTGTGGAGTATCAGGAGCCCAAGATGCCGCACATTCGGCAGGAAGACTTTGAGATCTACAAAGACGTCGTTTCTGGTGCCTATCGGTTTCACGACATGATGCTGGGAGCGATGCTCCAGCTGATCGATGAGGATACCTGTGTTATCGTGTGCTCCGATCATGGCTTCCATAGCGGCAATACCCGACCGGCGTTTACTCCAAATGAACCGGCTGGCCCTGCGTTCTGGCACCGTCCGCTGGGAGTGCTGACAATGAGCGGCCCGGGAATCAAAAAGGGCGACACGGTGTATGGTGCAGGTTTGCTGGACATCACCCCAACCATCCTCACCTACTTTGGCCTTCCCGTCGGAGCCGACATGCAGGGGAGAGTCCTTGCGGACGCCTTCGATAGCCCTCCCACCCTGGAGAAGGTCGCATCATGGGAGTCAGTGGACGGATTTGCCGGAATGCATCCAGACGGATTTCAGATGGATTCTGAAACCAGCAGCAGTCTCCTGGATCAATTCGCGGCACTGGGCTACATCGAGGCTCCTGGCGACAACGCTCGTGAAACGGCAGAGAAAACCGCGCTGGAGAACGACTACAATCTCGCAAAAGTCTATCTCGGCTCGGGCCGCCCGGAGTCTGCCCTTCCGATTTTGTTGCGCCTGGTCGAGGGCGCTCCCTGGGAGCACCGATTTCTGGTGCATCTTGCCCGCTGCTACTACGAGACTGGCTATCTTACCCAGGCCTTGAACTTGCTGGAAGCGGCGTTCCCGACGAAGGAAGTCATGCCGCCAAGCAGTCTGGCCATGGCCGGCCGCATCCATGTGCGCCTCGGGGATTTGGAAAAGGGCACCGCCCTCCTTGAACAAGCCACAGCAAGGGATCCGAAACTTCCCGGGCTCCACGTCGAAATTGCCCGCACCTACCAGCGCCAGCGAAACTGGGAAAAGGTGATCGAATGTGCCGAACGCGAACTGGCGAACAATACGGCCTGCGCCCCTGCGCAGCAGATCAAAGCCGCCGCAGAATTTCGCATGGAAGACTACGAGGCGGCTGTCGAAAGCGCGCTGGAGGCCATTGCTGTCCAGTACTGGTTCCCGCAGGCCCATTTTATTCTCGGGGTCAGTCTGCTCAAGCTGGATGATCACCTGAAGGCTGCCCATGCCCTCGCCGTAGCGGTTCAAATGCAGCCGGACCTGCTGGTCGCCCATCGCTTTCTCGCGCAAATCTATCGGTCAAAAATCGGCGACCTCGAGAAATCCACTTTTCACAAAATGCAGGCATCGGTCTGGCGCACCAAAGCCCGGCAGCTGCAGCAGTCCGTGGACGAGCGCGCATTGGTAACGTTTCCGCTGCCCGATATTCCATCTCCCCAGGAACGCCTTGCAATGCTGCAAAAGGAGCGGCCTCGCGAGAAAATGGGAACGAAATTTCGAACTCCGAAGCCGTCCGGCAAGGTGTTTACCATTGTCTCGGGTCTGCCTCGCTCGGGCACCTCGCTCATGATGCAAATGCTCGATGCCGGCGGGATCTCAGCGCAGACCGATCGCGAACGCTCGGCCGACGACGATAACCCACAGGGATATTTCGAATGGGAGCCGGTGAAAAGCCTGCACCGGAATCCGGAGATTTTTAACACGGAAGGGCTGGAGAACCGTGTCGTCAAAGTCGTTTCGATGTTGCTGAATGCCTTGCCTCAGCAACACCAGTATCGGATCTTGTTCATGAACCGGCCCTCCGAGCAGGTGGCCCGGTCGCAAAGAATCATGATCGACCGACTGGGAACGGAAGGCATCGCTGCTGAAGAATCGGAAATCATCAGCAAACTGGACCAGCACCGGGATCAAGTGCTGAAGTGGATTGAATCACAGCCTAATATGGCGTGCGAGGTGATTGACTATCCTTCGCTGGTTGCGAATCCCAACGCTGAAATCGAACGGATTGTCGGATTTGTGGGTGCTCAGCACTTGCCCAACAGCTCGGCCATGGCGGGCGCTGTTCGACCAGAGCTGCATCGGCGCAGAGGTGATTGATCCACTACTCCGAAGTTTCACATGATTGCCGGGAACAACGCATGGAAGGAAACGGAGCGGTCATGAGTAACCGCAACGATCATCCGGACGGTTCCAGCTTTGAACTGCTGTGTCCCCACTGCATGGGAACTCTGGAATTTTGGTTCGTTCAAATCGGATCGGTGGTACAGCACGCGGACTGCGGTGGATGGCTTGAAGTGGTTCCTCCTTACGATGAGCAGGAACAGCAATCTCTCCCGGCGCAGGAGGAAGACGTGAGCGGCTACTCCCGCGAGATCGACGTGGCCCCGCGGCAGTTGCCCCAGCGATCTCAGCCTTCTACTGACGCTTCGCCATCCCCGGCAACCTCCGGTGGGAAGACGGAAACGCACCGGCGACCAGTCCCGCCAAAGACAAAGTTCACTCAGCCAATTCCCAGCTCAAGTTTTGCAGCGGAAGCCCTGCGGAGATTCGATAAGGAATTGCCCAGTGGCCCCAGTTCCGGGATTGTCAGACGCTATCGGAAATCCGATGGCCCAGACGGAGAAAGTAATGCGGGTGACGATGCCCTGCAGCAAGGGGCGGATGACGCAACTGCGACGGGAGCGACAAGTGCTGATTCCCAGGATTCCTGGTTCCAGACACCAGCGGAGCCTGAATCCAGCGGCCACTCAACCATCGCTCGCGATGACCCAAGCGGTGAGGCCGACAGTGGTGGCGACAGTGGTGGCGACAGTGGGGCTGGCTCCGCGCCTCATTCGCCGTCATCCACTGCAAATAATCTCAAGTCCCAGCCTCACGCTCTCCCTCCCTCGCATTCTCCATTAGATTCTCCATCGGACGCACCGCGCCCAGTTGCGGACGCACCCGTCCCGGACAGAGATCACGGCTTTGCTGCAAAAGCCAGCTCCAAAGACTTGAAGCGACAATTCAAATCGCGGCTCTGGAGTGGTGCAGTGCGATCGCAAGAGGTCGATCCGATGACCGACGTGCGCGCTCTCATGGCTCGGGAGGTCAAGCAACTCCAGCAGCGCAGCATCCAGGGCACCTGGGAAGACAGCAGGGGCGACGCCGGTCCCGTCAGCAGCAGTCCGGCGTCAGTCGAAAGGACGGAGTCTCCTTACACCGCCGGGTTCTTTAGGGCTCAAATGGTCGCATTTCGCCGTTCTCTGGCAATTGCCGGGATCGTAGCCATGGTAAGCATCGGCGCATTCCTGTACACAAAGTTGTCCCGCGATAGCATCACCGGATCGGTGCAGGTTCTGACTTCCTCCTCATCCCCGCTTGAAGGTGCATTCCAGGGCATGCACCCAAGCCGGATGGAATACGGCATCCCCTTACCGCCCAAACGCATCGCCGAGGCCTTCCTCGCCGCGACGACCGTTCAGGATCGAGCGATCTTTGTCCGCGCTCCCGAGCAGATGCTGCCGCTGATGCACCAGTTTTATGCCTCGGAAGCGGCTCTTCGACTTCCCAAGGCGGGCGAAATTCGGCCATTCCGCACCGTGCAGATTGGGCAGTTGCACTACGATGCATTTGTCGCGGGACGCGCCAGCGAGTCTCGACTGCTCTGTGTTGTCGATAGTCCCGAAGGTTGGCTGGTGGACTGGGAAGCCTACTCCCGGGCCAGTTCAGAACCATTCGAGGGCCTTTTAGCGGGAGATCTTCAAGAGACTGGCGGTGTTTTCCGGGTGCTCATCGAGCCTGCGGACTACTACAATTTCCAGTTCACCAGGGATACCTGGTCCAGTTTTCGCATCACTAATCCAGACCTTCCTGTTTCCCTCACCGGCTATGCCTGGACTGGGTCCAGGCAGGAAAATGCTATTTCTAAGTTGCGCAATTCCGCAAGTAAGGGGCCAGTCCGTTGCATTCTGCGCTTAAACTGTAACAAAGAGATGGCAGATCACCGTCAGGCCGAAATCATGGAGTTCGTTCAGATCGGCTGGGTCACCGAGGTCGCCGGGATTGCCAGTCCCGTTCCCACAAAAAACCTGCCGTCATTCACGCCAAAAACGGAACCTCCCACACCGGATGAAAATAAGGCTGGAAAGAGCTTTTAGCGATTAGTAGTGAGCAAACCGGGGCAGAACCGGGGCGGAGCTGTGCCACACAGTCGCGGACGGAGAATGCTCGCGTGCTTTTGATCTGTACCAGTGCGCCGGTCTTGACGGCGCTTTTTTGCCGGACAAACAGTGCTCGAACAGAAAAAGCTCCGTCAAGCCCGGAGCACTCCAAACGAAGCTGTCTCTGCCGGTGATTGTTCGTCCGTCCCACGGTAAGTTTCGGTGTCTTGAGTTGCTCCTTCAGCGTCGTGGTACGGGCCAAATCTAATCTCTGATCACTTTCATTCACATCCGTCTTCCAGGTCTTCGGTACCGTCAGTGTTTCAAATCAAACCACAACCAATGCACTGCATGCTACCCCATGCTGGATCAAGGGCAGAAAAATCACCCGTTCGGGTGATGGTGAGTTCGAGGTTTGAACGTATTTTCCACTCAATTGGAAGCATGCATTGGATGCAAAAACTATATATATAGGATTGCCCCGTTTTGAGCTTGATAAGTCCTGGAGAATCTTTAACCGTCAGCCGTAGGAAAACATAATTAACGAATCAAATATATGTTTAGAGGTAGTGAATCACGAATGGTGAAGGGCAGGCGACGCTTGCAAGAATTTGGATGCCCACTGCGCCCACTGCGCCCCTGTTCCGCCTGGTTTAGGTCGAAGGGGGCGCTGGAGTTTGAGGGCGTAATCCAGTGTCCGTCAGATCCTGGCAGGTAACCGCAGAAGGGCAGTTGGCGTGTAGGGAAGTGGTAGCCATAAAGTATCAGGCAACTTCGATCGGTACCAGGTCAAAGGTACTCTGGCTTAGCGCTATTCGAAGCGAATACACGTTTGAACAGGTCGTCTACTCATCTTTAGTTCATCGGGATGGGACAGAGAAGGTTAGAAAGTTGGCACCTGCGTTCCCGTTCCTGAACTTAGTCTTGACTGGAGCAGTGACACAGGTGTCTAACCAGAAGTAAGCGTATCCAGCGCGTTCCGAAAATCGAAGAAATCAAACAAGTGGGCAATCGCTGATTGCACCACGGGCGGCAGCGTCTCCAGATGGAACGTAGCCGTCCATATCCTCATTCCTGGGTTTTTTCTCAAAAATGCGGTACATTTTGTTGGGATTGATCTTTGCGGGTGGCGTGAAAAGATGGATAATGGGAAGGTGCTGAAACTCAGCAAACCTGAATTGAAACAAAGAGCGGGCTCAGGACTCATTACCCCCGTCCAATCTTTCAGCCTTTCCAACGATAGCCTAGCGATGTCAGATTCGAGAAACATAAAGAGAAGGAGGAAGAGGGTGTCTGAAGTTCCTCCAGAGTCCGGTGATTTTGCAGGGCAAGGCACCGCATCGGGCGAGGGAAGTCTTGGGCCTCAATCCGCACCTTCAGCAGACTCGGGCAGTCACGGCAACGCCAGCCACGCCAGCAATGGAGATGCCGATTCGTCAATGTTTCGAGCGATGCCTCACGGAGCCAGTGGAACCAATGGAGCCCACGGAGCCCACGGAGCCCACGGAGCCCACGGAGCCCACGGCTCGGGGTTCGCGGCGCAATCGAACCCACAAACTGATAGGAATCCCAATCCCAATCCTGGTTCGAACGCTCATGTCAGGGCTTTTGGCACGGATCCGTTCTTTGATGCAGAGGACGACTACGATCAAGGTTACGCGGAGGATCCACGAGCCCGTCGCGGATCGCCAGCGATGGGGCCCACCGGGAGCGGGAGCAGGGGCAGGGGACGCGGGGGCGGCAAGGTGCCCCGGCAGCAGGACGACGATTATGACGACTACGAGGACGACCGGGATGCCAAATTCACCGGCGGTCGTCACCACACCCTGGCCGACTATTGGTACATGGTGCGCGAGCGCTGGATGCTGGGCGCTGGAATAGGGATGCTCGTTGCCGGATTGCTGGCCTTCTACCAGCTGAGCAAGCCGAAAATCTACCAGGCCAGCGCAGATTTGCAGGTCGAGGCCGAGGAAAATCAGGTGCTCGGATCGCAAAGCGGTATGGAAGAAGTGCGCTCCATGGGGGTCGGGAATACCTGGTATGCCGAACCGCAGCTGTTAGCCCACGAGGAACGGATGCGCAGCGGTGCCTACATGCAGTTCGTGGCCGGGCTTTTCGAGCCCGCAGAACGCAAAGCCTACGTGAAAGCCTACTGCGAGCTGGATCCTGCAAACAAGGAGGTTCCCGCAGACGAGTTGTTTGCTTCGCTCTTTCCTGGTGGAGCATCTGTATCCAGAGAGGAGGAATCATTCAAGTTCACCCTATCTTACACCCACTTCGATCCAGAATGGGCGGCGGTGTCGGCCAACAAGCTCGCCAGCAGTTACCCGCTGTTCTTGCAGCAACTGGTGAAAGATGCCAACGTATCGGCCAGCCGGTTCCTTTCAAATGAAGTCGAAGTCGCAACCGCTGCTTTCCGGGCCAGTCAGCAGAAGCTGGCGGATTTTCATGCGAAACACGGCAGGGTATTCCAGGCTACCGAGGAAATGGCATCCCCAGAGGCCGCGCGTGTGTCGCAGCTCAGCGAAAAATTGACTGAGCTCGATATCAAACTGTGGGAACTCACCATCCAGTTGGACCAGATCAATAAAACCGAGCAGCCGTTGGATCTGCTCGGGCTGAGCTTCCTCTCGTCCTTTGAGGATGTGTCCAAGCTGCAGAGTGAGTGGGACGCAAAGAAGCGGGAACGGGTTCAGTTGATGGAGCAGGGCGTGGGCGAGAAGCACCCGGCAGTGGCAGAAATTGACTCAGTCAGTGAGGCGCTTCAGCGCCAGCTGGTCAAGCTGGTCAGCCAGGCCGAGGCCAAGATCCGTAACGACTATGCCCTCGAACAAAGGAATCGCGAGACGGTCAGCACCCAGCTCGCGGATGCCCGGAAAACGCTTCTGTCGTCGGGGAAAGAGGAAGGCGAATACATGATGCTGCAGGGCGAAGTTCAGCAGAATCAACAATTGCTCACCGTGCTGGAAGGTCGCCTCAAGGAAACCGGCGTCACCAGCCGCCTTGCCTCCAGCCCGGTCAATGTCATCAACAAGGCTGCGGCTCCGGGGAGCCCGATCACCCCCAATTTCAGGAAAGTCATGCAGACGGCATTTGCCGCGTTTGGACTTTGCCTCGTAGGATTTCCAGTCGGCCTTGGCTTGCTCGACAATCGCCTGCGCACGATCAGCGAAATCGAGTCATTCCTCGATGTCGATTGCCTTGGAGTCCTGCCGCTCAAGGGCAAGGACAAGGGCAGCTCCGATTCAAGAGCCAAATCTGGATCCCGCGATGCGGACGCTGCGGAACCAGCAGAAACCGCGCTCGCACTGGCGGTGCATTCAAAAAACGACATCGAGTTGACGGAAGCATTCCGCGCCATCTACAGCTCGATGCGGCTGACCTCGCACGTGGATTTTCCGAAGAGGCTGTTGATTACCAGCGCGGTTCCAGGCGAAGGCAAATCTTTCGTGACGACCAATCTGGCCTTCTTCTTTGAACAGCAGGGCAAATCCGTGCTCGTGGTCGATTGTGACTTCCGCCGTCCCACCCAGCACAAGAATTTCCAGCTCGACAACGAAGCGGGTGTCCTGCGCTGGTTCAAGGCCAACCTGCCCGTTCCGGATTCTGCCGATGCCCTGGCGTCGT
>JBNMNB010000205.1:0-14107 GCA_051270635.1 Verrucomicrobiales bacterium | reverse complement strand
TGGCATTCTCGGTCAATGCTGATTCGATGGAGGTAATAACGCGATCCTGCACCAGCATTACCTCGGCTTGCTCCGGCTTCGTCCACCATCGAGCGCGCAGGATATTCGCAAAGTCGGCAAGCGCTACGGTCAGAACTTGTGGTGCGGGATCGCTTACCACGCCTTCAGTTTCCTTCAGCACCTGCAGAATAATCTCGCGTGCTTCTGAAATGCTATCATTACATCCGATTCCAACAGTAATCTTTCGCTGTGCCTGTTGCCTTTCGCCCTAAATATTCAAAGTTCGAATCATGCATTCTGCATGAGCAAATGATGCACAACGCAATGTGCTTGATGAGAAGCATTACCAATCCGATAAAGGGAAATTCATTATGAAGAAGAATCGTGCTTATCGAGCGACGGTTCCCTGTGAGATTCCGCCAGCGACCTGGCTTCGATCACGATTACACCGTCACTCAGAACGGAATTTTGGGAACGATTCCTGATGGTCAAAATTGCGGACTATGAGTTCTGGAGTAGCTTTGCACAGAGGATTCCGAAATAGTTAAAAAAGGAGGGTATCCTGATGCCTGAATATGAAAACGTTCCATTGTGATGCCTGCGATGGGCTGGTGTTCTTCGAGAACACTGATTGCCTTACTTGTGGAGCCAAACTTGCCTACTTACCAGATCTCGATTGCATCGGGGCACTTGCTCCAGCTTCCGCAGCAGGGGATGATGCGCATTGGTTATCGAAGAATGTAGAGGCGAATCCGGACGGATATCGAGTTTGTCAGAACTATCAGCAGCACCAGGTGTGCAACGAGGCAATCCCAAGGCAGACTGGATCAATACTATGTCGATGGTGCGCCTTTACTGAGTTCATCCCCGATCTCAGCATCGAGAATAACTTGCTGCTTTGGGGAAAACTTGAGACTGCGAAGCGCCGCTTGCTCTACTCTTTGCACGCACTCGACCTGCCATTGATAACGAAGCTTGAGGAACCCCAGAGAGGCCTAGGTTTCAGGTTCCTCGCCAATGGCTCGGAGAATGTTACGACGGGGCATGAGAACGGCATCATCACAATCAACATCGAGGAAGCCGACGACGCCATCCGAGAGAAAAACAGGCAGGAGATGCGGGAGCCCTACCGGACTCTGCTAGGGCACTTCCGCCACGAAGTGGGTCACTACTACTGGGCTCTTCTGTATGATAAACCGAATCAGATCGAAGCATTCCGCAGTGTTTTTGGTGACGAGAGAGAGGACTATGCGAGTGCACTCCAGACACACTATACGAATGGCGCACCTTCTGACTGGCAGGAGCACTTTATCAGCGAGTATGCGACCTGCCATCCTTGGGAAGATTGGGCGGAGACTTGGGCACACTACCTCCACATGACTGATCTCATCGAGACTGCCTCATCCATGGGGCTTAATTTGATTCCTGAGAACTCAACCGAACCCAAACTCGTGCAAACGAGACAAACGAACGATGATTTCGAGACGCTGCTAAGTGCCTGGTTCCCGATTACTCACGCTCTTAACGGATTGAACCGCAGTATGGGGCTTCGGGATGGCTACCCGTTCGTCCTTTCTCCCGCCGTCTGTGGCAAGCTGCGATTTATCCATCAAGCGATTCGGAACACAACATCTAACCCATGACAGGTAACCCAGGCTCTTGAAAATGCTGCCCAACGTAACGTTACGGTCAGATTGCTAACGGATGCACGCGGGTCATCCAAATTCGGCAGCGAGGCCAAGGATCGACTGATTGAGGCAGGTTGCAAAGTCGAGAGCTTTCATCGCTGGCGCGTGCGCAATCTTGGAAAATTCAATGTGCGCGATCACCGCAAGGTCGTGGTTATCGATGGAAAGATTGCATTCGTTGGCGGCCACTGCATTGCCGACTACTGGTACAATCGGGAGGACGGCAGGCCGCCAAACCGGGACGTCAGCGCGCATGTCACCGGCCCAATTGTCGGTGCCATCCAATCTGCGTTCTTCGAAAATTGGCAGGAGGTTACTGGCGAACTCTTTGTGGATGAATCCACGTTTCCCGAGTTGGAAGCTTGCGGAGAGGTTACGACGCATCTTGCATTCGTTCGCGCCGATGGTTGTCCATCGTCGGTTCAGATTCTGCACTATATGGGAATCGCGGATCGAAAGACGACCGAGGAACTCGACGCCATCTTTCAGGCGGACATGGCGGATTGCGAGGAGCGTAAACTGGAGGACTGGAACGCGCGCCCACTCTGGAAACGAATGGTCGATCGATTCCACTATCTCTTCAACGAGCAATTCTAGTAGTACATCATTCATCGTTACCAGGAAAAAGCGGCACACCGATCTCTGGATCGAACATGCAATTCGCGATCTAACTCATTCATCGGAATGAGGTAATCCAGGCTTCAGATCCAACTCTCATTTAACAGTAGTCGAGCATCCCATCCAGACGAGCTTCACTCCCCACTTCTTCAATCACTGTGTAACCTCGCCCGACTTCCCCACGCTGGAGAGCATCTGTGATCATGCGGGATGCTGGGCGATCCTTGGCACTACCACCCGGATTCACCGCTTCCAACTTTGCGAATAGGTTTACTTTTGCTTCATCGAGGTAGCGCCGGAGCCGAACGACCGGAGTTCCACCGATCGAATCAAGGATGCCATCGCAAGTGAATCGGGCTGAATGATGCTGGATGGGGGCGACTGCGGCAGCGCAAGAGGTGTTCATGTAATCCTCATTAGCGCGTTTCGTGCCAGCAAAGCCGACACGTTCTAACGCTTGCCGGCGTGAATATGAAAGAGTTCACCAAACGCTCCCCCGCCAAATTGCAGGGCGCCCCGGCACCCAAAGCGTGCAAATTGCAAGCACTGCGCCCTCTATCCGAATCACGAGTAACCACGAGTGCTAGTCTCGACGGCGAGCAACTAATTTGCTAAACATGAAACGGAAAGGCTGCACAGAGCGCGAAAAGTAGCCACGCGGCGGCCGCGGCCGCGAAGGAGCTGTGGATCGTCATCTCTTCGCAGTCTTTTCAAGTAAGGATCAAAGCGCAGCCAATTCCTGAGTCCAACCGCAACAACATTGAACAGTAGTCCTGTTGTTATCTCTCGCCGAAGCAGAAACCCGCTACCGCACAGACCACTGCCAGAGCTGCCGGGACGAAGAACATCCCGCCCAAGCATCGGGCAACTGTTTTTGTAGTATTTGTGAGTCGGGAGGCCATAGCTTGGGGCGAGCTAGTTCCACTAACATTCACTTCGATAAGTTAGAGGTGGTCACGAACAATCCTTGCGCTGTAATCCGTGATTTTAGTCCACCATGACCGCGACTCCCAGTCATCCATCGTGATCTCCCTGGACTTTTGCAGGTCATCATTAAAAACGTCCTCGTGTTGTTTGGTGAAGTGTCTGCCGTAGAGATTGATATTAAACTCATCGTTCAGATAGCAGGATCGCGCATCCACGTTGGCCGAACCGACAGAGACATAGGCATCGTCCACGATCAGCATCTTCACATGGAGCAGGGTGGGTTGATATTCGAAAAGCTGGATACCTGATTCTAACAGATTCCCCCAGATTGATCGTGAGGCCATGCGAACAATTTTCTTATCGATGTGGCCACCGCACATGAGAATCTTAACTGAAACCCCACGCCTCGCCGCTTCCCTGAGGGCCCGCACAAGCTTCTTCCCTGGGATGAAGTAGGCGGTGGCGATCCAGAGGCGCTCCTCTGTGGAATCTGCGGAATCCATAAACAACTTGAACAAATCGAAGTCATTCTCATAGGGCGCGCTGCGCACCGCCGACGTAATGTCATTACCTACATGCGAGAGCTCCGGATAATAGCGTCTGTCTTTCTCATTGGGTACTTCGTGCTGACAACGCTCCCAATTTTTGAAGAATGTTGTGAGCATTTCTCTAACAATGGGCCCTTCGAACCGGTAGTGGTTGTCTCGCCAATGATCCGCATCCTGCGCATGACCATTCCATTCATCAGCTACTCCAACGCCTCCTGCGAAACCGATCTTCCCATCTACCACTAACAGCTTGCGATGCGTCCGATAGTTCGTGCGGCGCAAGTTGAACCAGCGCAGTGGACGATAGTACTCGACTTCGACTCCTGCCGCTTTCATTTCCCTGGTGAGATTCTGTGACATCTTCTTTGCGCCGTGCCAGTCCAGGATCACATGCACCTTCACTCCAGCCTTTGCACGTTCTTCAAGAGCACTGGCAAACTCTTGAGCGATGTCTCCTGACCAGTAGACAAAGGTCTCAAAGCAGATCGTTTCCGCAGCTCCGCTGATGGCCGAGAGCATGGCAGGGAAAATCTCGTCACCATTCTTCAGTAGCGTGACATCATTCCCTTCGATCCTGGATTCATTGATCGGCTGCTTTAAAGAGTCGCTCATTTCAACGCGGATGGCCGGACGAAAATACACTTCTTCTGCCAGTCGATATTCTGCACGCGATCCGGCGAAATGTCGTGCTTCTGCGATCCAGTGAGCATGCCGCCCTCTTTCGTTACGATGTTCGAAATCTGACGTGAAACCCAATCGATCTCGAAATGCTCGATTCCACCAAGACTTTCGTTGTCCGCACCAGCAACCGCATAGCCGATCACTTCGTTAGCAGAGCGCACGTGACAGTGTTCAATTTCGTCGATCGTCCCCTCGTGTTCTGCCTGCTCCGGAGGTGATGGCGGCACAAGAGCTGTCGAATCCGACGTTCCCCAAATCGCACTACCGAGCCAATAAGGTGAGGTCTTGTAATACGACGCCACAGCCTCTTCGTAGCGTCGCGAAACGGGAGCATTCTCTTCCAACGGCGGACAACCTTCGATGGCGGCTTTTGTTAGTTTGCAGGGAATGGCGCCATCGGCAATCGCATCAGTCGTCACAATCGCATGGTCGGGTGATAGCAAAACCAGGCGGTCTTGCAACCACGTACCAGTGTCCACGACCAAGTATCGAATCTGCCACTCCCGATCATCAAACAGCAGATCCCTGATCTTTCCAAGTTTGGCACCTTCCGAATCGATCAAGGACGTTCCTATCAAATCTTCTGCTTTGACTTTCATAGTTAATAGAGTGTTAGATTACCAGCGCAGGTTGGCCATGAGTTCCGCTCGATTGGGAATCTGATTGGCTTTGATGAAAAAGACTTCAGCCCCGTTCTGCAAAGCCAGTCGAGCTGCGGTCTCGTAGAGATCGACGTTCCTGCCATTCGGCTCGTCCATCGTTTCCAGAGACCGATCTTTAAGGTCATAGTTTCCCCATTTTTGTGCGTCATAGGGCACAATCAAGGTGTCTATTCGGCCCTCCTGGGCACTTTCTATCACATCAGCCAATTCCGTGATCACGTTTTCGGGTTTCTCGATCTTTGCCAGTCGAATCAACGCTCGCTTCTGGCTCTCGATAAACTCTGATTTCAGAAGCTTGGTAGCCTCCTCGTGCATCTCCTCCAGGTCGCGGTGCTCAGGATTGCCAGCAATGTAAGCGTCACTAAGATGAGGGTAGTTGTTTTTTTCCCGGTAGAGTGATTCGTAATAATCCACGCCTGCCAGTAGCAACGGCCAATCAGTTCCAAGCAAATACGCGCTTATCGGCGCATCAATCTCGCGAAAGAACTTTTTCAGATGCTCGTGATCGACTTTGAGATTGCTTCCAGCAGCAGAGGCTGCGAAGGAATCGCTGGGAAATCCTAACGCATCCATTGCAGCTTCATAGCTTTCCGGTAAGTCATCCAGCTCGATCTCGCGAATCCCTAACGCTGATCCACGGAGCAGTTTGACTTCCTTTTGACTGAGACAAAGCAAATGATAGGCATCGGCATTGGCGGCCAAACCCATGAGAGGCTTGAGGTGGAATCGCCTCGTGACTAACGCCATGTTTTCAAAAGCGTGCGCAACAGGAATGACTTCGACGGTTCCCTGCCCAGCAAAGATCGCCAGCCCCCCTTGCTGATGATTCCAGAAGCCATCGTCGCCGTCGAGCTTTACCAACGGCGCTAACAAAGCCTCAACGTCGCTATCACTTTCGCCCGATCTCGTCAGCTGACGTCGCACTGCTGTTACATGGCTGCGCAGCTGAACACGGGCCTTGTTCGCTTCATCAGGCTGACGTCCGGCAGCTTGATAGATCGAGACATGCGGCCCCTCAGAGTCTTCAGCGAGCAGGTCATCTAACTTTTCAGTGAGCGCTGCGACACGGCGGACGGTTGGAATATTTGTAACCATAACCATTTCAAAGCTAGCGTCGTGCCAACTCCAATTGTCGACTGAACTCCTCAAAATCAAGTCTCTCTGGTGGACTCAGATATATTAGCCCATGCAGGAAGCCATGTGGAGATGCAGCGAATCGTGCAACTTGCATGACTCATGCACAGACGCTGCGGCAAGATTCGAATCTGATGCAGTTGACACTGGGGGCGGCAGCGATTCCGACTACTCGAATTCGTGAACGGGACAGCTGAAATGCAAATTACTATTCACAGTTTTCAAGCATCATCTCGAGGTCGGCCATTGTATTGGCCTCTTCAGGAGGCTTATCAGTCCTCCAACGTCGGATGCGTGGAAATCGCAAGGCGATTCCAGATTTATGGCGCGACGATTTCTGGATCCCTTCAAATCTCCATGACCAGATCTGGCTTAACACTCCGAACAGGGCCGAAGCGATCCACAGTGTTCCGTTTCACCCAATGATCCACTTTTCGAATCTCGGCATCTGTTAGTCCACTATATGCTTTAGTGAAAGGAATCAGATCTTTATCTTGCCAGACACCAAACGTATAGTCCGTGTAGAGATTGGCCCGGCGTCCATGACCGCGCATTGAAGTGCGTAGATCATGACGGCATCAATTGTCAGGGGATCTACCTTCCATTTCCACCAATCGCCTTTCTTACGACCAACCCTATAGGGCGAGTCCTTGCGTTTAATCATTAACCCCTCAGTTCTCAATTCTCGACTGCAAGCGCGCTCTTCGCGGAGCTGATCCCATCCCATTCCATCGAGCACAGGCGACAGCTGGAGTATCGAATTGGAGCCTACATTGGCAATGAGACCTTCAAGCTCCCCTCTACGCTCGGACATTGGGCGACTGCGAATATCATCCCCTCCGACCTCCAGGAGATCGTATGCCATAAAAATGACCGGTGCCTTCTCCATCAGGAGCTTCGTTACCTTTTTTCGTCCGATGCGAGTTTGGAGAAGGGCAAACGGGAGTGGCTTTCCGTCTTTCCATGGGAGAATCTCACCATCGATCACCGTGCCATGCGGAAGGATCGAAGCCAGCGCCTGATACTCAGGGAATCTATCGGTGATCAGTTCGTCACCACGACTCCAGACAAAGATCTCATTCTGCCTGACAATGATCTGTCCGCGGATACCGTCCCACTTTCGTTCAACCTGCCAGTTGCCGGGTGTTCCAATGTCTTCTGGTTCCGTCTCGAGGGGTTGTGCGAGAAAGAACGGGGAGGGTCGACTGTTGACGGCTGATTCGTCGTCGCTATGCACTTCAACCAGACTTTTCCTAAGCGACACTGACGAAACTAGAAAGTTGCTCAGCTGCCTCTCCTTCTGAGTGAGGTGGCACCCGAAATTCAGCTAGAGGAAAGCTAAGTTAGGCTATAGTGGCGGAGCGTAGACAAGTGTTAATTTATGTTGGTTCTAGTGTCAAATGGTGCTCTCTCTCGCAGCTCTTATTTTGGAAGCCGGAACGGAAAGCTCGGCACGCAACGGAGCGTAGCGAAGTGGAGTGTCGAGCCTGGAGTGGAGGCTTCCAAAATTCGCTCCCCCCTGGTGTCCGGTGTCGTCATGCCGCGCGCATTTCCCTTTCATTAGGTTTCTCGTAGACGATCGTTCGGGGTGAGGTTGCCGAGTGCCTGATGTGGCCGCAAGCAGTTATACTGGTCGAACCATCGCTCGAGACCGTCGCGCATCGCATCGAGCGTCGCGTGGTCACGCAGGTAGATCTCTTCGTATTTCAGGCTCCTCCACAACCGCTCGATAAACACGTTGTCCATCCAGCGACCTTTGCCGCTTATGCTGATCTTTATTCCCAGCGCCAGCAGGCGGCGCGTCCCGGGGCACGGGTCGCGCAGGTAGATCTCGTCTAGTAGGCGTTTGACACGGAGATCCTCTTCGCAATCAACCACTGGTTTCTAGTCCAGCGACGAACGCGCGAAGTTCCCATTGCTTTCTGATACTCAATTTGGGATGCGATTTATTTTCCCACCAACCCAATGCGATCCCTCACAGGCCGAGCTGTTTCGACTTTTTTCGCAGGAAATCTACCTCCACTGCGAGTTGCCCAATCTTCGCGTGCAGGCCGTCGCGCTCATTCTCGAAGCTCACCTCGGCGCTATTGTCCTTGCCGGGTGCCGGGGCCGAAGACGCCTCCTGCGCCCGCCAGCATGACCTTTTTCCATTCGGAAACCTGCACCGGAATGTACCTAGTAGTTCTTGGCGATCTGCTGGATCGTCGTGATTCCCCTGATGGCCTCCATGGCCACTCTGCCTTTGAATTCGGGCTCGTGTCTTTTCCGTTTTCCTTTCATTTTGGTGTGAGTTTGGTCTGTCTTCACAGTCCGCACCCCACCACCACAATCATAGCTTGGCTGCTGGTCTGAAATTCAGGGGCCGCCTCAGAGCTCCTGTTATTTCAAGTCAGGTAGAGGTCTTTAGAAGGTTACCTTCAGCGCGTTGAGCTTACGTATATGCTGATTTACGCGAGGAAGAAACCTGTTGTGAATCAAAGTTTTGCAATCAGGCATCACATCGTCATCCGCAAGCGCTTTGTGATACTCATTTTGCCCATACTCTTCCCCATTGATGAGTGAGTCCACTGCGGCGTTGTCTCCGCAAAGATTGGACACGAGTTGAACAGCCGTGACAAAAATTCCCAAGGCACCAGATTCGGCGCAGGGCGTCCCGCCCATTGAAATAACGTTCTGGCGAAGCTCTTCCGCACTTCGTGAGTGCTCCTGCCGGATAGAGCGGACCTCGTCAACCTGTGGCTCGTCGGAGAATCTCACTACGACCATATCATAAGCCGCAACCGCCGAGACCTCCACCCGGAGCAATTTATTACACACTTTGATGCAGTGGCTGTTGTCGGCTACACGGTTGGTATCTTTGGCGTCCATAATTGGCTTGGATTCGGCGTCCACTAACGCGCTATTGGACGCGGATGAATGAGTCATCTCCCCCCCCTGTTTCATCATGCCTTCCGAGAGAAATAACGCTCGGAAACAGCTCCCTCACGCGTTCCCGCACAACACGATCTGCCTGTTCAATGAGCCTGCAAGTTTGTACCGAGTCGTCAATTGCAATGGCGAGCCGCGCGTCTAGCCAGGGTCGAGCGCAGGTAGGAGAATCAAGTGGATTGACGAGTCGGACTCCAGACTTCACTGCTTCCTTTTCCAGTTCGTTTAACCAGAACTGGTAGCGAGCTTGCAGGCGAGAGATTCTTCTCGATCGTCGCCCGACTCTCTTGAGGTCTAGCGCAGTGTAGCGACAAGCTCGGAGTGCTTCTTCCAGCTCAGCGCGGCATTCGCCCATCCGCTGATAGCCAGGAAAATGGTCGGCACTACTGCTCAGGGCAGAGATCATCATCATGGGAATTGAGAATGATACTGACATCGTTTTCATTTAATAGGCCTCCAATACCTAGAGCAAAAGGGGAGGAGAAATAATCTTTTCCCCTCCCCCATTGATTCTCAGCTGATCAAGCTTTATTACTCGCCATCTTCCACTTCATCCTCTGCTGGTGAATCGAAATCGACAGTTGGAACTTCGACCTCAATGGTCTTAGTCTTCGTTCCAACATCAATGTCGCCGGCGTCTACGTCATACTTCGGAAGGTTCCCGCCTTTCACGTCTACATCGACGTCTGGAAGTGCACCCTCCTCCGTCTGCTTTACTTCACACGAGCTAAGGCTGATGGCAGCGACTGCGGCTGATGAAATGGTAAGGAAATGTCTGGTTTTGTTTGTCATAGTATCTATTCAGGTTTCGGGTTTAACAGATCTCTCTAGCCGCAAATTCTATGCCGATTCCGAAGAATCGGCGCAAGCATCTTAGCTACAGTTACTTGAGTAATTGGCCTCAAAGAGTGAATGCCGCTCGATCATGCAATCTGCACAAACCACCTCACTTTGCACGATTTGGGACTTCGCAGAAATCGTCGTTGCCTTCATTTGCTCGTTATTTGTTGGGTCACCTTCTCGTGTGGTTGCAGCGTGAAACACGTACTGCCAGCCATTATAGCGTTGATCGGGCACCGCAAAACAACGTTTCATTGATGCTTCTAGGAATCTCCGTTTGCGACTTGTGCGACAAAATTGATCGATCTTGACGCGAGTTGGGAAAGGTCGCGATCGGCGCGTCCTTCTTCTTCAAGGGTCTCCCTGAGGAGATCTGCCGCCTGCTGGTTGCCTAATCTCTCCGCGAGCGCACGCGCTGTGCCATATGCAGCGATCTCATAATGTTCAACACGTTGGGCCGCAGCTATAAGTCCGGCGTCACGCACGGCCTCATCTGCTTCAGCCGCAATCATGTCAGCCCCTTCTTCGATCAGGCCTGCCATCGCTTTGCACTTGTGACCACCAGGTTCAAATTCGAGGCCTTCGAAGATCGAATCTAATCGCCGAAGGTGCCCCTCTGTTTCTCCACGATGATCGCGGAACGCCTTCTTCAACGAACCGGCAGATGCCGCTTCTTCCATCTTGGGTAAAGCCTCAAGCATTTGCTTCTCAGCGCTGTGAAGGTCTTTCAACTCATGAACGAACAACTTTTCAAGGGAATCTAGTTTCATAGCCTTCCCTCTTAGCATACCCGATGCCAATTGAGTGAGGCGCATCTCCACCTGTAAAATCAGGCATTTCCTGAGCAGCCTATGCTATTGGCAAAAGCAAGCTATGCATTTGGCACGACGCATCGTGCAGAACTCCGCGGAGTTGAACTATCCTGGAGCAGTGTGCTATGGAAATTCCCCTTAATGTGCAGCTCGAGACGATGACGTATTCACCTTTACGACGCTAACCACATCTTGGGCGTTCGAGCATCGGGTTGACTAAGTCTCTCTTTGTAATGGGTGCCCAAATTGAAGTATAGAGTGAGCCCGGCAACGGTGCCACTTCGTTTGTCGCGTTGCGAATAACCTAACTGCCACTTCTGTCAGGCGATTTGACCCAATTTAGACGAACGAAAAATGCATTATGCAAGACAGACCGCACTTACGGAACTCACCGTTCCACGTTAACTTACTAACAGTCAATGACGATCTAATTTAACCCTATGTTGGCACAGTTCAAGCGTAGCATTCTATAAGATGGATGTCTTGATAGTAGATGATGAAAAGAGTATTCGCGATTCCACTCTGATCGCCGTAGAAGCCGAGGATCACTACTGTGAGGCGGTTGACAGTGGGAGAGTCGCCCTGCTACGACATCAAGAGGCGGAGTTCGATTTAGTATTGCTAGACCTTCAACTTGGAGAGGAAAATGGACTCGATATCCTGTCCGAAATCCAAAAATACCTGCCCAACTTGCCTGTAGTCATCGTCACCGCGAATGCGACGATCGAAACAGCGGTCGAGGCGACACGCCGGGGCGCATTTGAGTATCTCCAGAAACCGTTCACGCCCGACCAGCTTCGCCGCGTGATGATACTCGCTCAGAAGTTTCGCAAAATGGATCACACGATCGAAGAGCTGCGTACCGTCGTTGCCAGCCAGTCGCCGACTTACCAATTTGAGTCGAACGATCCTTCGATGAAGGAGGCGTTCGGCATTCTCTTTCGGGCCGCTCCCACACCCGCTACAATTTTAATACTAGGCGAAAGTGGCACCGGGAAGAGTGTCGCAGCAAGGGCTATCCACGAGCGCAGCCACCTGAAGGACAAACCATTTGTCACCGTGAGCTGCCCAAGCCTCTCCAAAGAACTCCTCGAAAGTGAACTCTTTGGTCACGTTAAAGGATCGTTTACCGGCGCGGTCAAGGACAAGTGGGGAAAAGTGAAAGAGTGCAAGCTGCTGAAGGTGGGACGCTGTTTCTAGACGAAATCGGCGAACTTCCTTTGGAGATCCAGCCCAAGCTGTTGCGCCTCCTTCAAGAACGAGAGTATGAGCGGCTTGGCGACACCAAGTCCTACAATGCTGATGTCCGCATCATTGCTGCAACTAACCGGAATCTCAAAGTGGCAATTGAAAATGGTACATTTCGCGAAGACCTCTACTACAGACTGAATGTAATCTCCACTTCAATATGCCGTCTCTAAGCGCTCGCCCCGACGATCTGATCAACTTCGCTAACTCCTACCTGGAGTACTTCGCTGGACAAATCGGGAGAAAACTGGATGGATTTTCTAAGGAAGCCATAGGGTATATCCAAGAATACGGGTGGCCGGGAAATTTACGGGAACTTCGCAATGCAATCGAGCGCGCTGTAATCCTTGCGGAAGGCAGTGAGATTCAACCAATGGATCTACCGATCGATGTTAGTAGCTGTAACGGCGCTACGCCATCAATTCAAAGCGTTCACGTCGGAGCTCACCTCAGCCTGGAGAAGCTCGAACGAGAACACATCCGTCGAGTTGTCGATACTTCAAACAGTCTTGCAATCGCTGCTGAGACACTCGGGATCGACCAAGCCACTTTGTATCGAAAACGTAAAAAAATGAACTTAGGCTAGCGCCTCAAATACATTTCTTTTAACAACACTGGGAATGTGGCGTCCACCACGTTTCAAGTTTCTGGAGGACGGAAATAGGTTTATAGGAATCGCCCGCCCAGCGATAAGGCAGCTACCTTTCAGCTACGCAGAACGATAGTGCAACATCAGTTCAGTAGTTCCATCGCAGAGGAAATTTTGCTATTATTCTTGACGGCGGACTTCGCATCGTCACTACCTGAGACAAGCAGGGATATTACCTCGCCTGCAATATCCAACGCTTGATCCTGAGTCAGCTCCAGAGTTTGAGGGCCTCCTGTACCAGAAGCGACGATGCGAATAAATGTCTCTCCGGGTTCTGGCGCACCGTCATTGACCCTCATCAGCACGCTGGTTTCGTTTGAATCGATAGCTTCAATTTCGATTTTGTCTGCTTTCATCTTAGGCACGTTGATTTATTAACCGATTACGTATCGTAGCACCAACGAACGTTTTCACAACGCCTCTTGTGAGTTATAGCTCAACGGCACTTCCAGGCGGAATTTGTCTACTTCTTGCATTCTGCAATTTCTGCAATTGTCAGTGTGGAGATTCCTCTTCTCTTAAATCTTAAAGACGCGACGTCCATTTCCACACACTGCTCATCCGACCGACTTGGATTCCACAGACAGCCAAGGCGCCGGAAACACGCGGGCTGCCAATGGCCAGCACTCTGTGTCCATACAAAGAACCAACGGTCAGAGGAGATCCGATGTCTCCTTTGAGATGGACCTGCAAGAACACCTGAGCGCTGCCCGAGGAACTGGCGACCTTGGGATTCGCGGTCAGCAGCACAAAAATCGGCGCTCTGTTGAAGACACGGGGATTTAGTCTTCAGGCAAATAGGAAGAGCCTGAATCAACCGACTTATAGATGTAGCGAATCAGTAATATACTGCAAATCGAGGGTTCTCAAGAACCTGGCGGAACTGGGAGTGCATCAAAATGCAATTAGTTTGGGCACTGAATGGGCACTGGATTTTGGTAGCAGTGTTAGGATTGGCGATTTTTCTTTACGGTTTTTTTAACCGTAGAAGAGGAAACAGCCTGCGTAAACACTAGTGATCTGAGGTCCATTGAGCAAACGCAATCACCGATCCTCTGTCCGAGCTATGGCAGATTCACCCTACTCGCTGTGCTAAATCGGCTCATAATCCGCCCGCGCCGGAATTCCCACGCTCCACTGGGTGGAAGGAAGCTTAATGGGCGGTGTGGGCATGGATAACAAACATCACTCGGGCCGATATCGGTGGCTACCGTTTCGCTCGCTCTCCAGTGGGTGCCGGTTCTGTGGCCTTTGAACTCGAAAAGCGCATTAGGGTTCTGAAGAACGACGGAACTGGTTCGCATTTGAACAAAACTGGCGGAAGGGGTGGGATTCGAACCCACGGAGAGTTGCCCCCCAGCAAAAATACTAT
>JBNMNB010000204.1:0-14110 GCA_051270635.1 Verrucomicrobiales bacterium | reverse complement strand
CGACGGCACCGCTTGAAGGGCCACTGCCTTTCCCGGCTTGGGTGCAATCGTGGGAGGAAGGGGAGCATAGGCGATAGTTCCTGTGTCGAATGCAAAGCAGTAGAGCTTCTCAGTGGTCTCGATGAACACCTTGCCATTTGCCACAGCAGGAGCGCCATTACAGGCACCCTCGAGATCAAGTTTATGCAAGATTTCCGCCTTTTCATCCGTTGGCTTGATCACGTAGACATTGCCATCAAGCAGTGGCACGATGAGCAGTCCATTGACGGCGGTTGGCGAAGCATGCCCGAGGTTGTCGGTGCCCAGTTTTTCTTCCCAGAGGATTTCGCCTTTCTCAGGGTCGATGCATACCAGCGATCCGGTTTTTGTAACTTGATAGGCGCGGTCGCCAACCAGCACCGTTGAACTGGTGAAGCTGTTGACGGTGGGCAGGCGCCAAAGTTCGCAATCTTTGCCGAGCACTACTTCCTCGTCAGTGGGCGCACCATTCATTTCGGGAATCTTGATGGCAACCATTCGACCTTCTTCCGAACTGTCGATGTTCTCAACCCCGTGCACCGCAATAATCCGGTCATTCCAGACAACGGGAGAAGAATTGATTCCGCCATGGCACATCTGGTAGCGCCAGAGAGTTTTCCCGGTGAGGACGTTGATCGCAACGAGGTTCCCGCAGCCAGTTCCAACATACATGACGCGTTGGCCATTTCGAGTTTCGACAAACGGTGTCGAAAATGAGCTGTCCTGAGGTGCGACGCCCGGTGATGCTGCCCAAACGTGCTTCCCTGTGCGCTTATCGAATGCGTAGAAGCGATCAAGCGCCGGTCCCTGAGCACCCCAGTTGGTCGTTACTCGGTGGCCAATGACCAGGTCGCCTTCAAGTATCGGAACCCCAGTGCGTCCGTTGGGAAAGGTCAGGCTGCCGTATTCCTCAATCATGGAAACCTCCCAGACTACTGTCCCTTTGCTATCGACACACGCAAGGTGCCCGTTGCTCATCATGACATAAAAGTTCCCGGTCTCCGGATCGTAGCTTGGGGAGCCGGTTCCGTAGCGGTTGTATACGGTGTCGCTGATGTAATCAGGAAACTGGCGTTCCCATAATCTCGCGCCAGTTTCAGGATTGAGCGCCAGCAGCATCTCTGGAAGGTAATCGTAAAGCTTGTTCTCTTCGCGCACGGTAACTGCGCTTCCATGGCGGTAGGCATACGCATAAAGCACACCATCCACGACGATCGGGGTGCCCCGGCCATACGCATCGTAAGTCCAGACCGGAGTTTCGTTGAACTTGCCTTTCTCGTAACTCTCGATGGAGGCACCGGTGCCCAAGGGCCCTCGCCACGAGTGCCACTGATCAGCGAATGAATTCTCGTCGGCCCTCGCGTGTCCAAGGAGGATCGCGGCAAGCGCAGTGATAGTTAGTGCGGATCGAATATGCATATTTTGAGAAATTGATCGCAAACTGTATGCCAACCTTACACCAGACATAAATCCTTTACGATGAGCACTCTGCCGAAACGCGCGCCACCTTTTCTCTGCCGAGTACGTCAACCTATTGATCACTTAGCATACTCAGCTTTCAGTTGCCGTATCCTTCACCCTGGGAGGAGGCCCCGAAGATACGGAATAAGTGATCGCATCCGTAGTGGGACTGATGGATCTGTGTCTGTATGAACATCAAAACTTAGCGTCCCAGTCATCAGACGGCTGCAAGCCATTGCAAACTGGATCGGAAATTTGCTAAGTGAATGATCTGTTCAATCCGAGATGGCGCTCGGCGTTCCGCCAAATTTGATCTCATCCAGAATGTCACGCGGGTTCTCAGCGAAGTCATCGCTTTCAAATAATCTTTGCCCATTGGCGGATTGGCCCGTGCACTCACGCGCCAGTCGAATGAAGTTGAACGGCAATTGTCGGCACTGTGTTGGCACGTGTGCTATCGTTGCGAACTTCAGATCTGAGTCTAGCAGTGTCCCCTGAACGAAGCCCCCACTCAATGAACAAGTCAGATACTACCATCCGCCCCGTCTCCAAACGTCGCTACTTCATTGCCGGCATCGTTACGTTGATTCCGCTATGGATCACGTGGCTTTTAATCTCCTTTCTGTTCAAGACGCTTTCCGCGGTGGGAAAGCCTTTCGTGGGATGGCTTTCCCAACTCATCCGTCCACAACTGCCGGCGCTCGATTCGTTAATGACCAACACGGTGTTCCAGGCGATCCTTTCGTTCCTGGTGGTGATCGCATTCATTTACGGACTTGGCGTGCTTACCACCGTGGTCATCGGTCGCCGGCTGGTAGCGTTCTTCGAGTCTCTGCTCGATCGGGTTCCATTCGTCAAAGACGTCTATGGTGCGGTGAAGAAGCTTACGACCGTTTTGCAGGAGAAGCCTGATAGCGGGTTGCAGCGCGTCGTATTGATCGATTTTCCATCACCGGAAATGAAGACAGTGGGGCTCGTCACCAGGGTTATGGAAGATTCGACAACGGGACGGAAGGTTGCGGCAGTCTATGTTCCGACTACTCCAAATCCTACTTCGGGTTACCTGGAGATTGTTCCAGTCGAGCGGTTAACGCCCACCGAATGGACGATGGACGAGGCTATGGGTTTCATTGTGTCCGGTGGCGCGATTGCGCCAAAGACAATGAACTATGACAGGCCTGCAGCGGTCGCGCCCGAAGATCTGCAGAGCTGATCCTCAATTTTGGTTCGCCGATGACATACTTCCCCTGTTTACTAGCCGATGCCGCGTCCGAAGGGCCGTTGCGCTTGTTTCTTCTGCAATTGGCGGTGGTCGTGCTCGCGGCACGTGCATCGGGATGGATTGCCCTTCGTGTCGGCCAGCCGCGGGTAGTTGGGGAAATCCTTGGTGGCCTGGCCCTCGGACCATCGCTGTTGGGCGCGTTCGCGCCGGGCATCTTTGGCGCGTTGTTTGGAAACTCCGATTCCCAACCGCTGATCTTCACGAGTCAGGTCGGGCTGGTGTTGTTCATGTTCCAGGCGGGGATGGAATTCGAATTTAAGCACCTGCGCGAACGTGTTAATCAACGGGCAGTGATGGCGATCAGCATCGGAAGTATCGTCCTGCCGTTGGCATTGGGATACGCCACCGCACTTGCGCTTTATGCGGAGTTCGCCGCGCCGCTGGGGATCGTTAAATTCCATTTCTGTGCATTTGTAGCGGTTGCGATGGCTATTACTGCCTTGCCCATACTTGGCCGTATCATGGCTTCGCTCGGTATCACAAAAACACGCATGGGCAGCGTTACAATTTCATCGGCAGCATCCAACGACGTAGTCGGATGGATACTGCTGGCTGCGGTCAGCACTGCGGTTGCCGGGCAGTTTTCCGCAGGACGAATGGCGGGGCAAGTGGGGCTGCTGGCGGTGCTGTGCGCCGTGTTGTGGCTGGTATTGCGTCCCTTGCTGAAGCGCCTGGCGCAGAAGGCTGTCGATATCGATGGCAATCTTTCTTTCGACTATGCGGCGGGCGCGATCGTGCTAGTGTTGGCCGCTGGCGTAGTCACCAGCGCTCTGGGAATATTTGCCGCCTTCGGGGGATTCGCGATTGGCGTCCTTCTGGCGGGTGAACGGCGCTTCATAAAAGCATGGTCGGCGCGGATGGAGCCGTTCGTGTATGTATTTTTTCTCCCAGTATTTTTCACCTGCACGGGACTCAGAACCGATGCGGGCGAGCTCGATTCACCCGTTATGTGGTTATGGTGCCTGCTGGTGATAGCCACCGCTACTGCCGGCAAATGGCTGGGAGCCTACTGGGCCGCGCGGTTGGCAGGTATTCCGCCTGGGGAAGCACGTTGTATAGCTGTGATGATGAACACGCGCGCACTCATGGAATTGATCGTGCTGCATGCGGGCTACGAACTTGGCGTCATACCTGCATCCGTTTTTACGATGCTCGTCATTATGGCTGTAGCGACAACATTGATCACGACTCCACTACTGCGACGTTTCCTCCGTAACATTGAGTTAGAAGGAAGAACGCTGGGGAACGAAACTGAGGCGTAGCAGGTTTGATTCGCGCTATCTAACCAATCACCCGTCCACGTACACTGGCCTGGCCTGTGAAATGGTAACTATCAACTACGAACGTTCGGAAGGCGGCACCGGCGCGGCACCACTGGAATTTTCCGATTCAGTCGCCATGCCACTCGAGCCTGCTCTCATCTTCGTTGATCAAGCTTTACGCGACTACGGCCTGCGCGACGATATCCGTCTCATCGCCAGCGGCAAAATGGTGACCGCCGCCTCCATTGTCAAAATTTTCGCGCTCGGTGCCGACATCTGCAACGGCGCCCGCGCCTTTATGTCGGTGGTTCGATGCCACTGGCGATGGCTTTCGTCGCGCCTGAGAAAATTCTTGTCTTGCTTGTGTCCGCCACTTCGCTGATCGCCCTCGGAGCACTCGGTTCTCTCTCAGCTAAAATTGGTGGTGCCAGAGTCCTCCGCGCAACCGTCCGGATCATCTTCTGGGGAGCTTTTGCGATGGCCTTAACTGCGGCAGTGGGCAAGCTGTTCGGAGCCGTCAATCTTTAGTTCGAAACCCCTGCCACAAGAAAAGTATCTTATGCCCGCTCCCCAATCCGAAAACTCCTGCACGATTTGCGGAAAACCGTTTCCACCGCACCTGCTCTATCCTTTAGCCGCCATCCGTCCGCAGGTGCTGCTGGAGATCGAGAAGGAGCATCCCAATCTCGACCACTCAGGTTACATCTGCAAAAGCGACCTGGCCGAATCGCGCGCGCGTTACGTCCAAGGGCTGCTGGTCAGCGAGAAGGGCGAACTGTCCGGGCTGGAAGTCGGCGTCCTTGAGAGTATGAAAACCCACGACGTCATCGCTGCGGACGTGCACGATGATTTCGTCGAGAACCTAACATTTGGCCAACGTCTGGCTGACAGAATTGCGACCTTCGGTGGCAGCTGGACTTTCCTGATCACCTTCTTTTCATTCCTACTCATCTGGATTGGTATCAATAGCATCGTCCTGCTGGCACGACCATTCGACCCCTATCCGTTCATCCTGCTGAACCTCCTCCTCTCATGCATTGCCGCGATCCAGGCACCCGTCATCATGATGAGCCAGAACCGTCAGGAGGCCAAAGATCGCGTCCTTGGCGAACACGAGTATCAGATCAATCTCAAGGCTGAACTGGAGATTAGGCACCTTCACGAGAAAATGGATCACCTCCTCATGCAGCAATGGCAACGGCTGGTGGAAATCCAGCAGGTGCAGATCGAATTGCTGGAAGAACTGAGAACTGAGAAAAATTAAGCGACGATGGCCGCTGAGATCCAAACAACTTCTGGAAGAAGTAGAAGCAGGCTGCATCGCCTCCTGCCACTCGCCGGATTGCTTATCTTCAGTGCTGCTTTGTGGGCGCTCCATCGAGAGATCTCGCACTTCAAGTTCGTAGATTTTCGCACCTATCTCGGCGAGTTGTCAAAGTGGAAAATCTCTTTCGCGATCGGCGCGACCCTGGCCGGGTATGCGGCTCTGATCAGTTACGACTGGTTCGCATTGCGATTCGTTAGGCAAAAACTGCCGACATGGAGGGTCGCGCTCACTGCATTCATTGGCTACGCCTTCAGCATGAACATCGGACAAGCGGTGCTCAGTGGTGGCGCGGTGCGCATGCGACTCTATACGGGATGGGGGATAGGTGCTGGTGACGTCACCCGAATTATCGGCTTCTGCTTTGTGATCGGCACGATTGGACAGCTCCTGACGGGTGGCCTGCTCTTCGTCTTCAGTGGCGTCAGCATTCCTGAGTCCGTTCCCATGCCTTTCCACTCGGTGCGGTGGCTGGGACTGGCATTGCTCAGTGTCGTGGTCGTTTTCTTTGTGCTGGTGTGCCGGAGGCGTGAGGCGTTCCAATTCAGAAACTGGCGCGTTGAGTTACCAAAGCCTGGCCTCGCTTTTCCGGCCGTCGTTGTCTCCGGAATGGACTGGGCACTTTCGGGAGTAGTATTATTCGCCCTGATGCCCGACGTAGGCATTGGAATCTGGCAGTTCCTGGCGATCGTCATGCTGGCACACATTCTGTCAGTGCTGAGCATGGTTCCTGGTGGCTTGGGAGTGTTCGAGACGGTAGTCATCCATCTCCTGCCAGGTGATGTGCCCAAAGACCAGGCGCTGTCAGCACTGATCGCCTTTCGCGCCATCTACTACCTGATTCCGTTTCTTCTAGCCATCGTCTTGCTCGGTGGCCACGAAGTGATGGGCAGGAAGGGGACAGCTCGCGCCGTTTCCATGAAGGTCAGAGATTGGCTTTCGCCGTTTGTGCCTTTGTTTATGTCGCTGACGACATTTGCTGCAGGCACGATCCTGATCCTGTCGGGTGCCACACCAGCGATTGGAAGCAGATTGACCGAGTTGGAAAAATGGCTGCCGCTTCCGGTCGTCGAGTTGTCCCACTTCCTTGGGAGCATCGTGGGAATCGCTCTGCTCCTGCTGTCCGGAGGACTTCGCCGACGCGTGGATGCGGCCTGGTTCGGCACGGTCGCTCTCCTGGCTGTCGGGATCGCTGCCTCGTTGTTCAAGGGGCTTGACTATGAAGAAGCAGCAATTCTCGCGATCGTCCTCGCAGTCCTTGTTCTGTGTCGGCAGCGATTCCATCGAAAGGCGTCCTTGTTTGCAACGAGGTTCACTACTGGATGGTGGGTTGCGGTCGGACTGGTGCTCGCCACGGTAGTTTGGGTCGGGTTCGCCGCCTACGAACGGACACATTACAACGCTGACCTGTGGCTGCATTTTGGGATCAAAGGTGACGCCTCGCGATTTCTGCGAGCGACCGCTGGTATCGCCAGTGTTCTCGGAGGGGTTGGGATCTGGCGCTTGCTTCGCCCAGGCATGAGAACTCCACCGTCGATCGCTGGTGCCGCTGAACTTGCCCGTGCACTGCCTATCGTCCAGGCGTCGGCGAATACCAATGCCTATCTCGCGCTGCTCGGAGACAAGCGGTTCCTGTTCAGCCAATCGGGGAACGCCTTCTTAATGTTCGGAATCCAGGGGAACACCTGGGTCACGATGGGCGATCCCGTCGGTGATCCCAACGACCGCGAAGAACTCATCTGGGAATTCCGTGAACTCTGCGATGCAGCGGGGGCACGCCCGGCATATTATCAAGTGCAAGCGGATACGGCTCACGAATACGCGAGCGTCGGTATGGTGCTTTACAAACTGGGCGAAGAAGCGCGGGTCGATCTGCGAGCATTCTCGCTCGAGGGTTCCGCTCGCAAGAACCTCCGCTGAACCGAAAGCAAGTTGGGTCGCGAGGGAGCTGTTTTCGAGATGATCAAAGCGGCGCACTTTGAAGAAATTCGGACTGATCTGCGCACCATTTCCGACCAGTGGTTAGACGAAAAGAATGCAGGAGAGAAGGGATTCTCACTGGGCAGTTTCAACGATGATTACTTGCGCCACTTCGACTTCGCAGTTATCCGCGCAGGCACCGAGATCGTGGCCTTTGCCAACGTTTGCGCGGGTGCTGATAAAGGTGAGCTTTCGATCGATCTGATGCGACATTCGACAGCAGCCCCCTATGGAGTAATGGAGTTCTTATTCGTCGAGCTAATGCTCTGGGGGAAGGCTGAAGGCTACCAATGGTTCAGTCTGGGAATGGCTCCACTCTCGGGGCTCGAGAACAGGACGCTCGCTCCAGTCTGGAACCGGCTGGGCGCACAAATTTTTCTCCTCGGTGAGCACTTCTACAACTTTCAGGGGCTGCGCAACTACAAGGAGAAATTCGACCCAGAGTGGGAACCACGCTATCTTGCTTGCCGCAGCACCCTCCAGCTTCCAGCAATTTTGCTCGATGTCTCCGCTCTGATCGGGGGCGGACTGGTGAAATCGTTACTCGGCAAGAAAACCACCGATCCTTCTTCGCGAGATGAGAACGTTGCCTCTACATGAAAGTCTGTTGCACATTGCTACTTCACCACCAATCGGGGTTTTTACTCGGTCTCCCATTCTTATCTCGCAGGCTATGGTCTTGAAGGACATCTTCGGAAAGGTGAGACGTTTTCTTAGCGGTCGGATCACAGCTCTCAGGGAAAACGTTGCATGCGGTATTCCTGAATCATGCCTCTATCGCTATCCCGTTGAATCGAATCTTGAAGCGACTACTGAGCAGGGTTGGATTGCGGTGCTTTACTCGGGAGACGGCGGCTGGGCACGTCTCACCACACATTTGGCGTCGAGGCTACAGGCAGTCGGAATTCCGGTCGCAGGGATCGACTCGATGCATTATTTCTGGAAGGAGAAGAACGCCCTAGAGGCTGCGCAAGAGCTTTCACTACTCCTGGAGAAACTTTCCGGCGAGTGGCAGGCCAATAGGATTGTTTTGTTAGGCTATTCTATGGGGGCAGATGTTCTGCCAGCAATTGCCCGGCATTTGCCCGATGATCAGCTTCGCAGGGTTCGCCGTATCGTTCTGATGAGCCCTGGTCATCGAGTAGAATTAAAATTTCGATTTGTCGGTTGGCTTGGATTCCTGACGCCGGACGATCGCGGCCAGCCGATTCTCTCCGATGTAGAATTACTCGCGGAGACGATTCCGTTCTCCTTCTTTGCCGGCGAGAAAGAGGACGACTCTCTTGTACACGCAGTTTCTGAGAATCTGGGTCGCATCAAGTTATTGCCGGGCGGCCACCACTACGGTAGCGACTACGATGCCCTGGCGAACGAAGTGATTTCAGATATTCGAGGCGATGATGGATGATCGCCCGTCGTTATCAAAATCGCCGGGAATCGTTCCCGCCAGCGCCCAGAGACCGTCGATGTCAGGGAACCTCCGTTGCTCGAATGCATCGAAATTTCCCGTGTTGCGAAGCCAGATTAGCTCCTGCTTCTGCTTGGGAATCAAATCGACTATTCCATCCCCATCGAGATCTGCGATGGCGCAATCGAACTCAAAATCCTGGGATGTCCACAGTGTTTCATCGGGCTCGAATCCACCGCTTCACCGCTTCCACCGCGAAAAAGAACAACACTCTTGGTGACTTGCCCTGTGCAGATCACAAGATCGTCATCGCCATCTTGATCGACGTCAATCGCCTGTAGGGTGTGCGTGTCGAGGCCGAGTTCGGGTAGCAAATGTCGTTCACCGAAGCTTCCTGTGCCGTCTGTGTTTTCAAACCAGACGATTGATCCAAGCCTGTCTTGTGAAGCGGCAATATCGCTGTCACCATCTCCATCAAAGTCACCGGCGGCCACGGCGACAGATTCAGTTAAAGGGGTAGAGAACAGCTCGCCGATCAAACGGCTCGGGCCATAGGCCCCTTCACCAAGATTCTCAAACCAGCTGCACCGTGCCCGCGATGAAACGATGATGTCTATGTTCCCATCGCTGTCTACATCTGCATTTTTTAGATACAGGAAGCGAGCAAGGGTGGTATTCCAGCTGAAACAGTGCCTTGCTATCAAATGGCCAAATTTGCATTTTGTAAGCTAAGGTGGCGCAACAATTCCGCACTGTCGCTGGCTTGGGCAACCACTCTTCCAGATATCAGCCCGTAAACAACGATTCGGTGTATGTGCGGCCCGTAATTTCCTTCGGGAGTGTGGATCGATCCTGCAATACAGTGAGTCTCGCATTCCCTTGCTGAAAGCGCGCAAGCCAATTCGCCAGTAGTAACGGCCTCCCAACGTTGCGTGGAATCGGTATGCTGGTTGAACAACGTGTAGGCGATCGAGATCTCTTCAAAGCTAGTGTCGGTCAGGTTTTCGACCGTCACATCGAAGTAGAGCCTCAGCTTGGGCTCACTTGGATCGCCCGACGTTTTGGGATCGATACGTTTCTTTACCGACAGTTTGAGCTCTGGCAACGGTTCGACACTTTGGGGGAGTGGATGCCGATCAAGCCAGCCGTCGACATAATTCCGATCCTTTTTTTTCAGTGTGCTGAGAGAAATCCTCACTTCCTTACCTTTCCTGGTTCGAACTACAAGGTTCCTCGGGCCGACCGCAGTCACAATGCCCTTGATCGGACTGGTGCGGTCCGAAGTGTAAAACGTATGGGAAGCACCGGACGCCTGTTGGAAAAGTCCACTAACAAAATCAACGATGGACTGTATACGCATGTGAGAATGGTTGAGTTAAGATAGTTTTTGCGCATATCGCCGGAAGGAATAGATCATATGGGCGGCCACATGCTACAGTTATAGAAGCTCAATACGTGCCATTTTAGTGAATGATGAGTAACTGCTTCATTTTTAAACACTTGGAAAGTTAGGCGTCAGATTGTCCCGTCTCTTTTCTGCATAGTCGAGTTGCAATGCGTTAGGCTGGTTATCAATTCGTCCATAGATCTTCAAGACGAAGTGGTCAGGGTGGTGCGGAAACGGCAATTGAATGGGATCGTGAGGCGATTCGGAAGATTCGGGAGGGGGGGAAGTGAGTTGGCTTCAGGACAGGATATTGATGACCGCTTTCGCGATCAGGTGCGCCTGCCGGTAGAGAATTGAGAGATGAGACTGCCTCATCTGCAAAATGGTGGCACGACCGATTCATTTCAAAGTCAGGTGCTCTGAATTCTGATCAAACTTCATGCGTAAGCCCTGGGTCAAAGCGGTTCTCCAAGTGCTTGAGCCATGCCGCTCGGCGTTCGAGAAAATGCTCGGCAAACCGCAGCTGCTCAGCCGGGAAAAAGACAATCTTCTTGAGCGAATAACAGAGCGAGCTGAGCCCGAACGGTACTGGCGAAACGAGCCCGAAAGAAGAAAAGACGACCGAAAAGCTATGGTTGGCTACAGCGTCCGACCCCTTTCTTTGTCGGACAAGAAGTAGCGGCACTCCTTTACCGGCTCCGATAGTAATTCTCGCCTTCAGAAGGGATAGTCATTGGACTGGTGGCGGCGGGCTGCTCCTGCCATGGGCCGATGAGAGTTGTGGACGATTCCAGTGCGCCCTGCCATTCGAGCACAATTCCTTCAGCGCTGCGCCGGATGCTGATGGTGGCGGGATCACCGCCAGGATCTTCACTGGTTCCGATGTAAGCTTTGATGGCTCCTGCGGCTTCACCGTCGTTTACCAGCGTAGGGTGCTCGCTGATACGGTCAAAACTGTAAAGTTCAAAGCTGGCACCACCCGTGCCCTGATACCAGACGACGCGGAAGGGATACAAACCTGGAGACTCAACGATGAAGTCGAAAAGGTTTTGCGGTGTCACACTTGAATCACCGCGGCCACCTTCATAGCGGTCGAACTCGAGGGTGTTGTCGGTCGGTTTTGCCCCTGCCGTGATGCGGAATCCGTCATCGCTGTTAATTCCAAGGGTGTAGGCACCGGAGGGCAATTCGAGGTAAACGAGCGCTTCCATCGACAGGTAGTCAGCGATGCCGCTGTCGACAAGCTCATTGTCCACCAAGCCTCGATCATCCCAGAAAAGTCCCGACACATCGCCTTCGAAAATGCCGTAGTTTAAGGTCGACGGTTCATCCGAAAACGTAAAGTCACCACCCGACTGGAGCTGTGCTTCAGCATCGGCAACAGAATTGCCCCGAGGAGACGTGCTCTGAGCAAATCGCACATCAAAGCCGCGATCGGTTCCTGATCCCATTGGCTTTGCCCAGGCGGTTGGGAGAATCGAAGCTCCAGAGTAAATTCCGTAGTTGTAGCTGCCAGATCGGATGTCGTCCGGATCATCCTGTGTTGCGTAGGAAATCTCTACCGAATGGGTTGATCCCCAGGCCAGCGATGGCGGCTGGAAAGTGAGAGTGGTAATTTCGTCATCGACGTCGATTACCGGGGTGACTTCGGAGCCATCAAACTTCAGGCCGATGCTGCCATCGAGTAAAAAGCCGGAGATTTCGATCTTGATGGGATCATTGGGTGTCCCGTATTCAAAGCCAGGGGAGGGAGAAATCTTGCTGACGTAAGCAGGTGACTTATTTGCGGAATGATAGGCCTTAAGCGAGCTGGGATTCGTCGCATCATTGATAAGGACGCGTTGTTTATTGATGATCGAAAAGAATTCCAGCTGTGCTTCTTCGCTCGTTCTCTGGCTGCTGAACCATAGTAGTCTGACTGGATAGAAGCCAGCTTCGGGAGTGATCAGACTGATCGTATGATTTCCTTGATACGAGTGGGGATTGCTGCCATTGAAGACACCAGCGACGTCTGCCAATTGATCGCGACCATCCGGCCCTGCAGAAAATTTGAACCCGCCCGTCGTATTGACGCCAATCTGATGAAAGCCTGCTGACAGTTCGAGGTAAGTCAGTATTTCGATTACGGTGCCATTTGCAGGTAGTTCAACTTTCGGGATGATGGAATCTTCGTGGCCGGAGAACTCAGAGAAATTCCCTGTAGGATCCGGGGCTAAATCGTGCCAGTTGATTACGCCGTCGATCTGCACCTTTTCTACTGTCCAGCGATTGCGCACACTACTCGCTTCGTTGTAAAAGGGTTCTCCCTGGAAGTCGACCAGCTGACCGGCGAGTTGTTTCTCTGCGCGGGTTGAGCGATTGAGATGCTGCGAGGGAGCATCGCCTTGAAAATCACTGATCTGCGAGACATTTGCAACGAACCCGGTTTCGTCTGTGATGACCGTGGCATTGCGATAGCTTGGCGAGAGCACCGTGTATTCAGGTGCGTCGAACGGAAAACTTCGCATACGCTTGCCTCCTGCCGGAGTTTCATACTCGAGCGTAAGCGAGTGTTTTATTCCACCTTCCAGGTAGGGCGCAAAATTGCCAGCGATGGTGGTTGTCTCTTCTTCTTTAGTTGGGGTTACAGTGATCGGTTGACCATCTACTGTTACCATGATCGTGGCTAGATCGACCACATCAGCGCCGGTGTCTTCGAGTTGAATGCTGAACGCATAGGGCGATGCTTCCCAGGTGGTGACAAGATCGGCTCCGCCCGAAGTCGGTGGGGTGAGCGTGATCAATCCGGACTCAACCCAGTCGACCATCCACCCATCTGAGGCACCCTCTTGATAGGCGCCAAAGGCAATGGTCTGACCGATCGAAAGTCCCAGCGTTGCCAGTGGGATCTTGGCCTCGATCGTGTTGCCTTGGTATGCCCAGTCGATGGTTTCTGTGAATTTTTCGTCATCGTTGATCGAATTGTAAGCTTCGATGCCGTCGGGTGCGCCGTCGCGCCAGCCGAATTGCACGGTGATCTCACCTCCCAGTGGATTTTCCAGACCGGTCTGGTTGCCCTCATATTCTGAGGTGCTGAAGCCAGTCGCCGCATTGTTATCGGTGTCGAGAATGAAGTGGTAGTAGTAGCGGTTAGACTTTCCTTCGATGGTTTGTGCAACGGTCGGGCAGATGATTCCGTGCACCGCCATTCCAAGGTAGAGGAACTCGTCATCAAGTGTGAGTTGGACAAGGCTGAGGTCACCATTCGTATCTGGTAGATCCATTGGATCCTCGACCATCTGGATGTTCGTAGTGTTCGAACCAGAACTGATTGTTATTTCCTGTGACTCGACCCAGTCGACCATCCAGCCGTCGGAGGCTCCTTCCTGATAAGCGCCAAAGGCGATCGTCTGACCGTTGCTCACGCCAATGGCATCCAGTGGCACGGTGGCGATGATGCGATTGTTTTCCTTCTTCCAGACGAGCTCAGTGATGAATTTTTCGTCGTCATTGACGGAATTGTAAGCTTCCACGCCATCGGGGGCACCATCGCGCCAGCCAATTTGCACGGTGACCTCACCTCCCAGCGGTTTCTCCAGTCCCGTCTGGGTGCCTTCGTATTCTGAAGTGCTGAATCCGGTCGCTGGATTGTTGTCGATATCTAAGATGAAGTGGTAGTAGTAGCGATTGGTTTTTCCTTCAGGCGTCTCATCCACAGATGGACAAATGGCACCATCCGCAGTCATAGTCAGCTCTAGTGCGCCGTCTTTGACTTCCAATGTAATCTCACGGATGTCGCCTGAGCTGTCTGGCAAGTCTGCGGGATCAGATGTGACAACGGCACCACCTACTGATGGAGTATCCTGTATCGTGACTTCTTTGGACTCGACCCAGTCGACCATCCAGCCGTCGGAGGCTCCTTCCTGATAAGCGCCAAAGGCGATCGTCTGACCGTTGCTCACGCCAATGGCATCCAGTGGCACGGTGGCGATGATGCGATTGTTTTCCT
>JBNMNB010000203.1:0-14134 GCA_051270635.1 Verrucomicrobiales bacterium | reverse complement strand
AACCGTGTAGCCCGCTTTCTCAAATTCAGCAAAGGCATATGCTACCCAGCGTCGCTTCGTCACCCAGTCTGCCACCGGAGCCGTCACTTTGCCTGCGTCTTTCATACGCTGATACATGGTCGTATTGTAGGGCACTTCCATCTGGTAAACGGTGACCATATCAGGATCGAGTGCGATGGCCTGCGAAATACAGCTTTGCCAGTTTTCCTCGGTCTCATTCATCATCCCAGCGATCAGGTCGATATTGATCTGCGGAAAGCCAATCTTCTTCGCATAGCCGTAGGCCCGGTCAATCTCTCCTGATCGATGCGCTCTGCCATTCGTATCAAGAATGTGGTCATCAAAATTCTCTACCCCCAGACTCAGGCGCGTCACACCCATCTTCCGAATGGCATCGAGTTTCTTTTCCGTGAGAGTCCCCGGTTCGCATTCGAAAGCGATCTCCTCAGTCTCGTCCCAGGAAAATGCCGCTTTCATGCCAGCGGTGAGTTCCTCGAGCTGATTGACGGATAGATAAGACGGGGTTCCCCCACCAAAGTAAATGAACTGCGGCTTTCTTCCCTGAAGGTAGGGTTTTGCTGCGTAGTTCTGAATCTCCCTCAACCCGGCGTCCAGGTAATTACGAATCTCCCCGGCATTTTTGTCGGTGTAGACACGAAAGTAGCAGAAATGGCACCTCTTCCGACAAAACGGGATGTGGAAGTAGATGCCAAGCGGCACATCAGGCGGTGCCTGTTGTTCCATCACGGCTTGGATATCACTTACGTAATCCTTTTGCCAGAATGAGAATGGCGGGTAGTTCGCGACGAAGTAGTTTCCCGCTTCGGTCTGCTCTTCTTTTTCCGGTTTTGTCAGGTTATCTTCCACAAGGTGTTCCCTGTTAGGGTTCGCGCCCCATGAAGGGACGCTTGAGAATTAAGAATTTATTCCGCAGGATTTGAAGCCTTCGGAATGTTAAAAGCATACACGCGGCCATCGCTGGCGCCAACGATTAGTGAATCGCGGACAATTGCCGGAGATGTTTTGATCTCATCGCCAATTTCATATCGCCACGCTTCCTCGCCTGTCTGCTCGTTGAGAAAATAAAGGATCCCATCGTCTGCGCCAAAGATGACGTAGCCTCCTGCAACGACTGGTGAGCTATCAGAACTTTTCGCGGCACGGAAATTCCAGATTTCTGCACCTGTTTTGCGGTCAATCGCATAGATCCGTTTGCCCTGACCGGGGGCAATCACCATCCCTTCCGTCACGGCAGGCGATGCATAATAGGGAAACGCCCGATCTTCAAACGACCACAGGTTTTTGCCGTCAACAAGGTTAAAAGCCTCTACACGATTCTCGTAGTGAGCGACATAGGCCACATTATCTTTGATGATGATAGAATTGGAAATGTACGATTCGATCTCCAGTTTTGTGACCTCTGCCCCCGTCTGCGCATCGTTGACATAGATGAATCCGTCGCAACCACCAAAGGCTATCTTGTTCTCTGACACAGACGGTGTTCCATTCACGTAATAACCCGTCTCAACACTCCACTGCTCAGCACCATCCCGTGCATCGACACAGTAGAGTTTATTGTCGTGGCTGCCAAATACGACGCAAGGAATATCGCCATCGGCGGATGTCCGAGTGAAGGTGTTGATGCCACCGACGATTTCACCCATCGTCTCAAATTTCCAAATTTCCTTGCCACTGCTTTTATCAAAAGCATAGACGAAGGCGTCGGTCGATCCGACGATGACTAATTCACCGACGATGCACGCAGTGCCCTCAATCGTTCCCTCAGTTTTCGCCCTCCAGACTTCACTGCCATCTTCCAGTGCCAGGCAGAGGAAATTGCCGTCGCCGTCGCCAATGTAAACCCTCTCTCCATCACTTACGGGAGAGGCCAGCACCGGGTCTTCCGCTTCGAATTGCCAGCGAAGTTCCAGCGGAAAATGGATGGATGCGTCCACAACGCCCATCAAGTCGGGCGAGCCTCGGAATACAGTCCAATTTTGAATTCCCATGGCCTCAGCAACCGCCGCTTCGCCAATCGACACCTCCGACTTCTTAACTTCTTCGATCTTCGCACAGGAAGCCCCCAGAAATGCGATCCCGGAGCAGAGCAATGATGCGTTGATTTGCCTGATATTTTTCATCGGCGGAATTGTGGACATGGTTCGATGGTTGAACTAGTTTCCATAGTGGTTCTGGGAAAGGAACAAGGCAAACGACAGCCTAGATTGACACTCAAGTCAAACGAAGGTGTCAATGTTGGTTGTCCGCAGTCTAATTCTGGCAACCATTTCGCAATAACCGTCTAATACAGTAAGAACCCGATTAAATGGACGAAGATCCCGATCACATGATCCCATCAGAGTTTTACTCCGAATATGAGGAGCGACCATTCAAGTCGTGCACTCGCTGCGGGGAAACCTTGAAAGACTTTGATGATGGTTATCAGGTTGGGAAAGTTTACCGCAAAGGCGAAACAATTTTCGAATATGCCCTTTGTCACCCCTGCCATGTCAGAATGATGGAAGAGGTATCGACCGAGTCGCGCGAACGATTGGAAGAATTCCAGGCAGAGCATTTGCAACTCAATCTCGGTCGTCAGTTTTGCGCCGTATGTGGAGTCTCGCGGGCAGACATTCCGGATCAAGAATATTCACTCGCAGGAATTTTCGAAGGGGTCGCGCTGGTGCATTCGTTGACGATTTGCGGCGGTTGCACGGAGCACATGAATTCGCTGCTGTCTCAGAAGACCCGTGATGTCTGGAGGGATTTCATCAATGAAAACTTCCCCGGTGTCCCGGCGGATGCCCTGCCAGATCCGAATAAGGTTCTGGTGATGTAGATATTGCTTATTGCTGATCCGTCTGTGCTGCATCACGCAGCACCTGAGAAATGTGCCGGACAGAAAATGGTTGCTGCTCTTTGTTCGCCAGGCCTTTCAGGTGCATCAGGCAACTCATATCGCCCGACACAATGAAATCAGGATTCGCAGCGGTGATGTGTTCTATTTTCACTTTTCCCATACCTGTCGAAATGTGTGGAAAGCTAACGGCGAAAGTCCCACCGAACCCGCAGCATTGCTCGCCCTGACCAAATTCAACGAACTTCAGCGCATCGATCGATCGAAGCAATGTCAGTGCCGCCTCGCCTGACCGGGTTCCCCGAGTGTGGCAGGAATGGTGAAAGGCAAGCGTGCCCTCCAGTTTGCCTTTCCATTTTGTAACTCCCAAGCCATTCACCAGAAAATCGGACAATTCCCAGGTGCGCCGCGCCAATGCCTGCACGTCCGAAACATCGGACTCTCCTTCAAACGCGAGTGGGGCACCATGAAAGCCCATTGCCGCACACGATCCTGATGGAACAACAATAGGCAAATCTCCAGCAAACACCTCGAGATTGTGGCGGACAATGGAGCGAGCCGATTCAAAGTCCCCACCATTAAAGGGTGGCTGCCCGCAGCATGTTTGATTCTGCGGGAAGACGACATCACACCCAGCCTTCTCAAGCACCTCGACTGTAGCCGCAGCTACGTCATCAAAGTAGGCGTCACACAGACACGTAGCCATGAGCAATACCTTGTTTCCTGCTGGTCGTCGATCAGTCATCCTCGCGCACACTAGGGAAAGATTCATGCCGCTGAAAGCGAGAATTTCACACGTTTCTACGACGAAGTTCGGAAACATCCTGGCATCGTCTGTAGACAAATCGCTGCCAGGCAGGCGCTAAATGGGAAAACAATGCGCTCATCCAACGAGCGCTGCCGTAACCACTGAGGACATATGAAATTCTACTCCCAACTCTGTAAGACAGGCATCGGCCTGACTCTGCTCACAGGAATCGCCTGGATCGCAATTCCAAGAACTTCTGCCGAAATTCACGAAGATCTGAACGAACTGCGCCAGCGCCAGACGCAAGTGCAAACCGTCGCCCGAGACGCATTGCCCGCAGTCGTGGCACTGACTGATCAATCAGCGCGCAGTGCCAGCGCTGGCAGCGGTGTCATTGTCAGTGCTGATGGATTGATCATGACTGCCAGTCACGTACTCGACGCTATGACGGATAACTTTGTTGTCACCCTGGCTGACGGCAGAGAAGTCAGCGCCAGAAAGCTCGGGGCCAATAGAACCTACGATGCAGCACTTGCCCAAATCACGGACAAGGGAACCTACCCATTCGTGCCATTGGCGAAGTCGGTCGATGTCGGTGACTGGTGTATCGCCATGGGACATCACGGCGGGCCAGAATCTGATCGAACACCTCCCGTCCGATTGGGCAAAATCTGGGAAAAAGGACGCATGTCCGGCTTTCTCACCAGCGATTGCCTCATTTCCGGCGGTGATTCGGGTGGCCCTTTGTTCAATCTCGATGGTGAAGTCGTCGGCATTCATTCCTCCATCACTCAGAGTTCAAACGAGAATCGCCACGCACCAGTGACCGCATTCCATGATAGCTGGGATCGAATGTTGCTGGGTGAATCCTGGGGCAATTTGGATACCAACGCACTTCTCGGCGACAACCTTCCCTGGCCGATGCGGGGAAACGGTGCTCTGCTCGGCGTCCAACTGCAAAGCAATAGCCCACTCGTTCATGGTGTCTTTCCAGGCTCGGCTGCCGAATCAGCGGGCATCGAACCCGGCGACGCGATTGTTTTATTCGATCAGACAGAAATAAAGACGACGCTGCAACTCCAACGCGAGGTAGCCAGTAGGAAACCAGGAGACAAAGTCAAAGTCGGCGTCGATCGCGGCGGTAAACCCCTTACATTTGACGTCACCCTGGGAGGCCAGAGCTGATTTTCCAGCTAGCGCCCATTGACTGCATTTGCAGCATTGGCCCCCTCCCATTCAAAAACCCTAACAAGCTTACGAAAATGAAAACAATAAAGAAGTTCCCGTTTCTCCTTCGCACGATTGGCTGTGCAGGTCTTACATATGCGCTCACTAGCCCGATCACTGCTCAGAATCTGCATCATTTAGAGTCAGGCCCGCAGGCTGCATTCGAAAAACAGATCGAACAATTCTCCCGCCTTCTGCCGGACGATCCCGATGCCAGGGAACAATTCAGGAAAGGACTGGAAGAAATGCAGAAAGCATTCGAAGCCGATGCCGCCAATCCCTCAGCTGACAAAAACGCCCCCCGCAATTTCCAGTTCGAATGGCAAAGTGACGGTGGAGACCTCGGCGATCTGCGAATGGAATTCGAACGAATGGGCGGGATTTTTGGCGGCGATATGTTTGAACAATTCTTTGGTGGAGGCGGCCAGCCTCTACCTGGCCCTGGACAACGCCTCCCTCACGGACAGAGAATACAAAACTGGTTTAATCTGGACAAGCAGGAGCCGCCAGAACATTCGAAAAATCACCCTGATGAGCTGCGCAAATTCCGACCTGTCGTTAAGGCTGCTAAAGCCAGCACAGTGCAGCTGCTGAGCGGCGGCAATCAAGTTGCCCTGGGCACCATCGTCACCGAAAATGGCTATGCACTCACCAAGCGCAGCGAGCTCGGAAAAAATCCACGCATGCTGGAAGCGCGGCTGGAAAACGGCGATTCCGTCAGCGCCCAGTTCATTGAGAGCATTGCTGACTACGACCTTGCTCTGGTCAAACTGGATGCTGGCAAGCTGCAGCCCGCTAGTTTCAGTGAGGCAGACGACTTACCGATCGGAAGCCTTCTGGCAGCCCCGGATGTGACCGACGATCCAGCGGCCGTGGGTATCCTAAGCGTACAGGAAAGGAATCTTTCGCCGAAATCCAAAGGATACCTCGGCATTGAAATTCGCCCGGCTACCAATGGAGTTGCCGTCTACTCCGTCACACGAGATTCGGCTGCAGCTGCGGCTGGCCTGCGGTCAAATGATATCATCACCGAAATCGATGGCGTTTCTCTACAATCGCCACCGCAATTGATCAAGACCATCTCAGGTCGCACGCCGGACGAAACCGTCGAGATTAGCTATCTGCGCAACGGGCGCGAAGCCAAAACTTCTGCCAGACTTCGCAGTCGCGCCGAACTCGCCGAACTTAGTCGTAGTGGCTACCTTCTCGACCGCGATGCATTTGATCAAACCAGCAAATTAGGAGCCAGTGTCAACCGTCAACGTGGTGGATATCCCAGCGCCTTACAGCATGACCTGCCACTCAGCTCAAATCAAATGGGCGGCCCTCTGGTTGATCTCGACGGTCGCATCGTTGGCCTCAATATTGCCCGAGCAGGTCGCGTCAGCACTTATGCCCTCCCAGCATCTGAAGTGAACGAAATTCTGGCTACGCTGCAGCTGGAAGAACGCGACGACGCGCCATCGCGGAACGACGCTCCCTTGCCCTTAGCGGAGAATACCGACAAGCATGCTCTGCGTGAAGAAGTTGAGATAGCCGAGAAAGCAATCGAAGCTGCTCGCGAAGCTCTACGCTCTGCCGAAGAAAGCGCCAGGGCTGCTCGTGAAGCACTCGATAAGCAATAGGAGCAGCACGGTTTTCACACAAATCACATCTGATCGCGTCAATGGACTGATCATCCTCAGCCGCAAATTCGCCATCATGAATGTGACTAAAATTGCCCGAACGCTAGCTGGCTGAGGTCGCTCCCTAGAAAGCGAAGGCGCAGATCAAAAGAAGCAGACCGTAGCCGACGCCTCCTGCGCAGGCTCCCTTCCAGCGTGATTCTGAAGCGCTTACCCATGCGATTTGATCGCGCATGACGTAGGGCATGCCGACCCAGAAAAGTCCCAGAATGATCCACGCGTAGGCGAGGATCGGCAGAAGTAGCCGAGCCATCGGCATTTCCAGAAATGCGGCATCAAGGACAGGAGACGCAGCGAGTAGCAACAACACGCCAAGCGCACGGACAGCGAGAAACTCATCCACGAAATTGATCACCAACACATATGTTACCGGAATGAGAATCTGCAGTGTCTTGCGGATACTCTGAAACTCGCCCAAGTCCATGGCGCTGATGAGAATCCAGGCCCACACCACATCGATTGTCAAAATAGCTACGCCCAGTCCCTTGTTGCGCGGCAATTGCTTCAGCCATTTGATCAGCGGCTCGCGTTTCACAAATGCCACCACGTGCCCGGCGATGAGCAGTAGCCCAAGAATGATGCCAGCATTTTGTAAACTCATGTCCTGATAGACAGCAGTGTAGATACCTTTGATTGCGCTCATGAAATAGTTCAGTCGTTGTGGAGGACAGGATCACCGTAAAGCGTGTATCCTGTTGATTGTGTGATGCGAACCTTGAATACCTCACCTGTGAGGCGCTCTGCGTCACCTTCAATGATGACAATCTTGTTCTGCATGGTGCGACCGGACAGTCGCTTGGAATTCGTTTTGCTTGCACCTTCGCAGAGAATCTCAAGTTCCTGACCAACCAGGGCGTCGTTCTTTTCGCTAGCCATGCGATTTATCAGTGCCAGCAGATCCTGATTGCGTTCTTCTTTCACTCTTTCGGGCACCTGGATCTCATCCGGCATCTCAGCGGCTGGAGTATTGCGACGCTTGGAGTAACGAAAAACGAAAGCATTGTGGAAATCGACACGCTCGACCACGCGCTTTGTATCTTCGTAATCTCCCTCAGTTTCACCTGGAAATCCGACGATGATGTCAGTGGATATGGCAATGTCAGGACGAGCGTCCTTCATTTGATCACAGATCTCGATAAACTTCTCCGCTTTGTAAGGACGATGCATAGCGCGCAGGATTCGATCAGATCCTGACTGCATCGGAAAGTGGACATGCGATGCCAGCTTGGGCAAATAGCGGAAGGCTTCGATCAAATCGGCTTTGTAGCCAATCGGGTGCGGAGAGGTGAAGCGAATCCGCTTTATGTCATCGATCTCATGAATCGCTTCCAGCAATTGCACAAAGGGTGACTTATCATCCACTCGCGGAAATTCATGACGACCGTAAAGGTTCACGATCTGCCCTAACAATGTCACCTCACGCACACCCCTGCCGGCAAGATTTCGCACCTCAGCGACGATCTCAGCAATCGGTCGCGCACGTTCACCACCACGTGTGTAGGGAACGATACAAAACGTGCACTTCATATTGCAGCCCTGCATGATCGACACAAAAGCCGTCGCCTGCTGATGCTTGAGCTTGTGATCACGAATGGTGTTCTGAGAATCTTCTTCTTCAGCAACATCGACAATCGAGAAGCGCACGTCATCCATCTGACGCTGCAGCCGGCGCTGAAGGATCTCGTCCACATAGCCGACGACTTTGTGATACTTCTGCGTGCCGGCGACGAGATCAAGGTGTGCGACATCTTTGATCAATTCCTCTCCCCTGCTCTGCGCCATGCAGCCTAGAAATCCGTAGACCACGTGCGGCTTCCGAGCTCGGAGTCGCCCCATGATTCCCATTTTGCCCAGCGCCTTTTGCTCTGCCTGGTCGCGTACACTGCAGGTATTGATCAAAATGACGTCGGCCTCTGATTCTTCCGCCGTCACGGCATAGCCCGGCTTCTCGAGAAACATCTGCGATACCTGTTCGGAATCGCGTTCGTTCATCTGACAACCGTAAGTCTTGATAAATACCTTGAACATTCTCTACAAAATAAACGCCTTGCATCAAAAGGCCGTAGCCGGGCACTATATGCAGGCTTGGCGCTGTGAAAAGCCCCAATCGCGGCAAAATAGCGGCAAAAATAGCGCGGTCACAGCCGGGAAATGGCACGTCACGGACGACACAACCATTTGAATGCCGCCGTATCCGACGGTATGCAACACCAGCCTGCCTGGTGACTCGCCGAAACAGGTCATTGAAACCGCATGATATCATCCAATCCCCGAGCGCTTTGCCGCGATATTCTCACGCACTGGAATCCAGAGACGGGATTTGCTGCGAATCTGATCGAACGCGCCGCCCGCGACAATAAGCTTGATTCGCGTGACCGTGGGTTCATGAATTCTCTCACACTCGGAGTGCTACGCAATCTGTCGCTCCTTGACCACTGGATCGATCAGTTGCGCAGTCGCGGTCAGTTAAAATCCGGTGTGCGCTGGTTGCTGCGGCAAGGTATTTATGAAGTCCTGCTGATGCGAACGCCCGATCACGCAGCAGTCTCGCAGACTGTCAAGTTGGCAAAGAAGTTCGAGAAAGGCATCGTCAATGCGATCCTGCGCCGCGCGATTAGTGAGAGAGAATCTCTGCAAGCTCTCGTGCCCACACTGCCGCTGGCAGTTCGCTTTTCGCTCCCCGCGCACTTGGTGCAGAGATGGGAACAACGCTGGGGAATGGATGCCGCCATTGCCCTTTGCGAATGGATGAATACCCCAGCCCCTGTGATTCTGCGCGCCAATACACTCGTTCCGAACGCGGCTGAGGCCCTCAGGCAATCGTTCGACGCAAGTGGTGTCGAAGATGCGCCAGGTTTCTTTGTGGCCAGTGAGATGCCGTTCGATGCTATCCAATCGGGACTGTGTTACGTGCAGGATCCCAGCACGGCAACAGCGCCACAGCTGCTCGCACCTCGTCCCGGTGAAGCAGTACTGGATGCCTGCGCCGCTCCCGGCGGAAAGTCGGGAATAATCGCGGGGATGATGGGGAATTCCGGATATTTGGTTTGTGTCGATAGCCAGCAGGAACGCGTCGACATGACCGCAGAGAATTTGCAGCGCCTGGGAGTCACTTGCGAGGAAATGTGTTGCCACGATTGGTTGGCTGAGAACGAGCTTCCGCTGGCGCTCGCAGGCAAGACATTCGATCGCATCTTGTGCGATGTTCCCTGTAGCAATACTGGAGTCATTCGTCGGCGTGTCGATGTTCGGTGGCGACTGAAGTCACGTTCTGCCTTCGCTGATATGCAGAAGACGCAGCTGGGAATCGTCGAGCGCACGCTGCCCCTGCTCAAGCCTGGTGGCACACTGGTCTACAGCACTTGCAGCATTGAACCTGAGGAAAATGACCAAGTAGTGAAGCTGCTCCTGGAGCGTCATCCTCACCTGTCATTGCGCGAGGAGCAACTACTGCTGCCACACATCAACGACACTGATGGAGCCTACGTGGCAGTGCTGGAAAGTCGTGCTTCGTAAGTTCTAAAGGCTACTCGACCCGCATGCGAAAATAGTTGCGCGCATTTTCAGATCGCAGCTGCGCCTCCTGGAATTGCCCTGGCCAAACGGTCACGTAGGGCTGTATCGCCTGCCACAGCGATAAATCTGACGACACCTCGTAGACCAGAGAATACCCTTCCAGATTTCTGCGCTGACGAAAATTAACAGAGCCGTTGGATTGTTGAACATAAATGGGCAGCGGCTGAAGCGGTTTGCGCCCAGTCAGATAGTCTAACAAGTTCTCTACGCCATCGCCATCCGAATCGGCAGTAGCAAGAGGAGGTGATCCACTGTCAAAGTAACCCGTCGCCCAATTCTCATAACTCGGCGCGGTCGCCTGCTCTGTCACTTGCAGTTCCCAGGATTTTAATACCACAAACAAGCCGTCTTCTACGCCGTCGAACACTTGCAGACGCCAGGTTCCTCTCGCTGAGGCGTTGTCAAACTCATCGAGCCGACTGGAAGGAGCAAAGCTTCCAGTGAACGGAGGCAGCCCACTAACTGTCAGTCTAGCATTCGACTCATCATCGAAGGTCGTTCGAAAGAATCCAGCGCCTCCCGGCGTACGAGGATAGTAAAGTTGGACAGTCACCGAATTGCCGTTGTCTGGTTCAAATTCGAGTGCAACTCTTAGTGTGCTGGTGTCACCGTGATCCAAAGTAAGACTCACATCCAGATCCCCGATGATCATCTCATCGTCCACTCTCATTGCCGACTCGAGAACGGGGATTTCAGCCATTCTTGATATATCCTGCCCGACCAACCTGCGGGCGCCACCAAATTGATAGAGCACCGCTTCTCCTGCCCTGCGCTGGCGCACTGTTAGTCGCGCTCGATCGCTCGCATTTTGACTACCGCCCGATGTAATCGTGCAGTGATAGAGTCCGGCTTGCCCTTCTTTAACGCCATATAGATCCAGAGTGGCCTTGTTCGCGCCGTCAATTTTTTGATCATCGTAAAACCATTGATAACTGAGATTTGATGAAGTGGAAGCCACCACAGAAAAACGTGCGACACCGCCGAATACTGTCGACCAATCTTGCGGCTGGCAGAGAATGGTTCCCGGTAAGTTCGTCGGGCGATCGCTGAGCAATTGCATCACGTAGGGGTGCGCCACTTCATCGAACTCGCCACCAGCCAGAACTTCGCCCGCATGAGTTATCGCTAATGCTTTGATTTCTCCGTCCCACACAGGAGCAACAAACGATTCATCGAGTTCCGCAGTGGGCAGGACTCGCGCGATTCGCGGACAGGTTTTCTCGTTAATTCGGCCAAAGCCGCCACTGACAATGATACGATCGAAGCCATCAACCGCGATATCTTCAACGTCGTCGTCAGGATCGATTCCAAATGAATCGTCCAGTGCCCCATCCGGCAACAGCCGGGCTAATCGCGGCGCTCTTTCTCCGTGAATACGGGAAAACAGACCACCTATCAGAATCGCGCCGTCACTCTGGATCGCCACATCGAATACGGGGCGGGTTGATCCCGTACCACGAAAAAAACTGGAGTCGATATTGCCATTCGAATCCAACCGAGCAATGCGACTGTAGCCGCCATCGGTGAAACTTCCTACAAGCACCATTCGTCCCTGCGCGTCACGCACCATGTCCTCAATTGTATCATTGATAATCAACGTCGAGAACGTTGGATCACTTTGGCCGTTGCGATCAACTCGCGCAAGATTGCCGGTCGCCTGCTGACCAATTGATTTGAACGTTCCGCCAACAACTACAGAACCATTCGAATCCTCAAGAATACTGCGCACGTCGCTGTCTGGCCCTGACACTGTCAAAAAACCAGGCCCAATATCACCATCGTCCTGCAGCCGCAAAAGATGCTGACACGTTGTTCCATTGAATTCAGTAAAGCTCCCGCCAATCCAAACCGAATTGCCCGTAACTGCGACGCATCGAATCGAAGCATTCGCACCTGTTCCCACATCAAACTCGGTGTCGATCGTGCCATCCGGGCGCAATCGCACGATATTCTGCGCCTTTGAAAGACCGTAGCCATCGAATTCTCCTACCACCAGCACTCTGCCAATACTATCGACGGCAATTCCAAGAATCTCGTCGCTCTTTCTAGCCGCAATCACTCCCTGAAAAGATGGATCCAGTTGCCCGGGTAATGGCTCACGGCATACGACCTCTACACGCGCCTCTTCGCTGATGGCGCGGCCAGATTCGTTGCTGGCAATGGCGAAGTAGACTCCAGAATCCTCGGGGGCTAAATTCGAGATCACCAGGCTCGTGCGGTTTGTCTGAGGAAGCGGCTGGCCGTCCTTCCACCATTCGTAAATCGTCTCATCGGCGGAGTCAGCACTCGCCTGGGCACTCAGCCGAATCTCATAGCCCTCGAACCCGACCTGAGATGTGGGATGCCGATCAGTCGGTCGCAAATCGAAGCGTGGCCATGCGTCTGCCGTCGTCATCCGGGCGCAGACTAGCATTCCCACAATTGCCACGAAACAGCAATAGGTTACTCGATTGCAAACAGGGGTGAATGCCAACACTCCGGGGTTTTAGTTCATTCGGGGAAAACTTGCCGTTACGGTCCATACAGGATAATTTCCTCGCCCGGAACTCGGGGCGTCTCGCCCTTGGGCTCGGCTGTGAGGATGTAGCCGGAAGGCGAAAGCCCTGGCTGTAAATCAAAAAAGACGCGCCCGTCTCCGCTCTCCAGATCAGGAAGAATACCGACCTCAATCGGCCCAGTTGCCTGCGAATCATTCAACCAAAGATGGTATGTCGTGTCCTCATCCTGCGGCGGAAGGTTTTGCAGAATGATGGATCCTTCACCAGTCGTTTCATCGTAAATCGTGAACGCTTTGGGCAAGAGTAGTGGTGGAGGCTCCACCGCAGGAACAGTCGTTTCAATCGGTTCCGGGTCTGCAGGAATCATACCGGAATCCGGATCAAATCCCGATGGCGGCCGTTTGCCTATATAATCGGTTCCATTCAAACTCGGAGTATAGAGCAACTCGCTCTCAGGGTCGAAATACGTTCCATTTTCATAGCGTGTCAGCCCCATGTCATCCCACGACTGCGTTGGAAAATTCTTATGTCGGATGCGCGGCCCCTTTGGCAAATCCCGTGTGAACCAGAGCGGAGCCAGGGCATCTCCTGTGACTTCGACTTCGGGCCAGGAATCGAACGACATCGATGTCTCACCACCAGTTTGTGTCCCTTCTTTTTCCGATTCGTCCGCAGTCTCCTCTTCGCCTGCGGCTTCAAGTTGATCACCGATGAAGTTACTCACTTCTTCTGACAACATGTGTGCATTCTCACGTTCTTCGACCGGCACATCGGGATCCCACATCGACACGACCATCGGTCGCGCAATTCCTGGATGCGCAACCGAGCGCTCGGCCTCACGGTCGCGCACTTGGGCCAGTTCATGATTCACCCGCTCAAGATTTTGCAATAGTCGATAGGACTTGCGCTGCGCCGCCTGGACAAGGCTGTTCGCAGCAGTTCCCGTGGCACCATCCAGAGCAGCCGCAGCCGCCGCTTCGCCCCTCTGATTCGGCTCTCCGCCGTCGAGGACGACAATCATATTGCGCATTTCGCGCACCACTGCGTCACGTTCGCCCTCCGCACGAGCGAGATCATCACGCACTTTCCCGTAACGCATGATACCGCCACATAACAATAGCACCAGTGCGGCGGCAGCAGGCCAGCCACCTGGTACTTTCAAAATTTTGCCACCCCATCGCTTCATCCGCGACTCACCATCGTGACCAATTTGGGCAAGAACTCGCTCAAGAACGACCGGATCTACCTCCTCCGCCGGTGCAGTGAGGGCGACGCCCACAATCGCGTCTTCCAACTCGGCGACATAAGATTCGAGGTCAGGCAATTCCTCGAGGCGGCGCTGGAATCGCCCCCTTTCAGCGCTATCCAGCATGCCCAGGGCATAAAGTTCTGCGTCTTCTTTCAATTGCTCTTCACTCATGGATTCCTTTCAAAAGTTCTCTAAGTTTGATCAAGCCTCGCCGAATTCTCGACTTCACCGTGCCCAACGGTTGCCCTAGTTTCTCTGCAATTTCCGGATGCGTGGCATCGCCAAAAATTGCCA
>JBNMNB010000202.1:0-14199 GCA_051270635.1 Verrucomicrobiales bacterium | reverse complement strand
GCTCGTCTTAGGCAACCGATAAGAGTGCCACGGCCCCGCATGCCCGGCATCTCTCACCATCAAAATGAGTGACTTGTGGTCCCAGCCAATACTCCAGATGGGATCTGTCTCAGGATTCCGATTCCCTGAAAGTCCCCCCGGGCCAGTCACTTCAGTGAACTGATTTCGCCGAACCGTTTTCCATTCCTTGCCATTCCATTCTGCCAGCACCCCCGAAGGAACGAAGGGGCTTTTCAAGGCCTCCTCGCCATGTTCACCATTGTTGGCATAGACTAGGACTCCCTGCCCTGAATACAGCCCCTTCCCGTGATAACCGGGCAAATCTGCCCGAGGCAACTCCTCGCCTTTTTCGTGAGTATCCGCATATAGCCGATTTACGGCCAATGATTTAACGTCCACTTCGTAAAAGCCCTCCTCCATCGTTGCGTAGTAGAGCTTCTCAGCCGGAGATTCCAGATGACGGGCATTTCCAGTCGGCCGACCGATCATTTTTGCATGAGGAATCACCCGCACATTGCGGTCGCGATCAATCGCATAGGGCCCCATGAACAATTGCCCGCTTTCCTCGTGTATCATCCGATTCGCCGGTGTTCCACCGATGCTTTCTGGGCGCCCAATCAACTTCAAATCTTCCGTGATCTCGTAAAGTTTGTCAGACGATCCATTCGGGCTATGGGGCGCATAAGTCATCACCCACAAGCGATCCGCCCACGGCACCACAGCACCCGTGCCACACTCATTCTCGTCATTGTAGTAAGCGAGATGAGGATAGATTCCACTCCACGATTGATGGCCAACGCTTGCACCCGGGCCCGGGCCCGGCACCTGCGCTGTAGCGAAAGAAATCGGATCAACGCCACAGCCGATGAAGGCCAAAAACAGTGTGATTCTGGTGTTTTTCATCATCATCCCACCACTTTGGCAGAACCAACGGAAATCTGCAACGAGTGGTCACTCACTATTCCTTCAATCCACTCTCAGAATCTTCCCCAAGATTCTAAAAAACTGGAGGCCAAGTTCCATTCGCATGGGACAGAGTTCCATTAAGGCGTCGAGGGCAAGACCTGCAGCGTTTGCGCCATGTTTTTAAATATCTCATTCTAAGTGACTTACGATATTTTTTAAAAAGTTGGCACGGAGCTTGCTATTTTATGCTGCATCACCGGACGGGATTCACTCCTGGCGGTGATGAAACGAGCAAAAAAACAAACCTGAAAATACTAGAACCATGGCTACAGAAGCATTGTCACGTGAAGAAATCGAATCAATCGTCCTTGAGAACGCAGCGCAGCACGCACAGTACCGCGATGCCTTGATCGCTAATCCAAAGAAGACGGTTGAGACTCAACTCAACAACGCACTTCCTGAGAACGTATCAGTTGAAGTGGTTCAGGAGACTCCATCCAAAATCTACATCCGCCTGCCACACGTGGTCGCAGAGGGCGCAGAGCTTTCGGATGACGATCTGGAGCAAGTCGCCGGTGGTAAGGACGACACTTACTCTTGTAATGAGTCAATCGGCGGCTTCAACACCCGCAACGAGTTCAGCGCTTCCGTTTACTAATAGCGTTTGAATGACTCCTGATGGGAAGTTAAATCCATCGAGAATCCCGGCCTCTCCTCCCGCTTCCCTTAGTTTGGGAGGAGAGGCCTTTTCCCTGAATCGAAGAACTTCCTGCGATTCAAAATAATACTCACAGGCGACAATCAAAACAGACGATACTCGATCGATTGACGCCAAATCCACTCAATCCTCAGCCGAAAAACCAACATTATGGCCACTGAAATACTGTCACGTGCAGACATCGAAGATATTGTAGTTAGCAACGCGTCCAAGCACCCCAAGTACCGGGAAGTGCTCCTCTCCGATCCGAAGAAAACGGTCGAAACGCAGCTCAATAACACACTCCCTGACAATATCTCCGTCGAAATCGTCCAGGAGAGCCCGACGAAAATTTTCATCCGGCTGCCACACTTTGTCGCCGATGGCGATGAGCTATCAGACGAAGATCTCGAGCAGGTAGCTGGCGGAAAAGACGATACCTACAGCTGTAACGAGTCGATCGGCGGTTTCAATACGCGCAATGAATTCAGCGCTTCCGTCTACTAGCACAATAGTAAATATTTAAAATCCTTTCGCAGTGGATACCAATCTGCCTATCAGTGACATAGGCACCGCTACTGCGCAGGAAAAAATGTCCCTGACTGGTGATTCTCCCCGGGACGGACAACCCAACCAAAACAGCAATACTAAAATCGAAAGGCTAAAAACTATGGCTTCAGAACCATTGACCCGCGACGAGATCGAAGAAATCGTCATCGAAAACGCGACTAAATATCCAAAGTATCGTGAGGCACTGCTGACCGACCCGAAAAAGATCGTCGAAACTCAGCTCAACAATACTCTTCCCGACAATGTGACGGTGGAGATTGTTCAGGAAAGCGCAGGAAAGATCTATATCCGGCTTCCTCATCTCATCGCAGATGGCTCTGAACTGTCAGACGAAGACCTCGAACAGGTCGCTGGCGGAAAAGACGACACTTACAGCTGCAACGAATCGATCGGCGGCTTCAATACTCGCAACGAGTTTAGCGCTTCCGTGTATTAATCGACAGGAACGAGCCCGGGACAATTTTCGCCCGGCAATTCTCCAGCCTCTCTTCTGCCCACGCTTGCAGGGGAGAGGCTCTTTTGTGCCCGAATACGATTTCACCGGGTTACTGGGAAGATTTTCCGGAAGTTGCACTCTGCGTCAGTCTCAGCCACCGTCCCGGCATGACTCACTGGATTCTTACTGGAGGCTGCGGTTTCATTGGCAGCAATTTCGTTCGGCTGGCGCTGACGCAGCGACCCGATCTGACCATTACCAACATCGACCTCCTGACCTACGCGGGAAACAGGGAAAGCCTGCGTGATGTCGAGCAGTCATTTGGCGAACGCTACCATTTCGTGCAGGCAGACATCGCCGATAGCGCTGCTATGCAATCGGTATTCGACTCGTGCACACAGGCACCCGATGCCGTTATCAATTTTGCCGCCGAGTCCCATGTTGATCGCAGCATCACCGATCCCGGAAGCTTTATTCGCACCAACATCGTGGGCACTGCAAACCTGCTGGAGTTGGCCAGAGCAAAGGGCACTCCGCGGTTTCTCCAGGTTTCCACCGATGAAGTTTATGGCTCACTGGGAGCGGAAGGATTGTTCACCGAGCAAAGTCCCATCCAGCCGAACTCGCCCTACTCAGCCAGTAAGGCATCTGCTGATCTCCTGGCGCGCGCAGCCTTTCACACCTTCGGTCAAAATGTCGTCGTCACTCGCTGCTCGAACAATTACGGACCCTACCAGTTTCCAGAAAAATTGATCCCGCTGATGATCGTCAATGCCATGCGCGATCGAAAACTTCCCATCTACGGAGACGGCAAAAATGTGCGTGACTGGATTCATGTCGACGACCACTGCGAAGCCATTATGCGGGTGCTCGATGCCGGAGCCGCTGGCGAAGTCTACAATATTGGATCGGACAACGAATGGGAGAATATCGCCATCGTTAAAGCGATTCTCGCCGCCGTCGGCAAGCCGGAATCATTGATCGAATATGTCATCGATCGCCCTGGGCATGACCGCCGCTACGCCATCGACTCATCACGTATGGCACAGGAACTCGGCTGGAGTGCGACCCGAAAATTCACCGACGGCCTGCAGCAGACCGTTGATTGGTTCCAGGCGAATGAAGCGTGGTGGCAGCCGCTATTGAAGGATTAGATTAGAGGTCACTCCGGCCTATGCTTCTTCATCGACAATCGTTGCTTCTGCTTTAAGCCGATCCACTACCACTTGAGTCTTCTTCTGTCGGTCGTCTGCGATGAGCAACGACTTGACGTCTTCTTTTACTTCGTCGAAAGGGCGTGGCTCGGCGGGTTTGCGGCCGGTGATCTTTGCGAGATGGAATCCCCAGTGTGAACTGAACACGGGGGTGACTTCGCCTACCTCCAGTGAGAATGCGATGACCTCGAACTCATCGCTCAACTCGCCCTGCTTGAAGAATCCGAGATCTACTTCCTTTTCCTCTTTGTCCGTGTGCTCTTTAGCGAGAGCTTCAAAGTCGTCACCAGCGAGGGCACGTTTACGCAAGGCCCGCAGTTGATTGTAAAGTTCCTGCCGATCGTTTGTCTGGCTGAGTGACTTAAAAAGGTGACAGGCGCTGATTTCTTCCTCCGTCAGGAACTCGTCGATATTTTCGTCATAGAACGCGCGCAGTTCGGCATCAGTCGGCTGCAATTCGGCTCCTAAGACAGCTTCGAGATGCTTATCGACGCGCAGGCTTGCCGCGACGTCTTTACGCACAAGGTGATCCTGTTCCGCTGTGATTCCGGCACTTTGGTAGAATTGCTCTTCACCTCCATGATCTTTCTTCAACTGAGCGATCGCCGCATCGATTTCATCCTCACTCGGGGATGGGCCATTTTTCTCGGCGTCCTGATTGAGCAAGACTCTGGCCGAAATATTCTCCTTGGCATAGGTTAGAAACTCGGGGTCACGCTCACAGCACGACACTTGAGACATGCGCTCGTAGTATGACTTAATGTTAGAAAATTCCTGGTCGATGAGAGCAGGGTCGATGACTTGTCCGTTGATCGTAAGGGGCATGATTGGTAAATAGTCTTACATTACCTCAAACTGCTGTTTGAGAAAAGTGATCTCTGTATCGAGTTCGGCGACCAGCGAACGCTGCTGATCCAGCCGATCGGCTACATTTGACCGAAGTGATTCGAGATCTTCAGGAGCCACATAGTCTGGCACAAGGAACTCCTGCGCTCCCTGCCGGGTATTGTAAACATGCAGCACATGCTCCAGGTCCATGATGCGCTCTTCCTTGAACAGCATTGCATCCGCCAGACGTCGCTCGAGAGCCTTGTGTCCACCTGCCGATTCGCCACTTTTCGCTTCCTCTTTTTTCCGCGCGATCTTTTTTTCCAGCAGACTCAGCAGCACTTTGCGCTGCACCGTGAAGTGACCAGCATCACAAAAATGGGACAAGTAAAACAGGCTCTCCTTTTCCACCGTCCACGGATCAAGATTCAGAAACGCATCAAAGTCATACGACTCGTGCAGCTCTTGCACTTTGCCCAAGTCGCCTTCCAGGTCAGCAATCTGCCTCTCCATGTTGCCGATCGCTTCAAGGAATCGGTAAGTCTCTGGCGTTATGTTTTTTTGTCCCACACGGCGCTCGGGCATTTCGAAAGGAATCGTTTCATGGGCGCGGAATCCCGATTTTGATTCCACCAGCCGTCCCGAATCTTCACAGGACGCCAGCGCCAACAGGCTGCTGAAGACGGCACATGAGAATGATGGGAACTGGCCGAACAAATAACTCACTGGGTTACTGAGTCATCTCCGGAGTGATGCGATGGGATGCCAGAAAGTCTTTCAACTCATCGACGCCGAAATCCGCCAGCACAGCGTCCTTCACTTTCATCGTAGGGGCGAGGCTTTGGCCAGAGAAGGCCACCATTTCATCGAACGCGGCACTGTCCTGCAAAACATCAATCTCCTGGAACACGTATCCCTCCTCGCGCAGGTAACGCACTGCGTCGACACACCAGGGACAGCCGGATTTTACGAATACGCGCATCGCCGCGTCTTGATCTTCCATTCTGCACCATAGCTGGATTGGGCAGTTTGAAAATCGGCAATTCACCCAGTTTCGCAGCTCAGACGGATTTCAGACGCCAACTCATCGCCTGTTGCTTGAAACAGCTAATGTATGGACAATGTTGACACAGAAATTCTATTTGTGGTAACTTTGGTGAGAAGATTCGAGCATCCTGTGTTTATTTCCCAAAATCCCTGCCCACGCATGATCGCTGGCCATCCGCAGACTTCAGCGGTCGGAATGGGATTCCTGGTGACAGCATTGATCTTATTTCTCGGTAAATCGGTGGGCTGCGGTGAAGAACTGCAGAAGCCTCAGAGTGCAGTCATCAACACGCTGACGATCTCGAAACAGGGGAAAGCCGAATTTTCCGGGCATCGTTCGCTGATGCAATTGACCGCCACTGCCCTGGAAGATCCTAATGCGGAAACGCACTTTGAAAGAGTGAAAGGAAACGGCAAGACCTTGCGCAGATCGCTTCATGCCGTGAAGCAATTCTTCGCAACACAGCAGCGCTGGCAGAACGGGATTCGACTGACGCTCAAGTTTGAGGATGCCTCGCATCCGCATGACGGTGACTCCTTCTCGATGGGTGCTGCGCTGCTGTTGGATGCGATCATGACGGGCACCCCAGTGGACGACCAAGTGTATGTAACCGGGCGACTGGCACCAGATGGTCGAATTCGTCGCGTTGGAGGTATTCGAAAAAAAATCGATGCCGCCTCTGAAGCAAAACCGATTTGTCCTGTAGTATTGATACCATCGGCGAATATGGAGTCGATCTCCGACATCATTGTTCTGGAAGGCCCGGAAATTCTGAGCCAGGTGCAGATCATCGGGGTCGATTGCTTTGAGCAGGCGCAGCGCATCACCACTTCACAGAGAACGGAAGAAGTGCAGCAGGCAGTGCGACTTTTCCAACGAATTGCTAACGTTGTAAGAAACCACTCCAGCACGCCCGAAGAATTGGACAAAACTCTGGCAAATAAACGCCTGCAGAATGCGCTGGCGAAAATCCTGACAGTGATCCCAAATCATCTTTCGGCACATTATCTGAATCTGCGCGCAACCCACAAACAGCCAACCAGATTATCACCCAATGGATCCCTGCGGGCAATTGATCATGTCTGGCCCAGATTGTTGGCAAACACAGGTGATAGCCCGAATCAAATCGAAGCGAGACGTTCTGCCATTTTGGAACTTGATCAACTTGCCCCCCTGCTGGATGACTGCAGCAACGACTACGCCGCTGCCGTCCGTCACTATGCTGACCTATCTACCGCTCTGGAAGAAACTGGGGTCAATGAGCAATCAAAGCGCCAGCACTTACGCAAAGCAGGTTCCCATATCGATACCGAAAAGCGCTATCTACAGCAGAAATTAGACGCCCCTCACGCTCCTTGAGACATCCGAAATGCCACGCATTTGGGCGTTATTTTCAGTGAAATCAGTGGTTTAATGCGAAAAAGTTAGAAAAACACTGTTTTTTTCGGCATTTGCGTCAAAAGTCCTTGAATTAGTGAGGAGTGGCTATTACCACAAATCGCAAATCAAGAAGTGTAAATTATGCCTGCTGAAACCAAGAAACCACCTACGAAAAGCGAGATCCTCGAAAGTATCTCGACCACCACTGAACTCACACGCAAAGACGTATCCGCTGTTTTGGATGCGCTAGGCGGAGAGATTGCCAAGGCGGTCGGAAAAAAGGGCGCTGGCTCTTTTACTCTCCCGGGTCTGTGCAAAATCCAAGTGCAGCGTAAGCCTGCAACAAAAGCTGCTACCAAGCCTAACCCATTTAAGCCGGGTGAGATGATGCAAGTAGCTGCGAAGCCTGCACGCAATGTCGTGAAGATTCGCCCGTTAAAGAACCTCAAAGACATGGTCTAGAGAGGCTTCTCCTCGTTGCCCATACGAACTCTCTACGGAGGAGTTCGGGATTCATTCCCGAACTCCTTTTTTTGTGCCCACTTACTTCGATCGATCGATCAGATCCCATAGTCATTCCAATCAAGGTAATGACGCCCCCGTGCTGGCACGTTCTCCCCGGGCGACCGCTTCGGCAGCGCGAATTTCTGCGGAGATCAGCATTCCCTTCACGATCACAACGAGGTACCAGAGCAGCGAAACGCTCGTCCCCACAAGGAACACCGATTGTTCCGGTGAGCTTGATCTGAGCCCTGAATTCACCCACTGACGGATGCCCATAAGAAGCGCGGATATCGGGGTCAGCACTGTTGCAAAAAACGCCCCGACTCCGAGGTCGTATTCAAGATCACTGGGAAACGGACTCATGGCCAGTTGCAGCAGGGCAAACCCAACCGTGAGAATACCAATGAATAGATATTTGCCGAAAAACGGTTTCACTCTGGCAGCAGGATGCGCCTGGATCACCGCGGTTGGAAACATGAATCCAGCACCACCGAGGAGAAAAATATAAGTATTTCTGATATTTTTTCCTGAAGGATCATCCACCTGAAAGAACCCAGCCAACACTAACAGAGAGACAGGCAACAAAAACAGATGACCACTCTGCCAGCCCGGGTAGCACAGCAGACGCAGCAGACGAAATCTTCTCACCACAGGTATCTGCATGATCGAAACAACGATACCCTTACCGAACCGCGGCGTCTCACTCAATGAATCGAAGAGAAAAAGAATCGCGATCATGACCAGCAAGAATTCCAGAGGAAACTCTTTCGATTCCTCCCAGCCTAAGCTGAGGTCGACGACAGCGATCAGCACAATGGTAGAGAAGGCGAATGCGCGCTTCATGGGGGTGTAGTTCTCATCACCCGAGGCAATCGTCCCCGCGCCCATAAGCAAGGCGTAAAATCCGAGGCAGATCAGGCCGACGAACGACATGCATTTCTCCATTGCAGAGAAACGCATCAATTCATTCTCCATCATCATGGCGAATCCCAGAAGCCCAACTCCCACTCCGATCATACTGAACAGCAGCGCCCGAACGAGGAATGAGCGATGAGCAGAAAACGCCACAGTGAACGCAGTCACCATGGCACCCGCGCAGGCAATCATCGCCAGTTGGATCAGCTCAGAAACAATGTCCACGCCCCCACGAAAGTAGCGAAACACGAAAAACGGAAACGTTGTCACCACCACCAACGCATTCAACGCCTGAGTGGCCGCCCACTTGCCTAGAACGATCCGCCATGCGCTCATCTGCGTCAGCTGCAACAATGCGAAGGCTTCAGAGCGCATCTCTGCAGATAGCGCGCTGAACGATCGCAGCGGAATGAGAACCACCATGGTGACCATGCAGGCACCCCAGAACGCATCATCCCAGTCGTCCCACAATTGCTCCCCTGCCCACCACTGGGTCAAAGTGATCAGCAACAGGCTAGCCTGCACGCAACAGAACAGGCCAATAAACCCGCCGCCCCGCAATGCCTGTCGTAGTTCCTTCACGACGATCGGGCTGAGAGAATCCGAAAAATCTCTCAGTCGTGCTGATTCAGCTGATGCGAAGGAAACGGCAGGCACTGGCGAGTAGGAAGCGATGGTCGATAGATGTTCTCGGAACCTATCGATTCGGATAGGGAACGAAAGGTAAAACCAACTGAGCTCGGCAGCGTTGACAGTCACCGCCGACCGCCGCATGTTTCCGCTGGTATGAAACAGCGATCCACAGCCTGCTCTGGGTTTTATCAGACGGACATCATGAGCCGTCGCACAATGTTGCGAGCGGGTGGGATGGGCATGTTAGGATTGAGTTTGCCCCGCATCCTCGAGGCCAGGGAGAAAGCAGGAAATTTCCGCCCGCGGGCAAAGTCGGTGATCTTTCTATTCCAGTTCGGTGGCCCCAGCCATATCGATACGCTGGACATGAAACCGGATGCGCCGAAGGAGTATCGCAGCCCGCACGCCATGCGCCGCACCAGCTGTGTGGACATTGAAATCAATGACCGCCTGCCAGAGCTGGCAAAGGTCATGGATAAAGTCACCGTGGTGCGCAGCCTGCATCACAAGATGAACAACCATAACTCGGCAGCCTACTATGCGCTGACGGGACAGGCACCGCCATCCGACGATCAAAGACTGCGCGATTCCATCGATCTTTACCCCGCTTACGGATCGGTGGTGGATCACCTGGCACCCAATCGAAATTCGACAATGCCGACATCGGTTTCCTACCCGCATGTCATTGCCGACGGATCTCGCACGCCTGGTCAGCACGCCAGCTTCCTGGGTAAAAAGCACGATCCGCTGTTTATTCCTCGCGATCCCAGTGCTGCAGATTTTTCCCTGCCAGAGCTTAGCTTGCCTGATGGGCTTGACCTCGACCGCTTGCAGCATCGCCGTGGACTGCAGGAGATCATTGATCGACAGTCACGCCTTCTCGAGCACTCAGCAGAGGCACAGGGCCTGGACCAATACTACCAGCGAGCGATGGCAATGCTGAGCACGGACAACGTCCGCGGTGCCTTTGATCTCACACGCGAGAACACGCAATTACGAGAGCGCTACGGGCAACACACCTACGGACAAGGCTGCCTGCTGGCCCGCCGACTGGCAGAAAATGGAGTCAAATTCACTACCGTGTATTTCTCACGCAGCATCGGCGGTCGTAAGAAAACAGAGGGTGGCTGGGATACCCACGGTTTCGACAACACGCGCATGTTCCCGATTATCGAGGACTATCACCTGCCGATTACGGACCAAACATTGCCGACCCTGCTGCATGACCTGGAACAACGAGGAATGCTGGATGAGACGCTTGTCGTATGGATGGGCGAATTTGGTCGCACGCCGAAAATCAATGGCAATGCCAGCAGAGATCACTGGCCCCATTGTTACTCTGCGCTACTCGCAGGAGGCGGCGTCAAACGCGGTTACGTCTTCGGTTCCTCCGACGATAAGGGCATGCATCCTGAAGATGATCCCGTGACTCCAGAAGATCTGGCTGCAACGATCTACTACTTGCTCGGGATCGATCCCACAGCACACATCTACGACACGCAGAATCGCCCATTGCCGATTTCCAGCGGTCGACCAATCTGGGATATCATTGCTTAATCTTAATTGAGAGATCACGATCCGATTGCGATGCAATGTTGCGAATAAGGCGACAAGGGCCGCCGAGGCATGAATGTCAGGGATGCGGCTTGGACAATTGGATTACGTGCACTATTTTGAGCAATGCATCGTTTGTGTTCCGACCGAGTCCTGCTCGGGGCCATTCTGGCCATCACCATCATTCCTTCATTAGGGACAGCGTCAGCCCAGCAACGTGCCGATGTGCGGACGATTAAAAATTTCCCAGATCGTCTGACCGAAGAGCAACAAGCCGAAACTGTCCCGCCAAAGAAAAAAGGCGTCCGAACGGCGATTGATTACGAGCGGGCAAAGCGAGAACGAGCCCGGCGGCAAGCTGAGGCGGCTGCCAATGCAGAGCAGCAGCCGGAGGCGAAAGTGGATGAGCAACCGAAGACGGTGGATATGACCCGCTATGCATTTAAGATTCCCGGTGCCGACGTGATACGCGCCGCATCGCAGGCGGGAGCCATTTTTTCGCCGAAAGGTGGTAAGCCGAGCAAAAACGGCGGCAATGCAGCCTTCCAGATGCCGATCCACCCTGGTGCCATGACATCTCTGGCGCGCGGTCACATGATGACGCAATTCAGGCCACACAACTTCTGGGTCATCGAGTCTTCCAGCAATCAGTTCCACATGTTCATGGACGCGAAGGGCAAGCCCCTGACTCTGCGCAACGGGTGGAGCGTCCAGGAGATCGTGCTGAAGGGAGAAAACTACACGTGGGTGCACCTCCCGAAAAACGGCGCGACTTCACCCTACTTCGTCATTGAAGTGAAAGCGTTCCACCACGCAGATACCGTCGTCGAGATCGCAGGGGTAGTCCTTGTAGGCCCTCCAGGAGTCAAACAGTGGGAGCTGGCGTTCATAGAAGAGCCCACGAACATACCATTGTCTAAAGAGCGTTAACGCTATCAGGGCCACAGGCACAGGCACAACCGCAACGCAAGAGGCTGGACAATCCTCGGCGCAACGACACAAGGCATCCTGAGGCAAGCGTTGGCAGCCTTAGCTCTCTTCAGTTCGCGACTATTGAATTGCCGCAGACTCAGACACCATTAAAAAGGAGAAAACTCCTGAAAGTAGAAGTCGTATGAAGAAGGCGAATTGATTACTTGGCTAAGCAGTCAAACCGGCCACAAAATCGGAAGAGGATGTGGCCTCTGCTTGGACAAATAATCCAATTCAATCAATCCTCATCGTGATTCTCGTCGTCGTCGTCGTCGTCGTCTTCTTCTTCGTTGTTGTCTTCTTCGTTGTTGTCGTCTTCTTCTTCGTCGTCGTCTTCATGGCGATGATCTCCACCGCCATCTTCCTGATCAAAATCCTGAACCCGCTTCAGTGCGTCGACAAATTCATCAAGCTGCTCAATTGGCAGCATGATAGTGTCTCGGCGACCGCGAACGTCTTCCGTGATTTTGAGGAAACGACCGCGATTATTCTCTTTCAGATCAATGAAAAAGATCTTTCGATCGGTGATGATCTTCTCAGTGAGAAGCGGCTGGTGGTGCTGATAGTTGCTATCCGTATTTTCAAACATTCCGTATTATGTAAGGCAATGATGTTACGATGGGAGCAGATGAGTAGATTGCTCCCAGATTAAGGGTCATATTAATTTGCTCATTATATAGCCAATTAGCAATCTTTTTCCAAATTCCCAGTTCAGTAGCGGTTCAGATTCTTGTGTAATTCGCCCATCGAGGCCTGCCGCAATAGACTACAATCCAACGGCAGAACGCACTCTATCAAGCACACCACATGCCACATGCCGCGCCTTTCCCGCCCCTGATGTCAATACATTGTCCACATATTGCGCATCGTTTTCCAGTTCCGATCTTCTTTCTCGATGAGGCGCGAAATGCTCCCACATCGCCCCGAACAGGCGCTTCTTGAAATCGCCGTAGCCTGTTCCTCCAGAACGGAAATCGGCCTCCATTTGAGCGACATCGCCAGGGCTGGCTACCAACTTGTAGAGGTCGACAATGAATGACTTATCCGGATCTTTAGGCTCTTCAACAGGAGTCGAATCCGTTAAAATACTCATAATTTTTTTTCGCAGCGCTTTCTCCCCTTCAAAGATCTCGATGGTATTGTCGTAGCTCTTGCTCATTTTTTCGCCATCGAGCCCTGGAACCGCTGCGGTTGCCTCGCCGATGCGGGGTTCAGGCAGCTTGAGGACATCCTCACCAAAACGATTATTGAACTTCATGGCAATGTCCCGGGTCACCTCGAGATGCTGTTTTTGATCCTTACCGACCGGCACGATGTCGCTGTCGTAGATCAAAATATCCGCAGCCATCAGCACCGGGTAGGCGAACAAGGCATGACTGGTCTCAATTCCCTTTGCCTCTTTGTCTTTATAAGAATGGCAGCGTTCCAGCAGGCCCATAGGCGTCACCGTGCTCAGGATCCATGTCAGCTCCGTGACTTCTGGCACATCCGACTGGCGGAAGAAAGTCGCCTTCTCCGGGTCGAGCCCGCAAGCCAGAAAGTCGATTGCCGAGTCACAACTGTACTGCCTCAAATTTTCTGCGTTGTGCACCGTTGTCAGCGAATGATAATTGGCGATGAAGTAAAACGCTTCTCCCTCGTTCTGCAGCTGGATGGAAGGCTCCATCATGCCGAAGTAGTTGCCAATGTGGAGCCGCCCGGAGGGTTGGATACCTGATAGAATGCGCATGATATTTAGTTCTGATCGAACGCGGAATGTTCCTGCGTGCATCGGAGATGTCAAGCAGCGCCCCTTGCCGCCCTTGCCGGGTGGTCAGGTCTGCAAAGGCGGTTGGAAGCCGCCTCCACGTGGCTGCGGCATCTTGCCGCAGATGAATTTGATCCGTATTGCGACTACTGGTGCTGCCAGTGAATCCATTGACCACCGTCAAACCGAAATCCGATACGGCAGGTGTTGGCATCAGGCAACTACCGCCTGATCAGGTGCATGCGGAATTCGATCCCAAGGAGTTCTTGGTATGCGTCACTCAAGAAGTCTGACTCGTGGAGAATCAACCGCACCAAAGGGATCTCAACTGACGCTTGCGAAGCCCTCACGCGAACCACTGCCAAACAAGATTAGATGAGAAGGCAACGAAGAATCGAGCAGCGCAAAAGAGGAACGTAATTTTATTTGAAGACACAACGTCCGACGCGTCAGAAATCGGAATATGGGCGATTCAGCTGACAAGTTTCTAAAATCGGCGCACCGCATTCGGTTTAATGAGGGGTCCCGGCGGTCAGTAACGTTGCCTGGCTCCATTCCTTGGGGTCCCGCCTCCATATCTCATCGGGTTGCGCATCTCTGTATTTTCACCCTAAGTTTTTAAATCACTGAACATGAACGAATTAAGAATGATAGAAAAAAGTTGGCACGGCGATTGCGTTAAGGTTTTGCATCACCACACGGGATTCCTCCTGATGGTGGTGAACGAGCAAAAACAAACCAAACCTTAAATCGAAAGACCTATTATCATGGCTACAGAAGCATTGTCCCGCGCAG
>JBNMNB010000201.1:0-14258 GCA_051270635.1 Verrucomicrobiales bacterium | reverse complement strand
ATGAGTGATCCAGATTCGATCACCACCAATCTCAGTCTGAATCTTGTTCAGCTCCTGAAGCATATTCAGCCAGTAGTAGCGACCATTCACCGCGTTTTTGAGGTAGCCAAAGCGCTCAGCTTCGATCTCAAGAGTTTCACTCTGCTTTTTGATCTCATCATCAAGAACCTGCAGGCTGCTTTCTTCTGTCTTCAGCTCAGCGGCCAAGGAATTTGCCTTGGTCGTGCTGCTCATGAAGTAGATCACAACTGCGGCTAAAGCACCCATAAGGCATGCCGCAGCAGCGAACAAGTAGGGCTTTTTCTTGTTGAGATCTCGCTGCTTCTGAACTGATACAGGAACGAGATCAATCTCAACGCCACACTTGCCTGCATCTCGCAAAGCGAGTCCTACCAGTTCCCCAAGAGCATGTGCATCTTTGGCAGCGGCTTTCGAGTCAACACCTGAAAGGTCAACTTTCCGAAGGGCATTGAAGTATTCGACATCGATCGAGAGCTTCTCTTTAAAGAACTCCAACATGTAGGGAAGTGTGGCACTCCCTCCCGCCAGGTAAGCAACCTCAGGAGCATTGCCCCCCTGTTGTGTGCGATACATGTTCGTCGTCCGCACGATCTCGCCGTGCACACGAGTCATCGTATTGCGAATGACCTGCGCAAGAGCTTCAACACCCGCGTCTGAATTGGCTTTGTCATTTCCACTGAGAGCAACGGTGCCATTCTGCACTTTCTGCGCCTCAGCTTCGTCATACTCAATCTGAAATTCTTTGCCAATGTTCGAGGTGATTGCAGCACCGCCGACCATAATGTTCCGGGTAAAAACGCGGTCACCATCGATGTAGATCAAATTGGTCGAACGAGAGCCAATATCCACCAGCAAGGCAGGTTTCTTGACATCTGGATAGTTGAATCTGAAGGCATTGTAGAGTGCCATTGGGGCGACATCGACCGTAGAAGTCTTAAACCTCGCCTCGACCGCATCGTTGATCTCCGTCAGCACCTCTGATTTAATGGCAACCAAGGCTACTTCAGGCTCGGCTCCACCCATGAACAGCTGACTGTCCCACGCAACCTCATCGATTGGAAACGGAACGTTCTGCACTGCTTCAAACTGGATGATGTCTTTAAGCTTGTCCTCACTCATTGGAGGAAGCTTAACGAATCGAGTAAACACCGCCTGGCCGGGAACGCCGTACCGAATGGGGCGTTTCCCAACTTTCAGCTCTTTCGCGAGTGAAACAACAGCGTCCTTGATCTGCGGAGATCGAGATCCTTCAGCTGAAGGATCGCCTGGCATTTCGGAGAAGGAATACCCACGCAGCGTGAGCGATGATTTCCCTCCACTAAAACGCGCCATTCCGACACGTTGGGATCCGATGTTGAGTGTGACTATGGATTTCTTTTCAGCCATGTGGGTCTAAATCAAGTAAACTGAATCTGAGGCGGCAGTAGCATCTTGGAAGGCACTGACCGCAGTAAGGAAGTTGCGCTATTGTTTGTCTAAGGAGATGATCACGGGGAGCCAAGTCATTTCTGCGAAAATTATCTCACCTCGGCGTGATAGTCAGACCACAAAGGAGCAAAGGGAGTCTCCTTCTTGGAAACCAGACCATCGCCCCTTTCTAGTCCATCTTTCGTCCAAAAGGCTTTATCCGGGCTCTTTGCTCCAGTGGAGTCGAAGAATCCTACCGTAGCACCATTGTATTCTACCTCTACTCCGTAGGCCACAACCATTTTGTGAGGCCCAGAAACCGCAGTCGAGCTATTTGCTATCTTCTGAATCGTCTGCGGGGAGATATAGACGACGGAAGCGATCTTTTCATTTCCAGGAACGTTTGAGTGATTGAGGGTCGCGGTAAGAAGCGTCTTCTTCGGCCCATTGAGGACGACGTAATATTTGAAGGAAAGTGAGTCCAGAGCAACCATCTTGCCCGGAAGCTTAACCGAAAACGGAACTTCAAGCTCAATCCACTCTTTTGGAGTCCACCTCTTTTTCGAGGGTCCTGAAACTTGGTAGTCAGGAGTCTTCTGACTTTGAAGCGCTACCTTTCCGATCGATACAATCTTTCCTTGAGCTTCTGCCTGCTGTGAGGTTGCCGCGAGGGCGACAGCGAAGCTGAGGATGGTTATCAATAAATTCTTTTTGTGCTTCATATGGTATCGGCGGGGTATCGGCGGAGTTAAGAGGGTTTCCAATTCTTGGCAGCGTTGAAGTTTTCATCGCCCTTGACCAGAAGAATTTTGAACAAATGCTCAGACCGCCGGAAACTAGGTCATTTCGTGCGAAAAGATCAAGACCACAAATCAAGAAAGTGCAGGAAATTATTCTTCATACTTTTTAATTTCAAAGGCTAAGTTGCAACTCATTCTCAATGAAGCCCTAATGGATTCCCCTACGCTACGACCTGAATGCTTAAAAACGCTAATTTTGGGCTCTATTGAGCAGAAAAACGTGAAATCACCTCTAAAAAACGGGAAAAACTATCGTGCTCCTGATCTAAAAATGACTGCGGGAATGGTTTTCAACAGTATCTGGATGTCCAACCAGATGGACCAATTGTCGATGTATTTGAGATCGAGGGCGACCCATTCATCAAAACTTTCGATTTTGTTCCTGCCGTTCACTTGCCAGAGACAAGTAAGCCCCGGCTTCACGCTCAATCGGCGGCGCTGGGCAGCTTCAGAGATCTGTTCCACCTCGTAGACTGGCAGCGGTCGCGGGCCAACGAGGCTCATTTCGCCTCGAAGCACGTTTATCAGCTGCGGCAACTCATCGATACTCCACTTGCGCAGAAACGAGCCAAATTTGAATACGCGAGGATCTTTGTCGATTTTGAACACCGGACCAGACATTTGATTCAACTCGCTCAGCTCTTCTTTCCTGGCTTCCGCATCCAGACCCATAGTTCGAAACTTCCACATATTAAATGGATTACCATGCTTTCCACTGCGTTTTTGACGGAAGAAAATGGGGCCACTTGAAGATAGACGGATGCCGATCGCCGCAAAAAGCCAGAAAGGCGATGTGCAAACGATTAGAAAAATGGCACCGGTCCAGTCAATAATTCCTTTCAGAAGAAGAGCCCACGACGCCTCGGGGGTTGAGCGAAACACCAGCATCAGGCGATCTCCCATTGTATCAAAGGTGGGTTTGGCAATGGAGGTCTGAATAAAATGCGCGCTCAACCACGCTTCAACTCCCTCAGTCTCACAAGCATGCACAGCCTCCTCAATTTTGCCAAAATGGACGTGATCGGTGGCAAAAATGACTCTTTCGACTGACTTTTCATGCAACGTGGTTATGAGCCTGGAAACGGGTTCAGAAGCAATATCAATGCGATCGACCACCTTTAGTGCCGCTACCTGATCAGTAGAAAGCTTCTGCAGGAGCTCTTCGACGTCCTCTGGTGTCCCAGCCAGCACGACTCGCTCCCGCAATCTTCCCGATTTGAGACGATTCTTAAGCGCACGCCGGACAACCGCCTGACGAGCAAAGAGAAAAGCGCCGCCTACAAAAACCAGCAGAACCAGAAATATCCGGGGAGGAGCCTGAGCCCTCAGGAAAATCACGGCGACACCTAAGATCAACGCGATCCAAAGCACCGTCTGCAGCATCTGACGTAGCGAGCGCCAGACCGATTTCTCCAGGACGTGGCTGTAGTAACCTTGGATCTCCAGAATGATCGTCGTGAACGGAACAATCACCGCCATTGCCCAGAAATAGCTTTCGATGTCTAGTGGCTTGCCAGGAATGTAGTTAGGAAGGATCCAGAACCCTTTGTGTTTCCCTAGAGGAATGGTCGACAAGAATTCATGTACGTAAGGGGTCAACAGGTGCGACAGCCAGAAGGCGATCGCGATCAACACGACATCTACCAGCTGGTTGAGCTGGGTATTAATTTCCTGACGGCGACTACTCATTCACAAGAGGCAATGCGTGCATTTCTCACCCGGAGCTATGCTACGGGACAAACGACGCATGGAAGATTAAGAGGGACAAAATTAAGAGGGACAAACGAACTGCTTCGACAAACAAAATCGGCATATGTCCACTTCTGTCTACTACCAGAATCAGAAAAAGTTTCAGAAATCACGAAAGAATTTCTCTTTTTGCGGGCGGCAGTGCCTGTAAAAACGTCTTTCCGTAGAATTTTGTGAGCAGGCGATTGTCGAGAATTACAGCGATTCCCTTGTCCTGTTGTGATCGAATCAGGCGCCCCACTCCTTGACGCAGCTTCAAAATCGCCTCAGGCACTGAGAACTCCATAAAAGGATTCCCCCCGCGCGCTTGGATTGCCTCCATCCGGGCAGCTGTCAGCGGATGGTCAGGCACAGCAAATGGCAGGCGTGTGATAATCACATTGCTTAATGCTTCTCCTGGAACATCTACACCCGTCCAAAAACTCTCCGTTCCAAACAGCACACTTGAGATGTCCGACTTGAACTCCTCGATCAACTGATGCCGCGGACGCCCCTTCCCCTGCACCAGCAACTGCCAGTCATGTTTCGCGAAAAAATCCTCCAGCCGCGAAGCCACTGCCTGCATCGAGCGGTAGCTGGTAAACAACACAAATGCCCTGCCTTTGGACATCTCGACAAAGTGCGCGATCCATTGCACCAGCGCATCCTCGTAACGCGCACTATTCGGGTCGGGCATGCTTTTCACAAGGTAGACACGCATCTGTTTCTCATAGTCAAATGGACTACCGAACACCTGCTCTGCGGCACGGTCAGCGCCCACGCGCTGCCTGAAATACCCTAAGCCCTTGCCGCCCACGCTCAGCGTCGCGCTCGTCAACACACAGCACCGTCCCTCCCGAAAAAGCACAGCCCTTAACAGTGCGGCAATGTCCACTGGCGCACCACTAAGAGCGATCGATTGGCCCTCCATTCCAGTCCGCTCCACCCAGTAAACCCAGCCTTCTCCCTGCTGATCAAGAAAATCTGCGATCGCCAGCCGGGTCTCTCGCACGCGTCGGCCCAGCTCCTGTAGCTCTGCCGTAGCCGTTTCGCTCCGCTGCTGATCCGCGACTTTCATCGCCCGTTGCTCCACAGCCAGCAATTTCTCAGCGATCGTGTTATCGACCAATCCAGGCTCGCGCACACGAAACTCCCGCTGCATTCCACTGAAACTGCACTCGTGCTCCACAGTGGCAAAAAAGTCGTCCAGTTCGTCGAGTAATTGTACCGTGCTCTGGATTCCTTCAGCATCCCGAGCGGCTTTAAACAGCCCTTTCTTCGACCGCGGATTGTACAATCGATTTAGCTCAAATCGGATTCCACCTTGCGAAAGATTGAGCCCCAGCTGCCGTGCTGCGATATTTTCCAGCGTGTGCGCTTCGTCGAAGATCACGAAATCATTGGGAAAAAGGTAACCGCCTCCGTCCGGCTGCTCCTCGTCAAGGTCACGTGATCCCAACAGCGTAAAAAACAGCGTATGATTCAGCACAATCACATCGGCCTCCGCCAATTGCTTGCGCACCCGCTGATAAAAACAATCCCCAGTGGGCCCGCAGAACTTCGCCGTGCAAATGTGAGGCTCACTGCAAACCAACGACCACACCTTCGAACTCGGCGTAAAACCCAGATCACTCAGTGTTCCATCCGTTGTTTCCGAGCACCATTCCAGCAGCGATTTCAACTCCTGATGTTCGGTCGAGGTGAACAATTCCGGAGCCTGGCGCAGCGCAGCCTTTAACCTTGTGGGGCAGATGTAATTCCGTCGACCCTTCAAAAGAACCGCCTTCAGCTCTTCTGGCAGTATCTTCTGGACGATTGGGATATCCTTGAAAATCAGTTGCTCCTGAAGATTGATCGTATGCGTGGAAATGATCGCTTTACGTTTTTCTTTCACCGCATGAATCGCCGCAGGAATCAGGTAAGCCAAAGACTTCCCGACACCTGTGCCTGCCTCAACAAGCAGCGGCTCAGACGTTTGCAAGGCTCGCGCGACCGCCACCGCCATCGATTGTTGTTCTGGGCGATATTCAAAATCCGGCGATTTCGACATCACGCCTTTTTCAGAAAAAGCGTCATGCACACGACGCACAAATGCTGCACCCGACTCAGAGTCCGAGCGAGTGGACGCAGCAGCAGCCTCAGCCGCCGCACGTTCCTCATGGTCGTAAGAAATCACTCCTCTCCTTAGCCCAAGTTCGCGCGCTCGACGAAGAGTTTATCTCCCGTTACTCAGCATCCACCCGCAAGCGCAAAAATTGCTGTTGACCATCCCCCCATTGGCGAAACAAACCGCACCGTAACCATTGCAGTCCCATCTCCCTGGTTTTCTTCACTCACGATCACAGCATGTTCTGCGGCGTCCCCCCCAAACCCGTAAATCGGTAGAAGCATCCATTCCAATCCTCGCTCTCTCAGCCCAGATCCTTCTGGCATAATCCCGGGTATTTGCCGCCTGACGATAGCTTGCAGTTGGTGTGCAACGCACTCGCAGGATCCGTCCAATTCTCGCCCGAAGCGAATACCACCAGGGTTCAGCGTCACTTCATGAACTCCAACCAGAGGCTTCTGATTCTCTTGAACTCATCATCAATCGCCTTGCCCTGATAAAATGAAAACCAGCCGCGCAGTTTCTGAGTCTCCCCGGGAGAGCAATCCGGAAACTTTGGATCAGAGTGGAGGCAGGGCACCGGAGGATTGGCCCATGAGCGGTGATTCGGTTCCCAGGCCATGATAATCCAGCGATCGCCAGTTGTATTCCTGGCAGCAGAAAATGGCTGCCGTAACACCTTATTTTCATTGCTCTGTTCGGCGAATCCTTTTGCTGCTTTCAACATGGCGCAATTCTGCACCCGCAAATCCGATAGCACCGCGTCACTGCCATTCTTCAGCCACATTTCCATTTCGATGTGGTCAGACTTCGGGATCACATGGGTTCCAAAAACAACTCCATTCGGCAACGTCCGCTCGCACCACAGGCTACCGTCCGCACGACGCTGCCACTCCAGCGGCTCAAGCGTTTCCTTTTTCTCATCCCATATCGTCGGAATATGCGTATGAGCCAGGTAAGTGAGCCCCAAATTCGACCAAATAGCTTCTGGCAAATCCAGCACCACATAGCTTTTCGGATCCCAGGGGGTGAACACGCTGACCTTCGTTTCCCGCTGGGGATCCACCGCTCCGTCAAGAAACCCCGTTCGCGGATGCCTCCCGCCCGGGTAGGGCAAAACCCTCAGTTCATTCCGTCCATCACCGTCCGGCTTCACCAGGACAGTTCCCACCTGATATTTCTCAATCGCTTCATGAGCTTCAGTTGAACTCAACCCAGTAGCCGCTTCAACTTCCGCCACCGAATAACCGTGATGCGTCACCATGTTCTCCAACCAATAGCGAAAATCCTCCTCATTAGCTGGTTTCCGCGCCGTCTGAGCAACAGCTACTCCATGCGCACACAACGCTATCAAAATGATTCCTATAGCTTTCATCTTTCCAGAGTCTAGAAGACTTCACGTTCTTGAACGAGTTGTTTCTTCTCACGGTTCACCCATACCTCATTTCCTTATCCAATTTGAGCGATTCGACGGCAAAGTCACACGCAATACACCTCGCTTTCTGCAGAAGTGGAAGTGGAAGTGGAGTGGTAATCACTCGGAAGGAGCGGTTACTTACCTAAGTCTCATCACCCGAAAATAGAACTCAGGCTCGATCCCCGGGAACGCTGCGATCTCCTCGAACAGCGCCTGATCGTCTAGCAGCTCGAACGCCGTGGGGGCAACCAGGCGATTGAAGCTTGAGTAACCGTAATAGACGAGGAGCGATAGATCGTTCGCACGGGCGTCTTCGATCACTTTCTGGAGTTGCTCCCGGCCCGGTTCCCCAAGGATGTATTCGAGATCCTTGTCATAGACGGCCATGATGCGACCGCCGAGGCCGTAGCCGACGATGTGCGTGTTGGCGTCGGAGTTAGCTTGAAGGAACTTGACCGTCTCTCGCATCGGCGCATAGCTCCGAGTCTGGAGCAGTCGCTGCTGAGGGAAAGTGAGCCACACGAACAGTCCGAGGGCGACGATCCCCGCCGGAAGTGCGAGCGCACGTTTCCTAACAATGCCCCAAACACCGGCAGCCGCAGTGAGCGAGAGCGGCACGAGCATGAAGACGAGAAAGCGTTGGTAGAAATAGAAGAGGTGGGCGACGCCACCAGCTTTCAAGATCGCAGCACCAACACAGAAAGCGAGGAGGAGCCATCCCGCAGTGCGCTGTTTGCGCCAGATAACGATGAGTCCCAGAATCCACAAGAACGTGCAGACCAGGGCGAGCACGATCCCGCCGGCCTCACCATACCTTTGCATGAAAGAAGGGATCCCCGCCGACTCGACCCCCCCGATAACGGTCGAATTGATGCCGAAACCGACCTCTGAGAGCGTTGCGAAGAGTAGGTGCCAGTCGAGGAGGCTTTCATCGACCTCTGCGTGGTGCCAGCGTTTCAGCTGAATGAGGTTCGGCAGGTGCGAGAGAACGAACGGGATGACGGCTGCCACGTTCAAGGCACCAAGGCGCAGCAGGCCGGTGACACGTTGTTCCTTTTCCCACGTGCGATAGATGATGAACGCTCCTGTAGCGAAGAGGGCCGCACAGAGCCACAGGGAGTGGAGGTGGTTCCACATGAGAATCCACTGAGTTGCGGCGAAGATCCACCAGTAGCGCCATCGTCCCGGTGAGTTGCAGGTCGCCTTCCAGATCGCCCACGTTGCGATGATCGAGAAGAACACCATTCCCGAATAGCCGCGCGCATCGATGGAATACCGTATGTGCCAGGGGTGGACGGCGAGGAAGAAAGCGGCCGCAATACCGATGCCCGGCATGCCCCAGAGTCGCCCTAACAAAGCCACTCCCGCGACTGCTCCAAGCCCGAAGAGCAGCACCGGTAGCCGGATGAACAATTCGTCAAATTCTGCGTCTGCTGCGACCGTAACCTTTCGCCAGGTCTCATGCGCCCCTTTGGCGAGGAGCGCCTGTAGCGGGTGGTTCATCGGCCGTTGGTAGTACCATGCGCAGCGCTCCCAGTCGCTGGCGTAAAATTTCAGCTCGTCGGGGTGCTTCGATCCCGTACGATAGTGGCCGACAATGTTGTGTTTCGAATTCCACAGCTCGTCGAACCAGAGGCTCCCGTTCGCGAGGTTCCAGCGCATGCTGCCAGCGAGCAGAACTGCACCGAGCAAGCCTGCGTAGAACCACTTTGGCGTAGAGCTTCGGGAGCCGTCGAACTTCTGCAGGATCGGTCGCGCCCACCAGCGCATCGTCCCGAGCAGCACAGCAGAGAGCACCACGCCAATCCACGCAGCGTAGAAATGCCCAGTGATACGGTCGTGATTCCAGCGCGGATTCTGGCCTTGCGCTTCTCTCTTTGCAATCCCGTCGGCGATGTCGCCCGGCGAATCGCCGACCAGCAGAATCGCAACACAGATCAGGAGAAAAAGGGCGAGCAGCGCTGCGGTGGGCTTATGCGGGATCATGGCGCCCCAGTTTTTATTCGCCATGACGAAGATCTTGTCGATCGTGTTCACCTGCCCTTCCTCCAATCCCAGGTTCCACCCGTCCATGAAGGTAGTCCCTGAAGTAGAAGGCACTGCCAATCCCACATTCGCCCTGTGTGCCATCACGCAGGGTTGTGTCGGAGATCTTGACTGTGTTGTTCATTGCTCTGGTTGGAATGATGCTCGTCCGGAATGTTAAACCGACACCCAGACATGTTGCAACCGAACCTTCCCCGCTCCCCGCCATTCGTGCCAGGCACTTTAAACGGGCAGCTAGCCAGCGATTTTGGTGATCATTGCACACAGTAGTACCACTAATGATCGGCGTTCGTCGCACTCGCCCCGAACTGAGCACCGAATCTGACTTACTTTGAGCTCTGCATTCAGGTGAACATCGACAAGTAGGAGAATCGCCGATCCCCACCATTCGCAGTAAGCCAAGATGCACTGCATTTCCATCATTTTAGCGCATATACTTGGGGAGTATACTTGCTCGACTGGTTTCTTGTCTCGTGCCAAAGTATTTATCTATGGCACAGCTCACGATTCCCTTGGATGCAGATCTCAGCGGCTTATCGAAGCGGCTGCGGCTCGGGAAGGTTCTTCGTTGTCCCGTTGGGCCAGGGGGCGATTGGTTGAGGCAGCTTCTCCGAAAGGATGGCCGGAAGGCTTCTCTGAGTTATTTGGAAGCGTTTCAGACGAGAGTTTTGAAGTAGTTCCTGACCTCGACTGGTCTGACGATGGCAATCGTGAATCGTTCTGATGAAGTATTGCCTCGATTCAAATGTGGTAGTTCGTGCTCTGCGAGGAAACGGCGCAGGCATTGAGCAATGCTTGCTGGAATGGGGCCAGAAAAGGTGATGATTTCCGAAATGGTACGAGCGGAGCTGCTGACTGGAGCTCGTAAGAGCGCTCGGTCGGTGGAAAATGAGCGGCTGGTTAACCAGTTTCTTTCCCCATTAGAACTGCTGCTATTTGGTGGTGAAGCGGTCGAACACTATGCCGATATCAGGTCGGCATTGCAGCGGTCTGGATCTATCATCGGCCCCAATGATCTTGTCATCGCCGCGACAGCCAGGGCAGTCGCTGCAACGCCAGTAACCGGGAACCTCAAGGAATTCGAGAGAGTGCCTGGATTGCATTGCGAGAATTGGTAAAGCGCCGAACTTGAGGCGTGGAATCCGACGAAACGGGACGACGTCATTGAACAGGAACTTGGCACTGGAACGGGAGGTATGCACCTGCTCGAAGCATCTTGCCAAATGAAGCTTGCCATGGACTTCACCTTCACCCCGCCGGAATCCGTCAACCCGTTACCCTCAGAGATTGAGGATCTACACTACTTGTTCTTCAGCAACTGCACCATCGCTTCACCCATGGCTTCGCCGACGTTCATGTAGGTCTCTGCATTGCCGCTGTAGTGGCCGCCGGAGTTGCCCCCTTTGGAAAGCGGGTGGGCGTAAACGGTGGCGACGTTTCCCTTGAACGCAGGGTACTTGCCTGATTCACCGTCGACTGCGAGCATCGCGTCGAGGATCTTTCCTCCACCATCGGTGGCACCTTTTACGGTCTGGCCGAGCGAGGCGCAAACGAACTTCGCATTCGGCGCATCGAACTCTTTGCGAAGCTGTTTGATGAGATGAACAAGATTCTTCTCGTACCGGCTGGAGAGAGCGGCGCTGCGACTGTCCCGATCCCCCTGCCACCAGAAGAAGCCCGCGACCTCGTATCCCTTGGCGCCGGGGTAATACTTGTCGAGCTCAGCCAACGCCTTTTTCGCCCTCGCAACGTCGCCGTCGTACTGCATGCCGGCATACCAGCCGATTTCCTTCGGCTTGGTGCCTTTCTGCCAGCGCTCAGGCGAGCCCTTGTAGCCGGGATGCACCCAGGTGACGCCCTTGTCATCGATAAACTCAAAGCCCTCGCTGCCCGGCGGCAGCAAATCCCAGCCCAGGGCACGATTGCCAATGCAGCTCTTGAGGATCATCACCGGCGCATCAGTAACATTCCCCACGTGATGTCCGATTCCAATTTCTGGACCGATCTTGCCACCCTTGATGCTCATCCACTCGTTGTTGAACAGCTTCATGGCGCCGTCACCGCTTCCCATGACACGCACGTTGCGGACATCCTTGCGCTCGGTATAGCTGCCCCTGTCATCGACCAGGTAGGGGTAAAGTTTTTTCTCTTTCACCGCGTGTTCGAGCGAGCCGTCGCCGCCCTTGATCTTGCCGAAGCCCAGCATGTTGGACTGACCTATCAGAAGGTATACCTGCACAGGCTTCGTCATGTCGGCTGGTTTGCCGTCCGGATCTGGCATTTGGTTCTGTGCGTGCGAAACTCCGGTCACTGCAAGGCAAATGGTCACCAGCAGGCAGGTCGCTTGGATTGCTTGATCGCTCTTCATCGGTTATTGGTTCTTAAAGGTTTAATTTCAGGGGCTTCCAAAAGCCTGAGAATGGTCACTTTCTCCTATCAGGTGAGATTCAGAGTTCAAGGAACCAATAGCAGCCGATGTGAATGAAACTGAAGGTCCGCGGTGGAAGTATTTAGCGCCAACAGTGCGAATTCATCAATAGCCTGGGGCAAGGTTGATACTGCGCCGTTGGCGCGCCCGTCCTTGCATGTGCCCACCACTTCCATTCGCACCAGTAACCGTCATTCACAGTGGCAACGATCTAATATTTCTTTGTCTCATCAGCGTGGGCGACTACTGTCGCCAGATGATTCGAATTCTATCCCTTGGTTGTGTAGCTGCCGCCCTCGTTGCAACCAACCCGGTGGCAATGTCGAACGACATCCCCTCGCAACTGCCCGACCCCGACGGCAAGCCCGGCGACGCGGACAAACCGGTCAAGGTCTACATCCTCGCCGGCCAGTCGAACATGGTCGGCATGGGCGACCTCAGCGGCGCGAAAAATGTCTACACCGGCGTGTTCTTCAGCTCAGACCCGGCGGTTACAGATGGGCCGCAAGCGATCTACAAAGTGGGCAACTACAAGTTCGGCCGCTGTTTGACTTACTTGCCAGACGGCACGCCAACGGAGAAACCTATCGAAGAAGGCCAACTCGAAGTCCCTAAAATGGGAGTCTACCGGGTGAACTGCGGTTCAGGGGTGATGCAACTCGATGGCAAGGAGACGGGCGACGGCGTGACTTTGGAAGCGGGCAAGCGTTACCCATTTAAGCTCTCCGGGTTTGAAGGCGATCCGCCGCGCTTCTGGTTGGAAAAGACCGACCTTCTCGGCAACGGCGACCTCGAAGCGGTGGCCAAGCGCGAAGGCAAGTTCCCCTGGATCGTCGATGATAAAGGCGAGTGGACGGTGCGCAACGACGTCTACTTCCAGGAGGCACGCCTCGCCAAAGACGGCAAGGGCTCGCCGCTGAGCGCGACTTCGAACGGCAAGTCGATCGGCCCAGAGTTGGGTTTCGGTCATGTCTTGGGCACCTTCCACGACGAGCAGGTGCTGCTGATCAAAAGCGCTCAAGGCAACCGCTCGCTGGGCTACGATTTTCGTCCGCCATCGAGCGGCCGCACTGACCCAGACAGCGAGTTTGAGTCGGCCGAATACAAACTCATGGTCGAAGGCGTGCGCAAGACGCTCGCGAACATCGACAAGGTCGTGCCCGACTACCAAGGACAAGGTTACGAAATCGCCGGCTTCGTCTGGTTCCAAGGGCACAAGGACAGCGGCACAGAGGAATCCATCGCCGAGTATGAGAAGCATCTCGTCAATCTGATCAACGACGTGCGCGTGGAGTTCGAAGTGCCTAAGCTGCCGGCGGTGGTCGCCACCATCGGCTTCGGTGGGCACAACATGGGGGAGAAATACGTGCGGATCCTTGAGGCACAGTTGGCAGTCGGCGATCCGAAGAATCACCCCGAGTACGCTGGCAACGTCGCCTCGGTCGACATCCGAGACTTCTGGCGCGAGGTCGACGAGTCACCGACCAGCCAGGACTACCACTACAACCGCAACGCCGAAACCTACATGCTCGTCGGCGATGCCCTCGGCCGCAAGATGGTCGGCTTGCTCGGTGGCAAGGCTGAGCCATTGCCGCAAACGCCGAGACCAAAACGTGCCTTCGCGCAGGAAGGCGCAGAATCGACCGATGAGGAAAAGGTCGCCGAGCAGAAGGCGCTGGCCCCAATGATCCTCGACGGCATCGTCCCCGCCTACGTCGCAGACCCGCGCTACAACAAGGCGCTCCAGGAAGAAGCCAACGGCACCCGCCCGCAGCGGGCCAACCAGTTCCTGCGGGGCGCGATGTATGGGCTGACCAATATCTACCACGCCGCCGGCATCGACGACTACGACTGGCACGCCTTCGGCCCCGACCTGCGTGAGGCAAAGTTGGACTACACAAGCTTCGCCCCGAAGGAAGCCCTGCCAAAGGATAAAGGCAACCGCTACCGGCACGTGAGCTACCCCGACGGCATGGAGAACTGGGCCACGCCCGACTTCGACGCCACCAAAGCAGACTGGAACACCGGGCTGCCGCCATTCGGCCAGCTCGACGGTAAGCTGGAACCGCTCGGCACTTGTAACACGCATTCGCATTGCCGATGCGGAGTGACACCGAACACACTGTGGGAAAAAGAGGTTCTGTTAGTGCGTGGTACCTTCGAAGTCCCTCCGCTTAAAGACGGCCACCGTTACCGCATCGTGCTCGGCGGCAGCAATCATGTGAACACCGGCGAAGGCTACGCCATCTACATCAATGGCAAAATGCTCGCCGAATCCGACCGCGGTGTCGCCGTCCGGCAAGG
>JBNMNB010000200.1:0-14301 GCA_051270635.1 Verrucomicrobiales bacterium | reverse complement strand
AGGAAAAGGATGCATCGAATCATCGCGCCTTCAATTGTTCCAGTTTCACCGAATGCACACGCAGCCCGCGAGCCTCTTTTCCTGAACACTCAATCGAAAGTCTCTCCGCATCGTTGCTGAGCAAGAGCGCCATGAATACTTGCTTCTTTTCTACACCATTCGATGTGACAAATTTCCGATTAAGCAAGTAGTGGCCATCACCGAATACGACATCCGCTGGTTTTCCATCTAAAGTATAGCGCACGGTTATGGTATACGCCCCAGCCTGAATTCCTGGAGGCAGTCCGCACTCCACTTTGGACTCAGGCTTTCCCCAGCCAATCAGAGCCTCGGTTTCTTTATCAAAACGTACACCGCCAGCCACCTTTGCGGTCAACAGCTTCAATTCAATCACTCCGCGCTTCTGACCAGTGATCTCATACCATTGATCCACCGCTTCGCGATATTCTACGCTGATTCGACCGGCGAGAGCAAAGTCACGCTTCTCAGCACACTGCTGTTTCAGTTCAGCCAGTTTCCGAATGTAGCGTTCTACCTGCGGCGCCAGCTTCTTCTCCAGCGAGGCAGAAAATTCTTGCTTCAGTGTCGCAAAATCATCAACTGCCGGTTCCTGCGCATTGCCAATCCAGTTCGTGCACAGAACCGCTCCCACCACGACCGCGCACGTGCACAGCCGCGCGAACACTCGTTTTTGTCCGTAATCCCATTTTGACATCGTCAGCAAGGTAACCAAGAGGCCACAGCATTGTAAATTACGAAAACGCGGGGAAACACGGCCAGTTTCCGCGAAAATCAGCAGCGCGAAAAGAACGTTTCCGCTTCTCATACGTCCGAAAATTCCCTCCTTTCCCCCAGCCGATGCCGCCACTATGGTGGCCGCCTATCCGCAAATTTCATGGCTATCGACACAACCGAAATCACCGAAAAAATTCAGGCAAATGCGACTTGGGTGACTCCCGTCCGCGAGGAGATGCAGCATGTTATTGTTGGCCAGGAAATTTTAGTCGACCGGTTGTTGATCGGGCTGCTGACCAATGGCCATATTCTTCTGGAAGGCGTGCCTGGATTGGCGAAAACACTGACAGTGAATGCGCTCGCCGGATGCATCAGCAGCAGCTTTCATCGCTTCCAGTTCACCCCGGATCTCTTGCCTGCCGACTTGTTGGGCACTTTGATTTACAACCCCCGTGATGGTGAATTTTCAGCCAAGCTCGGCCCGATCTTTGCCAACTTGATCCTCGCCGATGAGATCAATCGATCTCCTGCAAAAGTGCAGAGCGCACTGCTCGAAGCAATGCAGGAACATCAAGTAACGATCGGTGAGAAAACGTATCCACTGCCCGATCCATTCCTAGTGCTGGCGACGCAAAATCCGATCGAGCAAGAGGGCACGTATGCACTTCCAGAAGCGCAGCTGGACCGCTTTTTGCTCAAAGTCCGCGTAGGCTATCCAGGCAAAGCGGAAGAACGGAAGATCCTTGATTTGATGGCCACTTCCTCACCGAAGACGAAGACGACGTCGGTCGTCAAGACCGAGACAATTGTAGAATCGCGCGGGTTAGTCAATCAGGTCTACATCGATGACGGCGTGAAGGATTACATCGTCGACATCGTCTACGCGACACGTGATCCCAGCGTCCTGCTGCCGGACGCCAAGCATCTCATCCGCTGTGGAGCATCACCGCGCGGCACCATTAGTCTCAGCCTTGCATCAAAGGCACATGCCTACTTGAATGGTCGCGGATATGTGACACCGCAGGACATCAAAGATCTCGCCTGCGATGTGCTCCGGCACCGCATCCTGGTCACCTACGAAGCCGAGGCCGAAGGCATCACGCCAGAGATGCTGGTCGAGCAAATTCTTGATCGCCTGCCTATCCCCTGATTGCGCTCCATGGCCAGCGATTCCTCCGCAACTCTCACAGAGATTCTGAACAACGTGCGCCGCATCGAAATGGTGACCCGTGGGATCGTCCGCGAGTCGATTGGTGGCGAATACCAGAGCACCTTCAAAGGACAGGGAATCGACTTTGACGATTTCCGTGAGTATCAACCAGGCGATGAAGTGCGATCGATCGACTGGAACGTAACCGCACGCATGCAGGTGCCCTACATAAAAAAATTTATCGAAGAACGCGAACTCACCGTTTTCCTTGCGGTCGACATCAGCGACTCGAATTTGTTCGGCAGTGGCGAGCGCTCGAAACGTGAAATGGCAGCCGAAATTGCGGCGATATTCGCGTTCAGTGCAGCGCAAAATCAAGATAAGGTCGGCCTATTGCTGTTTAGCGATCGTGTCGAACTTTACCTGCCACCACGCAAAGGGGGCACGCACAATCTTCGGATCATCCGCGAAATTCTCCTGTACCCGCCCAGCCCGGGAGCGGGCAGTGATCCAACCACAGCGATGACCACCTTGGTCAACAATCTGCGCCGTCGCTCGCTGGTGTTCCTGCTCTCCGACTTCCAGTTTCCTGATACTGTCAATCCCTTGCGGGCTGCAAGCATCAAGCATGACGTCGTCGCTGTGCAGTTGATCGACCCCCGTGAGGAGTCGCTCCCTGATGCTGGAAGACTGTTGCTCGAAGACCCTGAGTCGGGAGAACAATTGATCGTCAATACTTCGCGAAAGGATGTGCGTGATACTTATGCTCTACGTCACCAGAAATGGCAGGAGGAATTGGATGCTGCGCTGCGCTCAATGGCGATTGATAAGATCACTGCCCGCATCGGTGAGAACTATGTTGCCGATATTCACGCATTCTTCAAAAGCCGCAAAGCTATCGCGCATTAGTAAATTGTTAGGAAACCGCGAGTCATGCCTGAGTTCCCCACGTTAAAAGACATCGTTGAGCGGCCCGAGCCGTTTGATGTGGTGCCGTGGGTGCTGGCAGGGATTGGCTTCCTTCTCGTTCTGGCGGCACTCGCCTGGATGCTCTACCCCGGCTGGCGCCGACAACTCACAAAGCCGAACGCCCCCGCACTGACCGACCCGGCTACGGCAGCGATCGGCGAGCTAAAAATCTTAGCCAACACGGAGAGCACCGAGATTCCCAAGCGCGTTCAGTCCATTCTACGCACTTACCTGCATCGTCGACACGGCGCACTTGGGCATTTCCGCACAGCTGACGAATTACTCGGACGTAACGCCCCTGGCGCACCGCCAGTTCCGCCCGATCTTGTGCCCTTTGCCGATGTATTGCGTAGCGCAGAAGAACGTCACTACGGCCTCGTCCAGGGAGATCAAAATTCACTTGTCTCCGATGCCATTGCGGCATTGGAAAATGATCCGAAAACCGCTGAGGAGGCACCATGATTGCTGCTGCTCTCAACGACTATCGATTTGCCGCACCGTGGTGGCTGCTATTGCTGCTGCTGATTCCCCTGCTGGCATTGCTGCGCGGAGCCAAGGGCAGGCTGCCGTCGATCGCGTTTTCGTCGCTGTCTCATCTACGCGGAATTTCTGGAGTGGCCCGGGCGAAACCGGGAAGTCTGCTCCCGTCACTCTTTTATGGATCCCTTGCATGTTACGCGTTCGCTCTTGCCCGGCCGCAGCACATCAGCACACATGAACAAGTCAAAGCGAGCGGGATTGAAATCGTATTGGCGATGGATTTGTCCCTTTCGATGGGAATTACTGACTTCAACATTGGAGGCAAACGTGTAAATCGACTGGCTGCGGCAAAACGCGTGACTCGCCAGTTTATCGATGGCCGACCGAATGATCGCATTGGCCTCGTTGCCTTTGCTGGCCGACCCTACGTCCCCTGCCCGCTCACTCTGGATCACGCCTGGCTCAAGCAAAGTCTGGATCGCCTGGAACTCGGAGTCATCGAGCAGGGAACGGCAATCGGTTCGGCCATTGGCGCTGCCACCGCTCGATTGGATCAACGCGAATCCCGCAGTAAAATTGTGGTCTTAATCACCGATGGTGCCAGCAATTCTGGCAACCTGACACCTCAAGATGCGGCACGGATCGCCAAAACGCTCAAAATTAAAGTCTATCCGATTGCTGTGGGCACACCTGGGATGCATCAGATTCCCCTTCCCGGCACCAATCGTAAACTGCAGGCGCGTCAGGAATTTGACACAGAGACACTCAACGAAGTCGCCAGCATTTCCGATGGCAAAAGCTACATGGCTGAGGACACTGATGCTCTCGAGGCCATCTTTAAGACCATCGATCAGCTGGAAAAAACGGAGATTTTTCGCAGAACGACGATCAAGGCACGTGACGTGTTCCATTGGTTTCTCTGGCCTGCCGTGTTGCTCACTATTATCTCCCTCATCCTGCGCCAGACACTCCTGCGATCCGCACCTTGATTTCCTGCACCACAAGGGCATATCTACACTCCACTATTTGCTATGAGAACGTTAGTCAAACATGCACTGAAGAGCGAATCTGAACGCGATGAAATCTTGATTCAAGGATGGGTGCGCACACGTCGTGATTCCAAAGCCTTCTCATTCGTGGAAGTGAACGATGGCACCAGCCTCAAGGGAATTCAGGCGATCATCGATGTCGGCATCCCTGGTTCAGATGACCTGCACCTGATGACCACCGGTGCCTCCGTGGAGATCAAGGGAAAACTGGTTGCCAGCCAGGGAAAAGGACAATCATGGGAGATTCAGGCAACCGAAGTGACGCTGGTTGGCCCCGCAGACGAGAGCTATCCGCTACAGAAAAAAGGGCACACTCCCGAATTTCTACGCAGCATCGCGCACCTGCGACCACGGTCGAATTTGTTCGGCTGCGTGTTTCGCACGCGCAGTAGTCTTTCCTATGCGGTGCATCAGTTTTTCCAGGAACGTGACTTTGTTTATGTCCACACCCCCGTCATTACCGCCAGCGATTGCGAAGGCGCTGGCGAAATGTTCCGGGTGACGACGTTGCCGCAAGGAAAGGATGCTGACTCAGCGACTGATTTTTTTGGCAAAGCTGCTTACCTGACGGTGAGCGGACAGTTAGAGGGTGAGACTTTCGCCAGTGCCTTGTCTAACATTTACACCTTTGGCCCAACCTTCAGGGCTGAGAACTCCCACACAGCCCGGCACGCGTCGGAATTCTGGATGATCGAGCCAGAGATGGCATTCTGCAATCTGGAAGCGGACATGGATCTTGCAGAAGAAAACGTCAAGTTCCTCTGCAAGCATGTGCTGGAATCCTGTGCCGACGATCTGGAATTGTTCGGCAAATTCGTGGACAAACAACTACACCAGCGGTTGCAATTTGTCGTCGATCGCCCAGTCGAACGTCTGACCTACGCTGAAGCCGTCGCAATCCTCCTCAAGTCCGGCAAGAAGTTTGAATACCCGGTCACGCACGGTCAAAACCTTCAGTCAGAGCACGAACGCTACCTGACTGAAGAACACTGCAAGTGTCCGGTGACGGTCTACAATTATCCGAAGGGCATTAAGCCATTCTATATGCGTATCAATGACGACGGTGAAACCGTTGCCGCCATGGATGTGCTGGTTCCCGGTATTGGCGAGATCGTAGGCGGCAGCCAGCGAGAAGAACGACTGGATGTCTTGAAGGCGAATATGGCTCAGCATGGACTGAGCGAAGAAGCCTACTGGTGGTACATCGACCTGCGCCGCTATGGTTCGGTTCCGCACGCAGGATACGGAATGGGATTCGAGCGGATGCTGATGTTTGTCACAGGTGTGCACAATATCAGGGATGTGATACCTTTTGCCCGCACGCCTGGCAGTGCTGAATTTTGATCCAGAGAATAACAGTCAATCGTATCAATGAATAGAGCGAAACGCTTTGCCGTCTAACCAATCAACAATTACACATTTTTCGCCTAGATCAGAAGACTGATTTCGGTTGATATTGTCACACTTCTTGCTTCCATAACCAAAGATGAAAATGAATCGAAACTCTCTCGCCCTGCTGGCAGCAACTGGCTTGCTCTCCATCTCCATTAGTGTTCAGGCACAAGCGGAAGAACCATCCGCAGAAGTGATGGCCGCAGGCAAAGCCTCCTATATGACATGTTTTGCGTGCCACGGTGCAGACGGAAAGGGGCTTCCACTAGGCGCATTAAAAATGGCCCCACCTCTTGCGGCTTCAAAGTTCGCCCTGGGAGATCCTGAAGTGATGGCTCTGGCGATTCTCAAAGGAATCGTAAAAGACCCAGCTGACACTTCCTTTGTCGGCATCATGGCTCCGCTTGAAACAGCCCTGGACGACAAGAAACTTGCCGCAGTCATGACCTTCGTCCGAAACTCTTTCGGCAACAAAGTAGCTCCAGTCACCGAGGAAATGGCCAAAGGATATCGCGCCAAGTTCGCGAAAATAAAAGGCTCCGTAAAGCGCGACACTCTGGACAAATTGTTGGCGAAGAAAGAAGCAGCGGCTAAGGACTCGCCAGCGGCTGACAAAGCTCCGACTACTGAGTAAGCATCTCACGAAATGATTTTTTAAAAGCCCGGCATCGAAAAATCGTGCCGGGTTTTTTCGTGCCTTGCCAACGGGTGGGATGGGACATTTCGCAGGAGACCGTTGCCCTGCAAGGTCAAATTCGGCTTCCGATGCGTGGGTCAGAGAACCAAACTAAAACTCTCTTGTAATCAGGCACTACTGCGCGCTTTCGATCAGTGCCTTTGCTTGATCCAGGATAACCGTCGCTTCCGGAGCTTTGAGATAAATGAAGGCACTGCGGCCTGACTCATTTGAATCAAGAGATCCAGAGACTTCAATATAGCGCGTCTTAGTTTCGACACCTTCACTATAGGTCACTAGAAAACCTCTTGGAGTGCCTTGGACGACAAACTGCTCCCGGCTGGAGCTGATTTCGGTGGTGGCTTCGACACTTTTACCACTCTTGCTCCCTTGCTGAGCATTCTGTTTGTCAATTTCAGAGCGCATCCTGGATTCGAATGCGTCACCTGTTCCCATCACTTTCGGATCGGCATTCATGACTACTAGGAATGCGCTCTCTTCGTCGATACTGTAGAACGCCATCTTCATAATGAGCATATCCAGCGCAAACTTCGGCTGCCAGCGCGCATCGGCTGCCATATCCAGATCGACAATTTGATTCGACATAGCCTCGATCTTAACGGGATCCGCGGAAAAATTGTCTTTCACTTTGCTATATCCCCAGACGCCCAGTCCGACGACAGTGATGCCCCCAATCACCAGGATGACCGCAGCAATAATTCCTGCAATGAGGCAACCTTTGCCCTTTTTCTGTTGAGTCGGCGCTGTGTGGCCGTTGCCTGGAGGGAGTGGTGGCGTAGTAATCATCGTAGATAAGATTGCGTTGCTGAGAATGGAATTTGTCCGCATTTTGCCAGACTCTGTCCGGCACCGCAAGTCAGGGTTTTCTCGTTGATTGAAGTCAGGATATGCGATTTTGCAGCACCAGCTTGCGCACTGGGACCGGAAATCGGTTGCCTCCTGAAAGTTTCAACTGTTTGCTCGTGCCATGACTGTTGCAGCCAACTCCGCACCTACCCACGCCAGGCATCTGGAAGCTCTTCGCTGGATTGAGGAAATGATCGCGCACTGTGAACCAGCGAATGTGCACTGGTGCGATGGCTCAGCTGAGGAATCGGCATCATTGAGCGCAGAAATGGTCGCGGCAGGGACGTTCATCCAATTGAACCCGAAACTACGTCCGAACAGCTTCCTTGCCAGATCGGATCCCAATGATGTTGCGCGCGTCGAAGAACGCACGTTCATGTGCCCGAAACGCAAGGTCGATGCCGGCCCGAACAATAACTGGAAAGATCCAGCAGAGATGAAGGCATTGCTGCGCCCGCTTTTCAAAGGCAGCATGAAAGGCCGCACGATGTATGTCATCCCGTTCTGCATGGGCCCATCGGATTCGCCACTTGCGATGGTTGGCATTCAAGTGACGGACTCGCCCTACGTGGTCGTCAATATGCGTATCATGACGCGTATGGGCAGCGCCATCTGGGATACTCTTGGCGAGGATGCGCGCCCCTTCGTCCCCTGCCTGCACAGTGTAGGCATGCCGCTGGCTGCCGGAGAGAAGGACGTCCCGTGGCCCTGCAATCCGGAAAAATACATTGTGCATTTTCCTGAAGAGCGGATGATCTGGTCCTACGGCAGTGGCTACGGAGGAAATGCGCTGTTGGGTAAAAAATGCCTGGCACTGCGTATTGCCAGTTGCATTGCCCGTGATGAAGACTGGCTGGCTGAGCACATGTTGATCTTGGGTGCCGAATCACCGGACGGCGAGAAAACGTATGTCGCGGCAGCATTTCCAAGTGCCTGTGGTAAGACCAATTTCGCCATGCTGATTCCTCCGAAATCCTATCAGGAAGCGGGATGGAAAGTGACCACGGTTGGCGACGATATCGCCTGGTTGTGGTCGGACGAAAACGGTAACCTGCGCGCGATCAACCCTGAGGCGGGTTACTTTGGCGTAGCTCCTGGCACCTCGGAAGCGTCTAACCCGAATGCGCTGGCATCGACTGCTGCCAACACCATTTTCACTAATACCGCACTTACCAAAGACGGCGACGTATGGTGGGAAGGCCTGACAAGGGTTCCACCTGAAGGGATGACCGACTGGCTGGGCAAGCCATGGAATCCCTCCTCTAAATCTCCTGCTGCCCATCCCAATTCACGCTTCACTGCTCCAGCGGCGCAGAATCCTGCGATCGATTCCGAATGGGAAAATTCTGATGGTGTTCCTGTTAGTGCACTCATCTTCGGCGGACGCCGTCCCAGTACAATGCCGCTGGTTTATCAGGCATTCAATTGGATGCACGGCGTCTTCATCGGTGCCACCATGGGCTCCGAGCGCACCGCTGCGGCTGCTGGAAAAATTGGCGAAGTGCGCCGTGACCCGATGGCCATGTTGCCGTTCTGCGGCTACAACATGGGCGACTACTTTAGTCATTGGCTGGAGATGGGCACTAAAATCAAGAAGCTGCCACGGATTTTCCATGTCAACTGGTTCAGACTCGATGAGGAAGGGGAATTCTTATGGCCGGGCTTTGGCGACAATATTAGAGTTCTTGAGTGGATCATTAACCGCTGTCGCGGACGAGCTGCTGGTCATGAAACAGGCATTGGCTGGGTGCCGCACTGGGGCGAATTGAATGTAGGAGAACTCGACGCATTCAGTGAAGAAGCCTTCGCCGAGGCCATGGCAATCCGGGGTGAAGAATGGCGTCCAGAATTACTCTCGCAGGGTGAACTCTATCTCAATCTCTACGACCACATGCCCAAGGAATTGATTTTCCAACGCGAATTGCTGGCTTCCCGATTGACTTGATTCCTTCATTTTAAGGGCGATAACTCCAACATGACGGAATTCTGTCCGGCAGTCCAATTGCTTCGCTTAGTCGGTTGCCCGTCAACCCAATTGATGGTTGCGTTCGCCCACTATGAGCTTTTCAAAACTAAGCGCCGTCACGCTCCTTATCCTTCTCTCAAGCTGGATCGGCGCGATCGACGCAACAGCCGCCGAAAAGCGCACTGTTCAGGCAACTGCTTACACTCATACGGATCCTTCGCAGGCACCGTATGGCAATAAGAATGCGATTGGCACACGATTGCGCTTTGGTCGCGTCACTTCGGCAGCATCAGACTGGTCGATTTTTCCATTGGGTACACAATTCCGCATCAACGGATCGGATATGATCTACGAAGTCGATGACTACGGCAGTGGAATGGTCGGTAAGCAGAAGGTCGACCTCTACAGACCAAATCGAAAAATGATGAGAGCCTGGGGAAAGCGTCGGGTGCAAATCGAAGTCCTGAAGTGGGGATCATTCGAAAAAAGTCTAAGAATCCTGAAGCCCAGAAGTTCCAAGAGTCGGCACATCAGACAAATGGTTGCGGCCCTGCGCCATAAGCTGCGATAAGACGGGATAGAATAGTCCAACTCTGGATACGGCACGCTTACTTATTACTTGTGCTCTTCCTTCACGCGTCTGCTCTTACAAGCACCTTTGCGGCGCAACTCTTCGCATGTTGCTTCGATGCGAATAGCCTTCTTCGTCGGGCGGAAACCGAGTCGGCGGGTAATGCAGTCTTCCAGTAGATTGATGTTATCGTCAGAGAATTCGACCACCTTGTCGCAATCAACGCAAATCAGATGATTGTGATGTGGGTGTTCGAGAAAATTCGGGTCGTAGTATTTGATGTCTCTCCCGAGATCGATTTCGGTCAGCAAGCCCGCTTCGACCAGAAGTGACAATGTCCTATACAATGTGGCACGAGAAACGGTGCGATCGATCTTACGTGATTTTTCCCACAGGTCATCAGCCGTAAAATGATCGTCCGTGCTAAACGCAGCCTCGACAATCACCTCCCGCTGCCTGGTACGGCGAAGTCCCTTCCCCTGGAGGAATTTATCTATCTGGGACTGAATTTCAGGAGCGATCATGACATGTCATGAATAGTCGCGTTTCAGTGTCCGCGTCAACCCCGGGACTGTGAGCCTACTATCCATTCGAATCCTGAATCTTGAATCCGTCAAGAGTCATCTAAACCTGCGCGCCAGTCGAGGCTCGCCACTAACTGAATATAGACAAATTCTATACAAAATATCATCTATCAACTCCAGTATAGTATAATTCTCATGCGTAAGCCTGTTTCCAATTCTGACTTCCCTGTTGCACGATTGGTTCGATGCTCAATGTTTGCGGGAAGATAGAACGGATGGATCTGGCACTGGACATAACCGCATGGAGCGTCAGCGGACTGCTGATGTTGACTGGCCTCGCAGGCACATTTCTGCCTGTCGTGCCCGGGCCATTGATCATTTTTCTAGGAGCGGTTTCGTACTGGGCGATCCTCTGGGGGGACACGCAAACTGGCTGGGTCGGTTTTCTCATCCTCTTTCTCCTGCTGGCTTTAACGCAAGCAGTTGAAATGGCGAGTAGCGCTGTCGGAGCACGCATTTTTGGCTCCACCAAATGGGGGGCACTCGGCGCGATTATCGGCGGCTTGATCGGCCTGTTTTTTGGAGTAGTTGGAATTATTATTGGTCCGCTTGTGGGAGTTTTTGCATTCGAAATGCTGTTTGCTAAACAAGAATGGAAGCCTGCGTCGAAGTCGACCTGGGGCACATTACTAGGTGCCGCAGCAGGTGTTGGCGTCAAGGTAGTTATCGGCGGCGCAATGGTCGTCTGGTTCATCGCAAACGAGATCTGGATCGGTTTGTAACAACGCTTGCCTTTCGTCCTCAGATCAATAGAATGGCACCATGATTGGTGAACACTTTTGGAAAATCGTCTTCGTGATCGCGCTTCTTGTCGGCGGCTACTTCTGGTATGATAACTGGCAGAAGCAAAACGAAAGCGAGAGCCGCATGATCGCGATGCTCGACCTCATTGGCGAAAACAAAGCTTTGGCGGAAGATGCCTCTGTAAAGGAAGCAGGTGTTCCATTGCTTAAGCTTCTTGTAATGCTTCATAACTACGAAAAGTATGAAAACGTCACAAATGTTGGTCAGTTACTGGACACGATCTTTAAGCGCGCAGTGACCGAAGAACGCATTGAATCCTCCGAAGTAGATGCTTTCAAGGCGGTCATCATGACCAATAATGACCTCTGCACTCAGTATGGAGTATTCGAGGATTCTGAGGGCATTCTGATGATGGAGAATGGCCGTTCGCCTAAGGTAACGAAGGGCGCACTTAAGGGAGACAAATTGATCATCGGCCACTTTGTTTCACCAATGCTGGCTCCTGAGGCGAAGAATGCTTTCGCTAATCTAGTCATCACACCGGAGTCGGTGTTCGCTCTGCAGGATGAGATCCCCGATCGCAGCGTGATCAGCGCCTCTGGCAGGCTCAGGCAGATCAGAGCCATCGGCCCCAGCACGCTGGAGCGGATCAAGAGTTCGGAACGCGATCAACGTGCCTACAAGGTGGGCGAATAAGCGACTGTGGAGGAGGCAACGGAGCTTGATCGGCCCGACAATTACGCATTCATTCTTAATCTGCCCATCGCTGAAACGCTCGACCGCTACAGCAACTCGGAAGGCCCACTGATTTGAAGAAGAAAGTATTGTTCGTATGCACTGGTAATGTCTGCCGCAGCCCGATGGCTGAAGGATTGTTTCGTGAAATGGTGGCGGGCAGGGACGACTTCATAGTCGGGTCTGCTGGCATCAGCGCCATGGATGGTCAGGCCCCCAGCGCACACTCAGTCGAAGTTCTCGCAGCGCAAGGGATCGACATCACAGATATCCGCAGTGCGAATCTGAATCAGCAGATTGCAGACGAAGCGACACACATTTTTGTGATGACAGAAGGCCATTTCAGGGCCATCGAAATGCTGTTTCCTGATGCTGCTGACAAAACCTATCTGGTCTGCGAGTTCGCGCCTGATGCCAGTCCCAGCGGCGAAGTCCCAGATCCGATTGGAGCAGGAATCCAAGCCTACGCGTTGACGCGTGACATATTAATGAGAGCACTCCCCAATGTGCTCGCCTTTATTGAACAGACGACAAAATCTACAAGCATGAGCGATTCCGCACCTTCGACTTCCTCAGAAGCTTCCACTATCCTTGGCACCCACCGCATCATCATCGCAGCGGATCACGGCGGCCTTGAACTCAAGCAAGCCGTTGCTGCTTTCCTGCGGGAAAAAGGGCAGAGCGTCGATGATATCGGCACGCATTCGGCTGATTCCGTGGACTACCCGGATTTTGCCCATGAAGCCTGTGTCGGAATTCTGAGTGGTGCCTATGACGTCGGCATTCTCGTTTGCACCACGGGCATCGGCATGAGCATTGCGGCAAACCGCTACCCTGGGATCCAAGCTGCCGTTGTTTTCGATCCAGCGGGTGCCGAACAGACGCGTCGGCATAATCAATCTAATGTGCTCTGCCTTGCCGGGAATACCACCACGCCAGATGCAGCACAGGCAATTGTCGCAGCCTACTTGAACGCTTCCTTTGATGGTGGCCGCCACGCGCGTCGTGTGAGCAAGCTGAACAATACTACGCCTGCTCTTTCTGCAGTCGACAAACAGGTGGCAGAAGCGATTACCAATGAAGAGCGTCGCCAGAATTCTAATATTGAACTCATCGCTTCGGAAAATTTTGCCAGCACGGCGGTGCGTGAAGCTCAGGGATCTGTTCTGACGAACAAGTATGCAGAAGGATATCCTGGCCGCCGCTGGTATGGCGGCTGCGAGTTCGTTGATGTCGTCGAACAACTGGCAATCGATCGGGCCAGGGAACTTTTTGGCGCTGACCACGCCAATGTGCAACCGCACAGTGGGTCACAGGCAAACGCCGCAGTTTACTTTAGTGTGCTGCAACCGGGCGATAAGATATTGACCATGGATCTCTCGCACGGCGGCCACCTGACGCACGGGCACCCGGCGAATTTTTCAGGTAAGTTCTATGAAGTGACCCACTACGGCGTCAGTAAGGAAACCGAGCACATCGACTACGATGCGCTGGCCAAGCAGGCGGCGGCGGTCAAGCCAAAGATGATCACTGCGGGTGCCTCGGCCTACCCTAGAGTGATTGATTTTGCCCGGATGGCAGAGATCGCTAAAAGCGTCGGTGCTTACCTCTTCGTAGATATGGCACACATCGCCGGATTGGTAGCAGTGGGCGTCCATCCCTCCCCTATCGGTCACGCTGACTTCGTCACGACGACGACTCACAAGAGCCTCCGTGGCCCTCGAGGCGGCCTGATCCTGTGCAGAGATGAGTATGCCAAATCGATCGACGGCATGGTCTTCCCTGGTGTGCAGGGTGGCCCGTTGATGCACGTAATCGCGGCGAAGGCAGTCTGTCTCAAGGAAGCGCTGGAACCTGGTTTTAAGGACTACCAGAAGCAAATTGTTCTAAATGCACAGGCACTGGCGGCGAGACTTATCAAGAACGGCTACCGTCTAGTGTCCGGCGGCACTGACAATCACCTGATGATGGTCGATGTCAGACCGAATGAGATCAATGGCAAGATCGCCCAGGAAGCACTCGATCTCGCCGGGATCACTGTGAACAAGAATTCGATTCCGTTCGATACCATGTCACCGTTCAAAGGAGGCGGCATCCGTATCGGCACGCCCGCAGTCACCACCCGCGGCATGAAGGAAGCGGACATGGCGCAGATCGGTGACTGGATTCACGAAGCCTTGAGCCATCACAGCGACAAAGCAGCGCTGGAAGCCATCCGACTGAAAGTAGAGGAACTCAACACACGCTTTCCCTTACGCTGATCTCAAAGTCCTCTGGCTATGCCCGGAAATCGCGTTCTAGTCACTGGCGCTGCTGGTTTCATTGGCAGCCACACGGTCGATCGCCTGATTGCTGATGGGCATGAAGTTATCGGCATCGACGA
>JBNMNB010000199.1:0-14546 GCA_051270635.1 Verrucomicrobiales bacterium | reverse complement strand
TGCTGAGATGTCCGCCGCTGAAATTCGCCTCCACTTTGCGTCGTCCTACGCCTTGAAATCCGAAATTTGTTTGGTTACAGTCTGTCATCGCTTGGTGTTGTTTTGGTTTTATCCTAACAATCTTACCATTAGTAACTTTCGCGAGTTTGCAACACCAAGCGTCTCCCTCTTATGAGATTTCCAGGGTAGGACGTCGCCACAATGGTTCACGCCATGGAATGAAATACTGATCAATAAGGGCTCGGAGTGGAAACGCGCGCCGATTTCGCCCGCTCAAGGATGGGAGCAGCCAGACTTTGATGATAGCGAGTGGTTGATCGAAGCGGCTCCACTGGCTGCTGCGCAGCGTCACTGCAGAGACCAGTGTAAGGGTGCTGGCGGGATCGTTTGTTCCTCCACCACTGCCGCCACTTGTCGTGAGCGAATTCTATTGGAGCTATCAGGGGACGTTTCAATCGGAGCCGTATCGTTTCTTTGAGCTGCACAATCGTAGCGACCATCCGCTGGATCTTTCCGGTATTCAACTGGCGGGCAGCGCCATTGCTGATTTGACCGCAGCGGTGCCCGTTGTGTTGCCACCAGATGGCTACGCTCTGGTAGTGGCTGACGAGCAGACAATAGGCGAGGGCCTGCCGGTGATCGCGTCATTCGAAAACCGTAAGGAAGAAGGGACGTATCATTTTAGCATGGATCAGGCGTTGCTGGATCCTTTTGGCAGAATATTCGAGCGCTTTGGCTACAGTTTCCCCAATGGTCTGCATGGCGGGCCACTGGATCCGCTGCAGCGGATCGATGAATCTATCGCGCCGAATTACCCGGAAAACTGGGAGATCGGGCCAGTGTATGGTGGGACACCAGGCGGGGCGTCGTTTCGCTTTGAGGAATTCTTGGTGAGTCCAGAGGTGGGTCGTCCTGGAGATACGATCGAGGTAAACTGGAAAATCTCGCGACCTGTTCCAATGATGCTATCGCAGGGAATTGGAGCAGTGTCAGGTGCTGAAGGTAGTGCAACCTTTGTGATTCCGAACGATGGCAGGCAACCGCAGATCGTCCTGACAGCAGAAACCGAATTCGGTGTGGCCCGGGAAGTGGCAACGGTCACGCTGGAGCCGCAGATTTATCGATTCTGGGTAGATGCGAGCACGGTGTCATCACCGGGTGAAGTGCTGATGATGAACTGGGATTTAGCTGCGACGTCGATTGCCAGTGTCGAGATCGGGCCCGATTATGGCGCAGTGACGCGCAATGGGCCGCTGTCGGTGGTACCATTGCAAAATGGTGGCTTCTTTCCCGGTAATTCCTGGCGCTACCGGGCCAATGGTGGCGACTTGGGTGAGGCGTGGTGTTCTATCGATTTCGATGATCAATTCTGGAGAAGGGGTCGCGGCATTTTTGGTTACGGCAACGACAATGAAGTGACCTTGATTCGGAACGAAAACTTTGATTGGGTGACGGCCTATTTTCGCCGCCATTTTCAGGTGCGCGATGCTGCCAATGTTGAGGCGTTGCTGTTGGATCTCCTGATCGATGACGGTGCCGAGGTTTACATCAACGGTGTTGAATCCCTGCGCGAGAATCTGCCCGCCGGCGCCGTTGCTTTTGACACGTCAGCTGTCGCACAGAGCGCTGATGACGGCCGTGGCTACCGCGAATTTTCAGTGGATCCATCCGTGCTTGTCGATGGTGACAATGTCATTGCTGTCGGCGTGCATAACCGTTTGCCGACGTCTGAAGACATTGCTTTTGATCTCGGACTGCGTGCGCTGCGGCCGCTCCCGCCGGAACGGCGGACAGACTACACATTAACCATCGCAAATGGCGCCGGAACCGTATCGTCGACCATCACGGTACTGTTGAATCAAGAACCGCTGGGCACTCGGGAATGGGCGCTGGCGAACGGTCTGGCGGGCGACTTGTCATCTTCAGACACTGATGCAGATGGTCTGATGGATCTTGTCGAATTCGCCGTCGGCACCGATCCTAACGCGTTTTCACTTGAACCAGTTCGAGTGGAGGTCGACGCCGCTGGCCATCTTGTCATTCGCTATCCTTCTGAACTGCTCGCCACTGGTGTGCAGTTGCGACTCCAAACTTCGCAGGATCTGGTGAACTGGGCGATGGCGCGCATCGGAATCACCTATGTCAGCGGCATTGCCCCTGCTGGAACCTCGGTCGCTGAGCAGGTCTATCGTTCGGTCATTCCAATTTCAAGGGATGTCACTGGTGCAAGTAGAGATCGGTTTTTTCGGCTGCAGGCGAACGAACGTTGAATGACGAGGCTGTGACGGCGGCCGTCATTGTGGAGTGGCTCTCTCCCAACAAGCTTCGAGGCTACTGGCGGTTCAGGCTGGACTTGCCATCCCTGTTCGCTTCAGGAGGTTACTGCCGAGCATTTTCTACATTCCAACTAACAAAAGACTTCCACAACCTGCTTCCGCCTCCTTACTAATGAATAATGAAATTTCTTTCATTTTTCTTAATGCTAAAATTTTGAATATTTCTGTCGTAGTTGCTCAGCGACCAGCCCAATTTTCAGCGACACCTGAGGTTCTATCCGAAGTGAGAGATTTGCAGAATAGTTTGGAAAGGTTACCTATAAAGATGGTGGCTTCGGCCGTAACCGTAACATCACGGTGAAAGCGTGAAAGATTCTCTGTTCAGCTCGGTATTGACCGGCATGAACTCTAGAATTTCTCATTTCTCTCTATTTTTATGGCTTAACGCACCCCTGTTTTTCATTGGAAACAGTGCTTCAGCCGATATTCATCTCAACCGCGGCACCAGAGAGGTAGAAGTGTCGATCGCTACCCAGGCTGGCGCCTTTTATGTCGTTGAACGCACCAGCGATCCTGCGGCTGAAGATTGGGAGACGATCATTGAAGGCACAGCGGGGGGAATCAGGAGAGCTGACTCTGGCCATGCGAAAGTCCGAGCACACAGCACTGTTCTACCGTTCTAGAGAATTGCCTGCAGACGCCATTTTACCGGTGGTTTATGAAATGGAGTTAGAGGCAAAATCGGACGGCACGGAACTGTTGATCGAAACAGTGCTGATCTCGACCGATACCGGGAACACTTTTTTACGTAAGCGAGAAAACGCTGGTTTCTATCTGCTGAGTGAAAATGCAAGCTGCCTGATCAATTTTGATCCGGAAGGCAGCATCACCGGAATCACTTTGACCGGAGGCAGCACAATTGCCGTTCGATCCAGTGAGTCCGGACAGATAGTAACGGTTTCGAATCCCTCGGGAAGAGTGATAGGGGAATACACACTCCTCTCCATTCGATCAGCAAGAGGCGAGCAAGATACAGCTGCAATGACAACTCCCGAGATACTCAGTGAAACCTTGCTGTTGCTTGAGAATCTGATGGCTGTTGGCTTCACAGGAGATGCAGAGGACTGGCATTCTGCCACAGAGTCTGCGATCGATCTCATCCAGTCATTTGGAGAAGTGCTAGGGAGTTCTGCGCGCAGTAGCCTCGGGAAGCTTGGTTTCACACCAGCACTTGCAGGCTCGATGATCGGATCAGGCAGTTCAGAGCGTTACCCGGAATTGGAAGTGATGGATGCAATGGGGAATAACGTAATGCAGGTAGCGCGAACGATGGAAGAGGCGATGCAGATCGACGGGCCATTTGTGTATCGGCCTGAATGTCTTGATCTCCGTTTTCAAGTGAATGCAATTCTAGGCAATCTCAATGTGCTGATCACTGAGATCCAGACCCCTTTGCTATATGATGGAAACCGTCACTGGTTCAATGGTAGCTATCAGGCGGCATTACAGGAGATGCTCGAAAGCTCTCTGCTCTTCTTACAAATGTATGAGGACGCCGAGGCCGAGACAGGGGACTACTGCGTTGGCGATGCGGAGGCTTTCATTCTCGTGATGGGCGAAATCGAGACCTTCCTGAGCGGCCAGCAGACACTTATCGAAAGTTATCGGATACCAAACGTCGCTCTGTTTGAAAACGCTGTTAGAGCCCGTGACGCAGCTTTGGCAATTGGACAATTCGCAGCAGCTGAGCAAATGGAAACGACAATGGAAGTGTCCAGAGCAAACGTGCTGGAAATCAATACCGCAATTTTCACCATCAGCGGCTACCGCGAATCATTCGCTGAGCTACAGCGTACTGGTGAAATGTTCGCTGAAAGTCCCTGAGGAAGGCTTCACATACCGCGGGATCTTCGACGAAGGGATGGTGCGACCGCCGCAGAAGGTGGCAGTAGTCATTTTTTCGGCTGCAGACGAGCGAACGTTGAATGACAAGTGTGTGACGGTGCCGTCATTGAGGGAGTTTTCCCTTGAGAGGTCGAGGGATCGTGGAACAATGAGTCTGCTGAGGACTCCCACCTTGGAAACTGATCCCCATGTCGACACTCATGCCCCACGCCATTCCTCCAGTCATTGCCAAAGGTATCCTGACACTTCTGATCGCACTACTCTGTGGTGGCTGTGGTAAAGAACCGGCATCCAGCAGTGAATCTGCCAGAAAGAAACGTGACAATAGTCGGTTGACGATTGAGCAACCGGACGATCTGCATCGACAAGTTGAAAAATTGACGGGTGGGGCGCAAACGAAAATCGTCTGGGAATGGCACCAGGGCAGGGGATCGACCGATACCTATTCTGTGGGCCGCAAGCATGTGCTGGCGGGAATGGATACCCGCGATGGCCTTGGTGCACGGGTGATTCTGGCAGAGGAAGGCAACTACTCACGACCCATGATTTCGCCCGATGGCGACTGGATCGTCTACACAGACAAGAATGCAAAACGCAATGAAAAGTCGGGATTGAAAAAGTATTCGCCAGTGATCTATCGTCTCGACTGGGATGGAAATAACGTCACCGAATTGGGAAACGGCTTCGCGGTGGATGTGTGGCAGGATCCTGAATCGAAGGTGCAGTGGGTGTACGCAATTCGCGATCTCGAGTCCTCGGCCGCGGCCGCCATTGCCGGCAAGCATCTCTATCGGTTCCAACTGGATGATCCGTCGCAAAGTGAAGTCATATGGGACAAACGGTACCTGAGCCCGGACAATTTCCAACTTTCCCGACTGGGTGACAAAGTGGGTGCGTTGCTGCCCTGGCCAGAGGCCGGAGTGCTCGATCTGAAAACCAATGAAGTCGTCAAAACGGAGAATGGTTGTTGGACATCCACTGCGCCGGATGAAAGTGGCGTGACCTGGGTATTCGACGGAGCACATCGAAATCTTCGCATGTTCATGCCTGATGGCGAGCGTTCATGGAGTGTCAATCTCAGTAAGATTGATGTTGTCGGTGGGCATGAAGTTTATCATCCACGCTGGTCCAATCATGCGAAGTACTTTGCCATCACCGGGCCTTACATTAAGGCTAAAAAGGGACAAAACGTTATCAGCAAGGGAGGTGAGGATGCCGAGATCATCCTGTGCAAATTCAACGCCAACTACGATCAGGTAGAGGCTTCGCTGCGGCTGACGACTAATAAGACGGGCGATTTTTTTCCTGATTTGTGGGTGTCAACGGGCGACTCCAGCTATGTTTCCATTCCTGAACCAGAGGAACCAGTAGCAGCACTTAAAGTCTATCCCTGGCCAGAATCCGAGGACGGGCTGGTATTTAAATGGGAGAACGCCAGGAAGGAGAATGCTGTTCCTGTTGGCGATGCTGCCGATGGGGAACGTCGCATCTGCCGGGTAGAAGCACACGGGCTCGCGCGCTTCAGCTCTAGTTACGGAATGCGAATCGATGGCGGTTACTTCGTAGCGGATTCCGAATCGAGTGCGGCGATTGCAAGTGCTTGCGCGGCCAGTGGCGAGATGACTCTCCAGGCACTCGTTACCGAACGCTTAAGCGGTGAGAATCCTGATCTTTCCACGCGCCTTCTGGGCTACGCCATGGGTGAGGGCGGCGAGGGATTTGCCCTTGCGGTTTACAGGATTCGCGATCAACTCAGCGCCCAGTTGACGTTGGGTGAATCCGGTGACGCAGCAGAATACAATGTGCCGCTTGGTACCTTGCGTATTGAAGAAGATCGACCATTTCATCTGGTGCTGACCGTGCTGGAGGACAAATTAGCTCTTTATATCGACGGTGCCATGCTCGGAGAAATTAATCACTCACGGAAGTCCACTGGCGGGTGGCAGTCCGGAACATTGATCATCGGTGATCCCGCGCCAGGAAATGTAGAAGGATGGGAAGGTGAGATTGAAGGTGTCGCGATCTTCGATCGGGCGCTCACTGCCGGGGAAATCAAGAACGAATATTATCCGATTAAGAAGAAAATGGGCCGCCGCGTCGATCGGGGAAAGATTCGCCTGCGGGCTCGACTGGTGGAGGCCACGCCGCTGCCGACACCTGATTCGATCGACACCTATCGTCGGGCATTGGTCGACTACACCTACGATGTCGTCGACATCATGTCCGGTCGCTATCGATCGCCGCGCATGGTCGTTCTGCACTGGGCCGTGCTGGATGGGAAGCCAGCACCGGGAGTGCCGCGAACAATTGGCGAAACTTATGAGATTGTCGTTGAAAAAGCTGAAGCCCACCCGCAGTTGCGTTCAGAGCGAACTGAGTCGGGCACCAGTGAATTTGATCTTCCACTTTACTATGACTCAACAACCCCGGGCACCGATCCCACCATTGATGACTGATCCGACCTTTCCCCGCTACCATGGCCTCCTGATTAGAACTCTGGCAGCATTGTCTGCGTCAACGCTGGCGATCAGCCTGGCGAGTTGTCAGGATTCCAAGCCATCTGCAGGGACAACGGCTTCTTCAGCAGAAGCATTTGCCGCTGCCTGTGCGGATGCCCGTACGATAGCGAAAGAAAAGGGCTGGTTCGCAGTGCAGGGGGATGCTCCTGAGTGGTTGTTTCTCGCCAGGGAACTGGAACATCTGGGGCATGGCGAATTTTGGAAAAAAGCAGGGGCGGATGGACTGCCAGATCCGGCTCCGATCATTGTCAAATACCAGCAGGAACTGAAGGCAAAAGGAATCGAGTTGCTACTGGTTCCCGTGCCAGCGAAGGCGGCGATGGTTCCAGAAAAATTCCGTAAAGATGCAACGCGCACGAACGCTGGCGTTTTTCCGTCGGCCCCATTCTATGATCAACTGCGCGAGCAGGGAGTGAACGTTCTCGATCTTGAGCCGATCTTTGAAAAGCGCATTGCTGCCGGGGAGAAACTCTATTGTGAGCAAGACACCCACTGGTCGCCGCTCGGCTGTGAGATCGCCGCAGCTGAGATCAAGGCACTTTACAAAGATCTGCCATGGGTCGCAGCAGAGGCTGCCGCTGGAATTGTTCGTGGTGAGAAGCAGGCGTTGTCGATCAAGGGTGATCTGGTGCAGGATAGGCTGTCCAGCATGGCGAAGGAAAAGCTCGAAATGGTGAAAGTCGGGAAAATGGTGGGCGGCAAAGTAACGCCAGTTCCTGCCTCTGATAGTAGTCCTGTGATACTGTTAGGGGACAGCCACACGCTGGTCTTCAGTGAAGGTGGTGAGATGCACTGCACTGGTGCTGGATTGCCCGATCACTTGCAGCAGCAGTTCGGCTTTCCATTGAGCCTGGTCTCGGTCAAAGCCTCGGGAGCAGATGCTGCCCGTGTGCGACTGGTGCGCGATTTTGCTCGCAGAAATCCCGATTATTTGAATGGCAAAAAATTGCTGATCTGGTGTTTCACCGCGCGCGAATTCACTCTGGGAAAATGGCGCCCTATTCCTGCTGGGTAGGGGATTCTGCTGGATTTACAGGTGCAGGAGCTACCGGCTTGGGAGGTTTTGGAATGTCCCATGCAGTGACCCATTCATTGGCCACTTTGAGGTATCCAGCGTCGATCAGTCGACGTTCTAGATCCGCCAGATGCGCCGCACCATAGAAGACACCGAGATTCATTTTTCCCGCAGCGCTTTGTTCTTCGATCACTTTCATGACGTGCTTGTTGCGCTCGGTAAGGATAACAGTGCCGCCTTCGGACTCAGCGGAATCGAGCAGGATGTCAGCAGTGTCGAATTGCTTCGCCATCACCAGTTTTAAAGCGCTGGCACTGTCCGGACTGGCCAGTGCCGCAAGGATGGGAGCTAGATCAAAGGGTGCCGCCGTCGCTGTCGATGCAGTGTCACTTTGCTTCGCGCTGTTGCGCATGGCATTCTGCAGAATCGTGAACATATTTTCGCCGCGTTCTGCCATCATTCCGGAGAATTGCTCCATGTCGAGATCGGCGTGCACGAAGTTTTCCTTCGAGTAATCGATAGCATCCAGTTGGTAGTCGAGTTTCAAGATGCCTTTCACCATGCGCATGATCATGCGCAGTGGATTCTGATTGGCCGCCAGTTTCTCCGCGTCTTTCAGTTCTTCAGGATTGCCGACCATTTCGTAAAGCAGCGCGTCATATGTTTCCATGCGCTCATTGAGAAAATCGTAGTATGCCGTGTCGCCGACGTGCACTGCGCCAATTAATTCCACGCTGCTGCCATTGCCTCTTCCATTTCCTATTGGTCGGGCATAGCGGACGATGGCCGCTTCCAGTCTGCCGCGCGCATCATCTTCACTGAATCGGAGAAAGTCGGAAGCAGTCTCTTTTGCTTTTTCAAGGGACGACTGGTTGGTGGATGGCAGCGGTGCTTCCTGGGCGCCAGCAAAGTTCGCCTGGGACAACGTGAGGAGTCCCAGAACAGCGGTCATCGATCTGATCAATCTGCGGCGAATCTGAAAAATCCGGGAGGAAAATGGAAAGAGATGCTTCATAAAGATACAACGAGCGTCGCCAGCCTGCTCTTTGGCGCAATTTTATTTCCTGATATCTCACAGATCATGACAATCACGGTTGCTGGCAAAAATTCTGATGGTCTTGACAAATATCATAAATGCGACAAAGATCCAGTATATGAGACACACTTTTGCGATTCGATGGATGATTTCACCCCTTGCCGCGTTTGCGGTGACCACCAGTGCCCTGGCTGTCGACACAGTTGAAACGATTGAAGGAGATCGTTATGAGAACATCAAAATTCTGAAGATGGAATCGGATGGAGTCATCGTGAAACACAGTGAAGGGATCGCCAAGATTCCGTTCTACGAGTTGGATGAAGAGACTCTGACGGCGCTCGGTCACACAGGAGAGGCGACGCCGCCCATCCGTCACAGTTCGCCCCCAGACCCAGGATTGCTTGGTGAAATCGATGGAGTAGACGTCGCCATTGACGATCTGGATCTGGACGCAGAGCCTGAATCAGAAGAGGCTGAGGAACCGACCACTGCGCAGATGGTTGCTGTCCCAGCAAAGGTCAAGACGGTCACATCCACTACCGTAAAACCACGCGTTCGCAAGGTGCGGCCGCAGGTGAAAGTGGGAGCGAGTGCGATCGGTGTCTCAGCCTGGCTCAAGAGCCCCAAAATTGCGTCACAGTACGTGCGCCACAATCACGGCAACGGAGCTTGCGGCTGTGGAGATTATCCAACGATCACCACTCGCTACACGCCCTATGGGAATTTTTCTTACGTCGGGCGCCCGGCACACTGGTACGGTTACTACAACCCACCCTGCAACCGCTGCAGATTTGAGAAAGTTGACTACCGTCGCTGGCAGGGACGTCGCTAGTCTGCAGTTAAGCCTTTGCCGCTGAGATCGACTGCTTGTTCCCAGAGATTGGTTTCGCCGTTGGTGCCAAGGCGGTGGAGATGATCGGAAATGGTGACTTTGTCAGGCTCAATGACACCTTCTTCAGCGATTTGTTTTTGGTCCGCCGGATAATCGGGAAAAATCCGGCATGCCATGAACCAGCAGGCCCATGCGCGCCAGCAGCGTAGTTCTTTCCTTGGTTCGACCATCCGCGTTGCCAGATGCTGGTAATGACGGCGGGGATTGCCGATGAATTGTTCTTCCAGGCGATGTGACATGATCCACGCAGCGGCAGAGTAAGGTAGCGGCCACTCCTCTAACGCTGATTCGTCTCCCTGGAGATCAGCGCCTAAAGCGCGATTGACCAGGAGCAGGGAACGTGCGGGAAAACCCTGTAACCACAGTGATTGCGCATATTCAAGAGCTGCGAGATAGAAGGTGGAACCGCGCTCGCGGCCGAGCAGTCGCGTGTGACTGGAGTCCAGCGCAGAGGCTGGTATGGGCAAGTGAGGGCAGGGGATTGTTCCTTCGATATGCAACGGAATCTCTGGCATTTTTCAGCATAGCTTTCGGGAACCAGTTCTCAAATCCTCGTTTTTGGAGTAACTTTACCGATGGCTCGTTCGAACGAGCGTAAAGCATTATTTGATCAATTTAATCATCATGGAATCTGAAATAACTGAACCGAGCGTGCGAAGCCTCTGGATAAGGAACGCGTGTACCGCTGCGGCACTCATTGCAATTACTGCCACCTCGCCTGTTTTTGCAGAGGATGACAAGGCAGCAGTGGAAGAGAAGCAGGGGCGGCCTGTATTGACTTTGGATGATGTGCTTGAAGATGGAAAGTGGACTGTCAAGGATGCGCTGTCGCCCGACTGGCTTGCTGATGGCACTTACACGACACTCGAATCCTCCGACCTGAACGATGAGGGACAGGACATCGTCAGGCATGATCCCGAAACTGGAATGTCCAGCATCATGGTGCGTGCAGCGGACTTGATTCCACCAGGAGGATACGATCCCATCAATGTGGAATCGTTCAGCTTTTCGGACGACCTGTCAAAGCTGCTGATCTATACGAACTCGAAACGGGTCTGGCGCAGCAACACGCGCGGCGACTACTGGTTGCTCGATCGCAGCTCGCGAGAGGTCCGCCAGCTGGGAGGGGACGCCGCCGCGCCTTCGACCATGATGTTCGCAGAATTATCGCCCGATGGTAGCAAGATTGCCTTCGTGCGGGAGCGCAATCTCTACGTGCAGGACACGACTACACTTGCCATCCACGCCGTTACTACAGACGGTTCTGACACGATAGTGAATGGGACATTTGACTGGGTCTATGAAGAGGAATTTCGTTTACGCAAAGGGTTCCGCTGGAGTCCAGACAGTCGCTTCCTCGCCTATTGGAAGATCAATGATGAAGGCGTTCCGCTGTATCCATTGGTGAACCTGACTGATGGCCTGTCGCCAAAGGTGCGCTACTATCATTATCCCAAAACCGGGCAGACAAATCCAATATGTCAGGTTTGGCTCACTCAGTTCAACTGGCTCGATGTCCCCTCATCAACTGAGATTCCCGTGCCCGGCGATCAACGCAATAATTACATTCCTGGGCTCGACTGGTCGCCGATGATAGTAGGTGCGCCTGCCCCCCATCTCATCATCAGCCAGTTGAACCGTGAGCAAAATGTGTTGCGCTTCTTTAACGTGCCCGAGCCCGGCGCTGCGGTGTATCCGGTCATGGAAGACGTGGACGATGCCTGGATCGACCTGGATTATCCGTATCTATGGCTGGAAGATGGTCGCTTTCTCTGGTTCAGTGATCGCACAGGCTGGAAGAGAGTGTATGTCGCCACCACTGCTGGACTGGAGCTTCAGCCAGTGACGCCGGATGGCATGGATGCCATCGAAATGGTAGCAGTGATCCCAGCTGCCGAAGGCGAATCCTCTCCGCTGCTGTATTTCTACGCAGCACCCGATGAGCCGACGCGCCGTTACCTCTACAGCATCCGCGTCGATGGCTCAGACATGAAGCGGGTGACTCCTCAAGGGGATGCTTTTAAAGGCACTAACGGCTACGATATCTCACCCAATGGCGCACGAGCCCTGCATACCTTCTCGTCATTCAACCAACCGACCCTAAAGCAATGGGTGAAGTTGCCATCACACGAAGTGATTGAAGTGCTGGAAGATAATGCCGAGCTCAAACAGCGGATGGCGACCCTCGAGCAACCTGAAGTGGAGAGTTTTCGCATCACGATTGAAGGGGGTGTTGACCTAGATGGCTGGTGCATGAAGCCGGCTGATTTTGATCCAGAGAAAAAGTATCCCGTTCTCTTTTACGTCTACGGTGAGCCAGCCGGGCAGAGCGTCGTCGACCGCTGGAGCAGCCACATGTGGAACAGATTCCTGGCGCAGGAAGGGTATATCCTGATGTGTGTCGAAAACCGCGGGACGCCGGCGCCGCGGGGAAGGGAGTGGCGCAAATGCGTGTATGGTCAAATTGGAATCCTGGCCTCAGCGGATCAAGAGGCGGCTGTGAAAGCCCTGCTGGTAGAACGCCCTTACATGGATCCAGAACGCATTGGTATCTGGGGTGTCAGCGGTGGCGGATCCATGAGCCTCAACGCGATATTTCGTTATCCTGAGACCTACAGTCTCGCCATGGCGGTGTCCTTTATCAGTAATCAACGTTACTACGACACCATCTATCAAGAGCGCTACATGGGCCTGCCGGAGAACAATCCTGAAGGCTACATCAATGGTTCGCCCATCACCTACGCGCATCAGCTAGAGGGTGACTTGCTCCTGGTCTACGGCACAGGCGATGACAATACGCACTACCAGAATTGTGAAGCGCTGGTTAACGAACTTGTCGCTCACAACAAGCACTTCTCACTCATGACCTATCCCAATCGCACGCACGCACTCAAAGAAGGACGCAACACTCGCCGCCACTACCAGGAAACGCTGACACGCTTCCTGATGGAAAAAATGCCGACCAACGCAGCGGCTGAATCACAAAGTGATGCGGAATAATTCTCCCCGCATTTCTTCTACGAACGAATCATCCAGCGCACGATCTCTGGCTCGGCGCCGGGCGGACTGAGCGGCGGATTTGCCAGCCTCGATAAGGCCGCCTGAGCGAATCCAGGTGAGGATCATTTTTAGTTCCTTTGGATCGAACCAGACGCCGTGTTCACGGCAGAGATCGATCATGATGCCGCTGCGTTTTCCAAAGACGCGGCGCACCATCGGATAAGCACACTTCGGGCACATGCGGTAGCGCCAATCAGAATCGAGTTCCACTTGCGGGAATGATGCCCAGTCGACCTCAGCGCCCCGGTGCTGGAATTCTTTGTCCGCTCGATTGGACAGGGCATTGAAGGCATCGTGACCAAGCCATAGCCCCATACAGCTGACGCATTCCAGGACGGTCGCATTTTCGGAGCCAATCCTTCGACTACGCAGCTGAGGTTGTGCATCGCACGCCGGGCATTTGAAGTCTGACATCTCGCCTGCTGCAGATTCAGGAGTGATGGGCGTGCTGCAGTGGTGGCAATACTTGGAATGTTCGCTGATTCGGGCGAGACAACTGGGACACACCGTATGCAGGTCTTGCTCGTGCAGCGTGAATTCGCTCTCGCAGAAGCGACACTTTTCTTCACCGCTGGTGCGGGGTGCGCCACAAGATGAGCAGGGCACGATCGCCGCGTCATGCCCCTCGGGGCTGACCACCTTTACCACGGCTCCACAACTACAGTGGAAAGCGGAACCGATTTCCCAACCAGTGGCATCATACGGTCGCTGACAGTCGGAACATTGAACAAGCAAGCGCATATCGGGAATCTATCGTCACTGCGGCAGATGGCAAGATCCAGCCTTCCTTCAGAGCAGCTCTATCTTGACTGAATGTGGTTCGATCATTGCCAGCGTAGTGGCATCGCATGGCAGAGTTGAGAAAAGTCTGCCGCCATCGAAGTCTCGGCTGCCCTGTTGGGCGATGTTTAGCGTCTCTGCTGGCGTGGCCGCTTCGGCGACGAACCGACCCTTTCGACTTACTAAAACTGTTCCCGCAGTGGCCATGGCATGGTTGCGCCAGACATTTTCGGAGAGACGGCCTCCCAGCAGGTGCTTCCAGAGCGCGATGGTCGGAACCCGATCCAGGCCGAATCCACCCCACGGATGGCAGCGCACAATGCGCAGAGTGGCGACAGCGCAGCCCTTGAAAAAGCCGTGCTGCTGCAACGCACCTATGGCGTATTGGGAACAGGAGGGATCGTAGCGACAAGTTCCTTTTCCGCCGCAGAGCAGGCGCTTTACCGGCGCGATAGCCCATTGGTAAATGCGAATGCAGAGGATGCACAGGTGCTTCACTTTCCTGGAATTCGTTGCGATGACGGTCGGCTATTCCTCTTCTTTATCTGCCGCGAAAGTGGGCTGTGCTTGCTGATCAAGGTAGTCCTGCAGGATGATGCAGGCGGCTGCCTGATCAATAATAGCGCGGCTGTTGCGCACGGTTCGGCCGGCCTCATGGAGCGATCGCTGGGCTTCTACGGTGCTGAGGCGCTCATCGATAAAGATGACGTCAATGCGTTGATCGATCCGAGAGCGCAGGCGCTCGGTGAACGCTTTTACTTTGTCCACTGCCGGGCCTTCTGTGCCGTCAAAGCGCAGGGGAAGTCCCATGATGATTTTATCGACACGCTTCTCGCGCGCGACCTCTGCAATCCGCGTTTCCGCACTCTCGACTTTGGCGGTTACCACCGTTTCCAGTGGATGAGCCATCATCCCGAGATCGTCGCTGATGGCCAGTCCAATCCTTGCATCTCCGTAGTCAATTCCAAGTGCACGCATAATCAAAAAAAGTACGAATGTTAGTGAAGTTCCTTCGGCACAAGGTCGACCAGTTTCTTGATGCTGTCTGCACAATTCTTGTCCG